>JBEANR010000228.1:0-31947 GCA_041165365.1 Actinomycetota bacterium | reverse complement strand
GTGCCCGCGATCGAATCTATCGCCGGTACCTCGACATCATCACCTCGGCGGCGAGCCGCATCAGTGTGGACACCGAACGGCAGACGCTCGACGACCTGGCGACGGTCGCCTCCGCCCTCCGCCGCGCGGGAGACGCGCCCGATTAGCGGGTTCCTTCGAGCTGGCCGTGATCCGAGAGATCGCGCTTGACGTGAAGCATACTTCTGCTGTTTGATTAAGCCCGAAGGGGAGTAGTCCTCGCTCGACACCGTCAGTACGTTCCCGCCGCGGGATCCGGTGCGCAGGGCCCGGAAGGGCTGACCAGACCTTCACGAGAATCTCGTGGAGGTCTTTGTCATGACTGTCGCCTTGTGGGCATGGTTCGCTGTTCTGGGTGTGATTCTGGTGATGCTCGCCGTCGATCTGGTCGCCCATCGCACAGCGCATACGATCGGCGTGCGCGAAGCCGCCGCATGGTCGATCGTCTGGGTCACCCTCGGGGTGGCCTTCGGAGTGCTGGTGTGGTCGGTCTGGGGCGCGGAGTTCGGCCAGCAGTACTTCGCCGGCTACCTGATCGAGAAATCGCTCGCCGTCGACAACGTCTTCGTCTGGGCGATCATCTTCGCCGCCTTCGCCGTTCCCCGGGAGTACCAGCACCGGGTGCTCTTCCTCGGGGTGCTCGGCGCGTTGATCTTCCGCGGCATCTTCATCGCCGCCGGGGCGGCGCTGATCGAGAACTTCTCCTGGGTGCTGTACGTGTTCGCCGCCTTCCTGATTTACACGGGGTGGCGGATGTTCCGCTCCCGCAACGATCACGTCCACCCGGAGAAGTCGCGAATCCTGAAGCTGTTCCGCCGTTTCGTGCCGATGACCGACGCCTACCACGGGCAGAAGTTCCTGATCCGCAAGGCGGGGGTCGTCGTGGCGACCCCACTGCTGGCGGTCCTGGTGCTGGTGGAGATCACCGACATCGTCTTCGCCGTCGACTCCATCCCCGCGATCTTCGCGGTGACGTCGGAACCGTTCCTCGTCTTCACCGCGAACGCATTCGCGATCCTCGGGCTCCGGGCGATGTACTTCCTGCTCGCAGACCTCATCCACCGCTTCGTCTACCTCAAGATCGGCCTGTCGTTCGTGCTGATCTGGGTAGGTATCAAGATGCTGCTGCTGGATGTGCTCTACGTGCCCACCACGGTCAGCCTCGCCGTGGTCGCCACCATCATCACGGTCTCCATCGTCGCCAGCCTCCGCGCCACCCGCGGGCAGGGACGACGGGAGGTGCAGACCGAGGCGGCCGGCGCGTTCCGCATCGCGACCGAGCAGGAAATCGCCGCCGTGGAACCGGTGTTCCGTCGCCGTCGCCGCGGCGATGACGGGCCGACCGCCGGTGGCTCCCGCAGAGAAGCGGACCGTGCGGGTTCTGACGGGAGCGCGGGCTAGACGGCGTCCGGGGGCAGCTCGCTGTCGGTGTAGGTGCCCTCGTCCTCGGGCTTCGGGGCCTTCTCGTCGATCGGATCGGCGTCGGTGTACTCGCCGTCGGCCTTCGAGTTGCCCGCGTTCCGGTCACTGGTGTCGTTGCTCACTCTGCGCTCCACTTCGTCGTCGATCGATTGACTCCAGGCTACTCCGCGGTGCGATCGACCCGTGCGGTCACCCGCGCAGTCACCCGTGCACTCGTCCGCGCGCTCAGCCGACCCGGCCGATCGACACCGCGATGTCGGCCGGCGAGTCGAGTCCGAGCGAGGCGAGATGGTCGCCGACGGCCCGGTAGACCCTGCGACAGACGACCGCGGCTGGTTCGGACGACCGTGAGGCGAGGGAGACGCGGATGCGCAACCCCTCGTCGTCGGATTCCACGAGCACCAGGTGCCGTTCCACAGCGTCGCCGACGACCACCTCGACCACCCTCGCCGCGACGCCGACGACGATAGGTCGCGCCTCGTACACCGAGGTCACGCCCTCGGTCGCGGCCACCACCTCCGTCAGGGCGCGGGAGAGTTCGCCGGCGTCCACGATCACGGTCGGTCCGCGGGATCAGCGGTGGTGTCGGGCGGGGATGCCGGGGATGCCGGGGGTTGCGGTTCCGAGATGTCGTGCACCGCGACATCCACTCCGGCGACGACCAGCTCGGTGTGAGTGGTCAGCCGCTCGTAGATGGCGGCTCGCACCTCGTCGATCGCAACGCGGATGGGCGCGCCCCAGAGAGCGCTCGCCTCCACGTCGACGGTGATCGACTCGCCGGGCACCGTCACGTCGCCCTGCAGGCGCACGCGTCCGATCACGATGCCGCCCACGGTGTCCCCCGCGTCGCGGATCAGACCCCGCACCGCCCCCTCGGTGATCGCGAGGGATCCGATGGTCTCGTCATGCGCAAAGGGGATGCTGCGCCCGGCACGCACCTCGAGACCGATGTATCCCAGGATCCTCGGGATCCAGTCGTCGCCCCGCTCGGCCTCGTTCGCCGCCTCGCGTTCGAGGGCGAGCCCGGTCAGCCGACGGAGGCGTTCGAGTGAGGCGAGCGCGAGTTGGCACCCGGGCGAATGATCGATGGAGCCGTCCGCGGGGGTGCGATCACGGTCGAGGTAGTCGCTGAGCTCTTCGAGGGTGTGGCCGTCGAGATCGTCGACGGACTGTGCGAGGGGGGTGTCGCCGCTCATCGCCATCCCTCCATCTGGATCACGAGGCTCTTCCTGGCCCTGGCCAGGATGCCGCGGATCGTCGAGTGCGGGAGGCCGAGCTGCTCTGCGATGTCGTCGTAACTGTAGCCCGCGATCTCGCGCAGCATCCAGCAGCGCCGCTGATCCTCGGGCAACGTGGAGAGAGCGGCGGACAGTGCCTCGTCGAGGCTCGTCGCCTCCATGGCGGTCGCCGCGGTCTCGCCGTCCGGCCGCTCGAACTCGAGTTCGTCGATGTCGGCGTGGTGGCGCCGCGCGCGCACCCTGTCGATGCTCTTGTTGGTCACGATCCGCAGCAGCCAACTCTTCAGGGCGACGGTGTTCTCGAGATTCGGCAGTTGTCGCCAGGCCACGATGAAGGCTTCCTGCACGACGTCGTCGGTCTCGTCGTTCGAGCCGAGCACGCGGGTGGCATAAGCCCTCATCAAGGGCCCGTGCCGCCGCAGGATGACCTCGAACGCCCGCAGATCGCCGTCGGCGGCTCGCCCCGCGAGGGTGCGGTCATCGGCGTTCGCGAGAGACGTGCGCGGCAGCAGGTCGATCATCGTCTGCTCGACAGGAGGCGTGGGATCGTCAGCGGACCGATCATCCGCCCGAGGCGGTGTCGTCGTCGTCATCCTCGTCGGGCCCCTGCGATCCGGAACCGTCGGGAAGATCCGCTGCAGCCGCGATCTGCTCGTCGCCCGCGTCGGTCGAGCCGTCGGCGGCGCCTGGCCGGGACTCGGGCGCATCGGGCTCTGGCATGACGACTCCTTCGAACAGCACAGGACGCGTACGGCCGGATGACCGAAAGCGATCCCCCAGGGAAGCGCATCCGACTGATGAGCGCGAGTGGTTGCCATTCGAGGGAGCAACCGCTATCACGCGCGCCGTCAAGCCGAACAACACGCGGGAAGATGCCGCCTGCCCGGCGTTCCGATTCGACTGTCGAGCACCCGAGATCGCAGTCGTTCCGGATTCCGCGTGACGTCTCGGGGCCGGGGCGCGTCTACCTCCCGACGGCCCGACTACGCGGGTCGGTCGGCGATCCTCCAAGGGGAGGCGTCATCGGATTTCCGCCGAAGAGGCTGTGCCATGAGATTCATCAGATTCCTGCCCGTCGTCATCCCGATCGTCATGCGCTTCATCCGCTCGCGCCGGTCGGGTGGGCAGTCGGACGGGCGCCGATCGTGAACGGGTGCGACCGGCTCGTCCTCGCGTGTCCTACCCCACAGCGCGGCGACATGGCAACCCGGGCCCCCTCCGATTGCGATACCTCCGCACGGGGAACAGGCTTCGACTAGAGCAGGTGGATGTCGGGCCCTGCACCGTTCGCCCAGTTCCACATCCTGTCGCCACACGTTCGCTGCTCTTCCGCTACGCCGATGCTCTCGGCGTCGATCGTCCGAACCACTCACCCCCGTGCCTTCGCACGCCCTCGACCCTGTACCCGATCAAGCCGTTCCGCACGCCTCCCGAAGGCGCGGACAGAACTGGAGATGACCATGACCGACCCCATCCGCCCCGATTCCTTCCGCCCCGATTCTTCCCGCCCCGGCGACGACAACGGACGCCCGAGCGACGCGAACGAGCGCGCTGAGTCCCGCTCCTTCGAACGCCCCGTCGCAGCGACTCCCGTCGCCGCTCACACCGCCGAAGGCAGCAGCAGTCGCGAGACCGTGGTGGAGCGCGAGAAGGAGGAGTTCGGAGGCATGAAGTTCGGCTCCGCCTTCTTCGGCTGGCTCACTGCCATGGGCATGGCGATCATCCTCACCGCGCTGCTCGCCGCAACCGGTGCCGCCATCGGCCTCGGAAGCAACGCCGACCCGAACCAGGTCGCCGCCGATGCGGCAGAGGGTGCGGACACGATCGGCCTCGTCGGCGGCATCGTGCTCGCGATCATCCTGTTCGTCGCCTACTACTGCGGCGGATACGTGGCCGGTCGCATGGCACGCTTCAGCGGAGCCAAGCAGGGCATCGCGGTCTGGTTGTGGGCCGTGGTCATCGCCATCGTGCTCGCCCTCATCGGGCTCATCGCCGGATCGCAGTTCGACGTGCTCGCCAACCTGAACGGCTTCCCGCGCATCCCGCTGAACGAGGGTGCACTCACCCTCGGCAGCATCATCACCGTGGTCGTCACCCTCGTGGTGACCCTCGGCGGCGCGATCCTCGGCGGACTCGCCGGCATGGTCTACCACCGCAAGGTCGACCGCGCCGGACTCGGCCGCTGACCAGGCATCCGCTTCATCCCGATCCCCGAAGAAACACCGAAGAGAACCCGAAGAAATGAGAGAACAGATGATCAACGTCAACAACGTCAATGACCTCATCGGCGCCGCCGTGCACGACTCCGACGACAAGAAGATCGGCACCGTGGGCCAGGTCTACGTCGACTCCGACAACCAGACTCCCACCTGGGTCACCATCAAGACCGGATTGTTCGGCAGCGGCGAGACCTTCGCCCCGCTGAACGACGCGACCTACGGCGACGACGTGGTGCGGGTCTCCTTCGAGAAGGAGTTCGTCAAAGACGCCCCGCGCGTCGACGACGACGGCACGCTGTCGACTGCCGAGGAGGATGAGCTCTACCGCTACTACGGCATGGGTGGAGCGGCTCCTGTCGAGACCCCCGTGGTCGACCAGGACGTCGACCGTACCGAAGTCGACCGCACCGAGGTCGACCGCCCGACCGAAGGCCACGACACCTCGGGTCCGACCACCGATGACGCCATGACCCGCTCCGAGGAGCGCCTGCAGGTCGGTACCGAGACCGTCGAGACCGGCCGCGTGCGACTGCGCAAGCACGTCGTCACCGAGATGGTCACGAAGACCGTGCCGGTGAGCCACGAAGAGGTCACCCTCGAGCGCGAGCCGATCACCGATGCGAACATCGGCGACGCCACCTCGGGCCCGGAGCTCAGCTCGGAGGAGCACGAGATCGTGCTGACCGGTGAGCGCGTCGTCACCGACAAGGAGACCGTCCCGGTCGAGCGCGTCGCGCTCGGCACCCAGACGGTCACCGAGCAGGAGAACGTGACGGAGGACGTCTCCCACGAGGAGATCGAGCTCCTGCAGCCCGAGACCGTGCAGCCCGAGACCGGGCAGCCCGAGACCGACCGTTCGAACCACTGACCCACCCCCCCCACTAGTCACCCCCGTCGACTAGTTCCGCAAGCTGGCACCTAGCGCCCAGCTCGGTGGAATCGGCCCGACCCGATATCGGGCCGATTCCGCTCGGAGATCCCCACCCCCTCTGTCTTGAAAGGACACACATCATGGACTTCCCCGTCGTACTCCGAGACGGCCTCAGCGCCGTCATCGCCTTCCTGCCGCAAGCGCTCCTCTTCCTCGTGATCCTCATCGTGGGGCTCATCGTGGCCAAGCTGCTCTCCAAGGGGCTCGCCAAACTGCTCGAGAAGGTCGGCTTCGACCGGCTCGTCGAGCGCGGCGGCGTGAAGAAGGCCCTCGCCAAGTCGAAGCTCGACGCTTCCGACATCATCGGCAAGATCCTCTATTACACGCTCGTACTCTTCGTGCTGCAGTTCGCCTTCGGCGTCTTCGGTCCGAACCCGGTCAGCGACCTGCTCGAGGGCATCATCGGCTTCCTGCCGAAGATCATCGTCGCCATCATCATCGTCGTGATCGCCTCCGCGATCGCGGCCGGTGCCAAGGCGCTCATCGAGAACACGCTCGGCGGGCTCTCCTACGGCAAGGTCATCGCCAACGCCGTGAGCATCTTCATCCTGTTCCTCGGTGTGACCGCGGCGCTCAACCAGATCGAGGTCGCGACGACCGTCACGACCCCCATCCTCATCGCGGTGCTCGCCATCATCGCCGGCGTCATCATCGTCGGTGCCGGTGGAGGACTCATCAAGCCGATGCAGGCCCGCTGGGAGTCCTACCTCACCAAGGCCGAGGAAGAGGCGCCCAAGATGCAGGAGGAGGCCAAGAAGGCTCCGAGCGTGCAGCAGCAGGCGCAGCAGGCCGCACAGCAGGCGCAGGCCACGACGCGCCAGTCGAACCGTCGCTGACCGTGTGATTCCCGAGGCGGGGGCGACGATCTGTCGCCCCCGCCTCTGCCATTCCCCGCAGCACCCATGAAAGGAAGCATCATGACCGCACGCAACACGTTCGTCCGCTCGCTCCACGACCTCGGCCTGGCCACCTGGTTCGGCGGCTCCCTCATGGGCGCCGTGGGCCTCAACGGCGCCTCGGCCCTCGCGAAAGACAAGAGTGAGCGCCTCGCGATCTCCTCTGCCGGATGGGCCCGCTGGGCGCCCGTACAGGTGGGCGCGCTCGTCGCCCATGCGGTCGGCGGCGCCGGCCTCATCGCGGGCAACAAGGGGCGCTTGCTCGTTCAGCCCGAGACCCGCGCGAACACGATCGTCAAGCTCGTGCTGACCCTCGCCGCGGCGGGCACCACCGCGTACTCGGGGCTTCTCGGCACGCGGATTGCCGACCGGGCGGCGGAGGGTGGCGACGGCGTCACCGAGCCGTCGCGAGACGCCTCCGATGGCCTCGCATCGGCTCAGCGCCAGATGCGGATCCTGCAGTGGGTGACTCCCGTGCTCACCGGAGTCGTCGTCATCCTGGCCGCACAGCAGGGGGAGCAGCAGCGTCCCCTCGCGGGATTCCTGTCGGGAGTGGTGGGGCGCGCTCGCCGCAGCTGATCGCGTCGCGGGCTGAAGCCTCGGATGAGGCGGCAGCCCGCGACCGTCACTTCTTCCGCTTCTTCGAGGACCCGCGCTTTGCCGTAGAGCCGAGGCCGATCGTTTCGGCGACGAGCGACCACAGCTCCCGGTAGGCCAGCGTCGCCGCCGACCTCGCCGCGAACACCCCGAGGGGAGCCCTCTCGGAGCCCATCCGCTCGACGACGGTCGCCGCCGGGATGACGACCGAGGCGAGGCCCTCCGCGGCAAGGCTCTCGATGGCCTGGCGGTGCACGGACTTGCGTCGGTCGACCATCGCGAGGAAGCCGAGGATCGGGGCATCCGCACCGGCTTCGTCGTGGAGCGCGCGGATCTGATCGAGCGACCGTCTGGCGAGAGGCGACGGCGGCATCGGCACGACGACGAGATCGGCGGCGGCCAGTGCGTTGCGCGCCACGAGGGATTCGCCGGGAGGGCAGTCGAGCACGACGACGTCGTACCGACCGCGGAGGGTGTCCACCACCTTCGTCACCCGAGACGTCGACTTCTTGGCGGCGTCGAGCAGCAGATCGAGGTCACGGTAGGTGGCGTCCGCCGGGATCACCTCCAGCCCCGGGTGCACGGTCGACCGCACGGCGTCCTCCGGCCGGGTCTTGCCGGTCACGAGGGCGTCGGCCCCCGCCTTCAGCTTCGGTTTCACCCCGAGCAGATGAGTGGATGCGCCCTGTGGGTCGAGATCCCAGAGCAGCACGCGGGCGCTCCTCGAGGCCTCCCAGGCGAGGTTGACGGCGGTCGTGGTCTTGCCCACACCGCCCTTCGTGCTGAACACGGCGATGACCTTCATGTCGACCTCCTCGTCGATGGTGCGCAGGCCCGGATACTACCGCGGCCCTCTCAGCGCCCGGATCTCAGCGGCGGGATCTCAGCGGCCGGACAGGTTGTGGTTCTGGATGGTCGCGGCCGGAAGCACCGAGGTGTACATCGCGACCTCATCGAGCGAGCCCGCGAAGTAGGCGGCGACGCGCTCCCGCCGGCCAAGCCGTACGCTCGGGCCATGACCGGAGCCCCGACGCATCCGACTCCCGACGAGGCCCCGCCCCCCGGCCCGCACGGCGTCGGCCCCTGGATCGGCGACCCGCCCGTGGGCGACCACTGGGACCGCGAACTGCTCGAGTTCGGCGACACCCGCAACGTCGTCGACCGGTACCGGTACTGGACGATGGAGGCGATCGTCGCCGATCTGGATGCCCGGCGCCATCCGTTCCACGTCGCCATCGAGAACTGGCAGCACGACATGAACATCGGCTCCATCGTGCGCACCGCCAACGCGTTCGCGGCCGACACCGTGCACATCGTGGGACGTCGTCGCTGGAACAAGCGGGGGGCGATGGTGACCGACCGGTACCAGCACGTCGTGCACCACGAGACGGTGTCGGATCTCGTCGAATGGGCCGACGGAGGCGGCATCCCCCTCGTCGCGGTCGACAACGTGCCGGGGTCGGTGCCCCTCGACTCCGTCGCGCTGCCGGAGCGCTGCGTGCTGCTCTTCGGCCAGGAGGGACCGGGTCTCACCGCCGCGGCGGTCGCCGCGGCGCAGACGATCGTCGAGATCACCCAGTTCGGCTCGACCCGCAGCATCAACGCGGCGGCGGCGGCAGCGATCGTCATGCACACCTGGGTCGTCCAGCACCCCCAGAACGGGGGCGCGAAATCGGACACGAATTGACATCGGATTCTGTGCCCGCTCCGAACCTGCTCTAGTCTGATCACGATGTCATGACCGCGGTTCGGGACCGCGGTATCGATCCCCGACCAACGGTGGCCGAGGGCGACGTCACGATGGATGGGCGCTTCAGGGGGAGTGGCAGTGCAGCGGAGTGGGTCGCGGGATGCGTCGGGGGTGGCGCGCGGCCATCGTCGACCCCTCCGCACCGCCCTGAGCATGACCCTCTCCGTCGCCGTCGTGGCGATCAGCCTCGCTCTGACCCCCACGACGCCCGCCGAGGCGGCAGTGGTGCAGTGGGGTACCGCGGGCGGCACGGCGCCGAACTACCAGGCCACCGTCAACGGCGACTACCTGCTCGTCGGCAACGGCGTGCTCGCCTGCTCGGGCGCCACCGTGCTCACCGCCAACCAGGCGACCGCGGGCACCTGCGACGAATTGCATGCCGCGACGGGCACGAACACGGGCAACGCCAACGACAACTTTCAGATGGTCAACGCGAACACAGTCGCGGGGTTCACCACGAACTCCACGAGCGCGAGCGTCACCATCCCCGCCGGAGCCACCGTCGCCAAGGCGTTCCTCAACTGGAGCGCGAACACGGGCACGTTCCTCACCGGAACGACGGTGACGACCACCTGCGTGAACGCGACCAACCGCAACCCGAGCGCGGCGACCCTGCCCGCGGGCAGCGCCACCGGCTACCTCACGCAGCCCGTGCAGCTCAAAGTCGGCGGTGGCGCGATCACGTCGGTGCCGGTCGGCAGCGTTCTCGAGGATCCTGCCTCGCAGACCAGCACCCGCAACTACTCGGCGGGGGCCGACGTCACCGCAGCTTTCTCCGGCGCGACGACCGGCTCGCCGATCACGATCAGTGCTGGCAACATCTGGGCTCCGACGGGGGCCGGATGCTACGCCGGTTGGTCATTGACCGTCGTCTACGACTACGGCACCTACGTCATCGGGCAGCCGGCATCCGTGCCTCACCGCATCATCTACTACGAGGGCCACGTGCGCGAGGCGGCGACCGACGCCCCCCTCACCGTCAACTTCACCGGCTTCACCGCCATCACCACCGGAACCCGCCTCGGGCTCACCACCTTCGAGGGAGACAGGGTCGTCGTCGGCGACACGGCCTCGTACTCACGGCAGGGCTCTGCGACCTTCACCGAGATCCCGAACTCTGCGGGGGCGACGGGCAACGTCGGCATCGGTCGCGCCAACGGCTCCGTGCGGTACACCGGCGCGGGCACCACGACCTTCACCAACGCGAGCACCGACGTGTTCTCGAACACCCTCGGCAACGTGGTCACCGGTGACACCTCGGTCGCTCTGCGGATCGGCACCACCGGCGACTCCTATCTGCTGCGCAACGCGGTGCTCTCGGTGCCCATCGCCGCGCTGCAGGTCGACAAGACCTTCAACGGCACCGCCGACTCGCAGTCGCGCACGAGCGGCGAGACCGCCACCTTCACCATCACGGTGACCAACACCGGCGCCGGCGACCTGCAGAACATCACCATCGCCGACGATCAGACCAACTGCTCGAGAACCCTCACCGGCGTCGTGCTCGCACCCCTGGCATCCACCACCTTCACCTGCACGGCGAACGCACCGACGACGGCCACCTACACCTCGACCGTCACGGCGACCGGCTACACCGTCAGCGGCAACTTCGCGGCCTCCGATTCCGACACGACGAACGTGCTGCTCTCGGCCGTGGGGCTCACCAAGTCGAGCGCGCTCGCCGCCGGTGCGACGGGGCGCGCGGGCGACACCGTCAACTACACCTTCGTCGTCACGAACACCGGTTCGGCGCCGCTCACCGGGGTCGCGATCACCGACCCGCTGCCAGGTCTCTCCGCCCTGACCTACACCTGGCCCGGCGTGGCCGGCACCCTGACGGCCGGGCAGTCGGCGACGGCGACCGCCACCTATGTTCTGACCCAGGCCAACGTCGACGCCGGGTCGGTCGCGAACACCGCCGCAACGGTGGGAACGGATGACGACGGCGGCCCGAAGCCGACCGCGTCGGCCACCCGCACCACGCCGATCACCTCGGCGGGGGCACTCGCCGTGACGAAGGCCGGGGTGTACGCCGGAACGGGCACCGGCCGCGTGGGCGACGTCGTCAACTACAGCTTCACCGTGCGCAACACCGGCAACGTCACGCTGACCAACACCACCCTCGTCGACCCGCTTCCCGGCCTCAGCCCACCGGTGGTCACGTGGCCCACCGCGACAGCGGGCACCCTCGCCCCGGGCGCGACGGCCACCGCAACCGCCAGCTACACCATCACCCAGGCCGACGTCGATGCCGGCTCGGTGAGGAACACCGCGACGGCCTCGGGCAAGCCGCCGACGGGCGCGAACGTGCAGGCGTCGTCGCCGCAGTCCGTGGTTCCGACCATCGCCTCGTCTCCCTCCATCACCACCACCAAGTCCGCCGCGGTCGCGGGTTCCGGTCGGGTCGGCGATGTCATCACCTACAGCTTCGTCACCAGGAACAACGGCAACGTCACCCTCACCGGCGTCGCGATCACCGACACGCTCGCCGGACTCTCGGCCATCGGCTACGGCACCTGGCCGAGCGGCACGGTCGGCACCCTCGCCCCCGGCCAGCAGGTCACCGCGACAGCCACCTACACGATCACCCAGGCGGATGTCGACGCAGGCTCGGTCAAGAACACCGCGACCTCCACGGGCAAGCCGCCGACCGGGGCGAACGTCACCGGATCCTCGCCGCAGGTCACCACGCCGACCGCCGCGACCGCTCCGGCCACCGTACTGACCAAGAGCGGCTCGGCACCGGCAGGGGCCGCCGCCGGTAGCACGGTGACCTACTCGTTCTCGCTGCGCAACAGCGGCAATGTCACCCTCACCCAGGTCGCCATCACCGATCCGCTCCCCGGGCTCTCGACGCTGACCTACACGTGGCCGGCGACCCCCGGCACGCTGTCGCCGGGCCAGACGGTCACCGCGACCGCGACTTACACCCTCAAGCAGTCCGACGTCGATGCCGGGTCGGTCGCCAACACCGCCACGAGCACGGGCAAGCCCCCGACCGGGGCGAACGTCACCAGAACAGCCTCGGCCACGGTTCCCGTGACGCAGGCCCCCGCCCTCGTGGTCACCAAGGCCGGAGCCCTCGCCGCTGGGGCCACGGGAGCCGTCGGCGACCGGGTCGACTACACCTTCACCGTGCGCAACTCGGGCAACGTCACCCTCACCCAGGTGGCGCTCACCGACCCGCTTCCCGGACTCTCGGCGCTGACGTACACGTGGCCGGCGACCGCGGGCACCCTGAACCCGGGGCAGACGGCGACGGTGACCGCGAGCTACCTCCTGCGCCAGACGGATGTCGACGCCGGCTCGGTCAAGAACACCGCGAGCGCCTCGGGCAAGCCGCCGACGGGGGCCAACGTCTCGGCGTCGTCGCCCCAGACGACGGTGGCGACCGCGGCATCCGCTCCGGCGATCACCACCACCAAGTCCGCTGCGCGAGCCGGCTCTGGCGCCGTCGGCGACGTCATCACCTACACCGTCGTCGCACGCAACTCGGGCAACGTCACCCTCACCGGGGTCGCCGTCTCCGACCCCCTGCCGGGCCTGTCGGCCTTCAGCTACGGCGCATGGCCGAGCGGGATCACCGGGCAGCTCGCACCCGGGCAGTCCGTGACGGCGACCGCCACCTACACGATCCGTCAGTCGGATGTCGACAGCGGCTCCGTGCGGAACACGGCGGCGTCGACCGGCAAGCCTCCCACCGGCGCGAACGTCTCGGGGTCGAGCGCCCAGGTCACCACGCCGACCGCGACGGCGGCGCCCTCGGTGGTGCAGTCCAAGTCCGGTGCCCTGGCCGCGGGCGCCACCGGTGTCGCGGGCGACAGGGTCGACTACTCGTTCTCGTTGCGCAACAGCGGCACCGTGACGCTCACCGGCGTCGCGATCTCCGATCCGCTCGCCGGTCTCTCCGCACTCGCCTACACCTGGCCGGGCACGCCGGGCAGCCTCGCGCCGGGGCAGACCGTGACGGCGGCCGCGACCTACACGCTGACCCAGGCGGATGTCGACGCGGGCTCCGTCGCGAACACCGCGACGGGCTCGGGGCGCGCGCCCTCCGGCGCGACCGTCTCCTCGTCGGCCCCGGCCACCGTGCCGGTGAGCTCGGCGCCGGCGCTGCTCGTGACCAAGTCGGGCGTGGCGGCGGCTCCGGCCGGGGTCGGGAGCGCGATCACCTACTCCTTCTCGGCCCGCAACACCGGCAACGTCACGCTCACCGGCGTGGTGATCAACGATCCGCTCGCCGGTCTCTCGGCGCGCACCTACACCTGGCCGGGCGCCGTCGGCACCCTCGCACCGGGCCAGACCGTCACCGCGACAGCGACCTACACGATCACCCAGTCCGACGTCGACGCCGGCTCGGTGAAGAACACGGCGACCGCCACGGGTCGCACCCCTGGCGGGGCTACGGTGAGCGGCTCGTCACCGCAGTCGAGCGTGGCGACCGCGGCATCCGCTCCCGGTCTCGTCGCCTCGAAGTCCGCGGCGCGCGGAGGCTCCGGGGCCGTCGGCGACGTCATCACCTACTCGTTCGGCGCTCGCAACTCGGGCAACGTCACGCTCACGGGCGTGGTGATCAACGATCCACTACCAGGGCTCTCGGCGCGCACCTACACCTGGCCGGGAGCGGTCGGCACCCTCGCGCCGGGGCAGACCGTCACCGCGACGGCGACCTACACGATCACCCAGCCGGATGTCGATTCGGGCTCCGTGCGCAACACCGCCACCGCGAGCGGCATCGCCCCCGGCGGAGCGCAGGTGCAGGCGCTCTCGCCGGCGGTCACCACCCCCACGGCGGCATCCACCCCGGCGACGGTGCTCACGAAGGTCGGTGCACTCGTCGGCCCGCCATCGGCCGGAAGCCGCGTCGACTACACCTTCACCCTCCGCAATTCGGGCAATGTCTCACTCACCGGGGTCGCGATCTCAGACGCCCTCGTCGGTCTCTCGCCGTTCGTCTACAGCTGGCCGGCGACGGCGGGGTCCCTCGCCCCGGGCCAGACCGTCACGGCGACCGCGAGCTACACGGTGACGCAGGCGGATGTCGACGCGGGCGCCGTCGCGAACACCGCCACCTCCACGGCCACCCCGCCCGCCGGTGCAGCCGTCACCCGGTCGACCCCCGCCACGGTGCCGCTCGCCTCGGCGGGGGCGCTCGTGGTCACGAAGGCGGGAGCCGTCGTCGCGCCCGGCACCGGCATCGCCGGCGACACGATCGGCTACACCATCACGGCGCGCAACTCGGGCAACGTGACTCTCACCGGGGTCACGATCACCGACTCGAAGCCCGGCGTCTCGGCCCCCGTCATCACCTGGCCTGGCACCCCGGGAACCCTCGCACCGGGGCAGACCGCCACGGCGACCGCGAGCTACGTGCTGACCCAGGCGGATGTCGACACCGGCAGCGTGCGCAACACCGCGACCTCCACCGGCAGAACGCCGGCCGGTGTGACCGTCACCGCGTCGTCGCCGGAGTCCGTGGTGCCGACCGCGACCGCGGCTCCGAGCATCACGACCACCAAGACGGGCGCTGTCGCCCCCACCGAGGCGGGCAACGCCGGCGACACGGTGCGCTACACGCTCCGCGCCACGAACTCGGGCAACGTCACCCTCACCGGCGTCGCGCTCAGCGACCCGAAGCCGGGCCTGTCCGCCCTCACTTACGCCCCGTGGCCCGGACCGGTCGGCACGCTGACCCCCGGGCAGTCCATCACCGCGACGGCCACCTACAGGCTCACCCAGGCCGACGTCGACGCAGGATCGACGAGCAACACGGCGTCGTCGACCGGGTCGCCGCCGAGCGGGGCCGCCGTCGCCGACGACTCGCCGACCACGGTCGTTCAGTCCGCGGCATCCGCTCCCGACAGCGTGCTGACCAAGTCGGGCGTGCTCGCCGCAGGGTCGACGAGGTCGGCCGGCGACAGGATCGACTACTCGTTCTCGCTGCGCAACGGCGGCAACGTCACCCTCACCGCGGTCTCGATCACCGACCCGCTGCCGGGTCTCTCCGCGCTCGTCTACACCTGGCCGGGCGCCCCGGGCACCCTCGCCCCTGGCCAGGTCGTCACCGCCACGGCCGGCTACCTCATCACCCAGGCCGATGTCGATGCGGGGTCCGTCGCGAACACGGCCTCGAGCACCGCGACCCCGCCCACCGGTGCCGCCGTCACCCGCTCAGCCCCCGCAACGGTGCCGATCACCTCGACCGCCGCGATCACCGTCACGAAGTCTGGGGCCATCGCCTCCCCCGGAACCGGGGTCGCCGGCGACTCGCTCTCCTACTCGTTCGTGCTGCGCAACGCGGGCAACGTCACCCTCACCGGCATCACCCTCAGCGACTCCAAGCCCGGGGTCTCGACGCCGGTCATCACCTGGCCGGGAACCCCCGGTCGCCTCGAGCCGGGGCAGACGGCCACTGCGACGGCGACCTACCCGATCTCCCAGGCGGATGTCGACGCGGGATCCGTCACCAACACGGCCACCGGTTCGGGCACCCCGCCCACCGGCGCTCCGGTAGGCGCGTCCTCCGCGCCGTCGGTCGTCGCCCTCGCGGCTCCCGCTCCGGCGCTCGTGACGACGAAGTCGGGCGCGGCATCCGGATCCGCCGCTGTCGGCGACACGATCACCTACGCGATCTCCGCCCGCAATACGGGCAACGTCACCCTTACCGGCGTCGCCATCGCCGACACGCTCGCCGGGCTCTCTCCGCTGACCTATTCCTGGCCGGGTGCCGTCGGGGTGCTCGAGCCCGGCCAGACGGTCACCGCCTCGGCCACGTACACGATCACCCAGGCGGATGTCGACACCGGTGCGGTCTCGAACACGGCGACCACCACGGCGACGCCTCCCTCCGGGGCCGCCGTGTCCGCGTCGTCCCCGGCCTCCGTCGTCGCCACCGCCGCGAGCGCGCCGACCATCGCCATCGACAAGTCCGGCTCCCTCGGCACCGGAGCACGGGGCGTGCCCGGCGATGTCGTCACCTACTCGTTCGCGCTGCGCAACACCGGCAACGTCACCCTCACCGGAGTGACCGTCACCGACACCCTCCCCGGTCTCTCGTCGCTCAGCTACGTGTGGCCGGGAGCCGCGGCGACCCTGGCGCCGGGTCAGACCGCGACCGCCACGGCGACGTACGCCCTCCTCCAGGCCGACGTCGACGCCGGCTCGGTGGCGAACACCGGCACGGTGCGCGGCACGCCGCCGACGGGTGGTGCCGCCATCGCGAGCGATCCGGCGACGGTCCCCATCCCGCGCACCCCGGCCCTCGAGGTCACCAAGGCGGGCACCGTCGCCGGAGCCGGTGTCGCCGGCGACGTAGTCACCTACGAGTTCTCCGTCGTCAACCGCGGCAACGTGACCCTGTCGAACATCTCGCTCGTCGACAGCAAGCCCGGCATCTCGGCGCCCGTGGTGACCTGGCCCGGGCAGGTCGGCGTGCTCGGTCCCGCCCAGACGGCGACCGCGACCGCGACCTACGTGCTGACGCAGGGCGACGTCGACACGGGGTTCGTACTCAACACCGCCACGGCGACCGGCCGCGATCCCGGTGGAGTCGCCGTCAGCGCCGTGTCGCCCGAATCGAGGGTGGCCACGGCCGCGTCGTCCCCGTCGCTCGTCACCGGAAAGACCGCCACGGTCGGAGGCACGGGCGCGGTGGGCGACACCGTGCGCTACGACTTCACGGTCGCGAACTCGGGCACGGTGACACTGACCGGTGTCACGATCACCGACCCGCTGCCGGGCCTCTCGCCCGTCTCCTACGGACCGTGGCCGTCGGGAGCCGCCGGGGTGCTGCGCCCGGGGCAGACGGTCACGGCGACGGCAGTGCGCACGGTGACCCAGGCGGATGTCGACCGCGGCAGCATCGCGAACACGGCGACCTCGACCGGCACCCCGCCCACCGGACCCGCCGTCAGCGACGACTCGGACCGCGTGATCGTGCAGACCGCGGCATCCGTGCCCTCGCTCGTGACCGCCAAGTCGGCGTCGCTCGCTCCCGGTGCGATCGGCGAGGCCGGCGACGAGGTGCTGTACACCTTCTCGCTGCGCAACGGCGGCAACGTCACCCTCACCGGTGCGAGCCTCAGCGACCCGCTGCCCGGCCTCGGCGCGATCGCGTACACCTGGCCCGTCGCCTCTGCTCCCGGCACTCTGACTCCCGGGCAGACGGCCACCGCGACCGCGCGCTACACACTCACGCAGGCCGACGTCGATGCGGGTTCGGTCGCCAACACCGTCACCGGCAGCGCGGCGACCCCGGGCGGATCGGCGACCTCGTCCACCGATTCGGCAACGGTGGCGTTCACGGCTCGGCAGGGGCTCGTCGTCGAGAAATCGGGCGAGCTCCTGAAGGGCGACGGCAGCGCCGGAGACCCCGTCGAATACACGATCGTGGTGCGCAACACGGGCACCGTGACGCTGCGCGACATCCAGATCTCCGACCCGCTGCCCGGACTGTCCGAGCTTGACATCGCCTGGCCGGGTGAGCGGGGGGTGCTGCTGCCCGGCGAGTCGGCGACCGCGCGGGCGAACTACACCGTCGTGCAGGAGGACGTGGACTCGGGAGCCGTGCGCAACCGGGCATCCGCCGTGGGCGTGACGCCGGCCGGGGAGAAGACGGAGGCGACCTCCGAGGAGTCCGTCGTTCCGACCGCGAAATCGGGCGCGGTGCTGCAGACCACCAAGTCCGGAGCGGTGATCAAGGGCGACGGCGGTGTCGGCAGCATCGTGGAGTTCACGATCGTGGTGCGCAACATCGGCAACGTGACGGTGCGCGAGATCGCGATCCGCGACGACCTGGAGGGGCTGAGCGACCCCGCCGTCACCTGGCCGGGAGCCGTGGGCGAGCTGGGCCCGCGTCAGCAGGCCACGGCGACCGCGCAGTACACGATCACCCAGGCCGACGTCGACGCCGGAGCCGTGCGCAACACCGCGACGGCCTCGGGCGTCGACCCCGACGGACGGGAGGTGACGGATGCCTCGCCACAGGCCTCGGTCGACACCGAGCGTGCGCGACCAGACCTCACCGCGACCCACGTCGGAACCCTGCGCGCCGGAAACCCGGCCACCGCGGGCGACACCGTCGACTGGGCGTACTCGCTCACCAACACCGGCAACGTCACCCTCACGGGAGTCACCCTCGTCGACCTCCTGCCCGGCCTCTCGGCGCTCGACTACACGTGGCCGGGCGCCGTCGGCGTGCTCGCCCCCGGTCAGACCGTCACGGCCACCGCGACGTCTCGGGTGACCCAGGCGGACCTCGACGCGGGCTCGGTCTCGAGCACCCTCGTCGGCACGGGGTCGCCCCCGAGCGGCGCGGACGCCACCGCCTCGGCGCCGGCGACCGTCACCCTCACCGGCACACCGGGCCTCGAGGTGAGCAAGGCCGCGGCCTTCGCCGCCGGTGACACCGGACTCGTCGGCGACACCATCGAGTACCGCTTCACCCTCGTCAACACCGGCACTGTGACTCTCGACCAGGTGACCCTCGTCGACGCACTCGCCGGCCTCTCGACCCCGGTGGTCACCTGGCCGGGCGCCCCCGGCGTGCTGACGCCGGGCGACGACGCGACCGCGACCGCGACCTACGTCGTCACGCAGGACGACGTCGATCGCGGCACGGTCACCAACCGCGCCTCGACGTCGGGGCGTGCGCCGGACGGCTCGCGCGTCGGTGACGACTCCGATCCGGTGATCGTGACGCTCGCGGCATCCGCCCCAGCCATCGAGACCACCAAGTCCGGCGCGATCTCGGGTGCCGGCGTGGTCGGCGACACCGTGCGGTGGACCTTCGCCATCACGAACACCGGCACGGTCACGCTCGACGACATCGTGCTCGCCGACTCGTATCCCAGCCTGTCGACCCCGGTCATCACCTGGCCCCGGGCCACCCGCACCCTCGGTCCGGGTGAGACCGCCACGGCCACGGCGACCTCGACGGTGACGCAGGCGGATGTCGACACCGGAAGCATCACCAACGTCGCGACCTCCACCGGCACGGCACCCGACGGCAGCTCGACCTCCGGGTCGTCGGCGCCGGCCGTGGTGCCGCTCGCCGCCGCAGCACCGGCGGCGACCCTGGTCAAGACCGGCGAGCTCGGGGCGGGCCAGGCCCCGGAGGCCGGCTCGAGGGTCGACTATTCGTTCGTCTACCGCAACACCGGCACCGTGACCCTGCGCGACGTCGTGATCGCCGATGCGCTGCCGGGCCTGTCACCCCTCACCGTCGTGTGGCCCGGCCCCGTCGGCGTGCTCGCCCCGGGCGAGCAGGCGCTCGCGACCGCTGCCTACACCCTCACCCAGGCCGACGTCGACGCCGGCTCGGTGGCGAACACCGCGACCGCGACGGCGACCCCGGCACGGGGCTCGCTCGATCCACGCACCGCCCCCGCCACGGTGCCGCTCGCGGCCGGCCCCGCCCTCACGGTCACGAAGACGGGCGCGCTCGACACCGGCGACGCCGGAACAGCCGGTGACACCGTGCGCTACGACTTCACCCTCCGCAACGCGGGCAACGTCACGCTCACCGGTGTCGCCCTCGACGACGCCCTGCCCGGCGTGACCACCCCCGTGATCACCTGGCCGGGCACCCCGGGCGAGCTGCTCCCCGGTCAGTCCGCGACGGCGACAGCCTCGTACGTTCTCACCCAACTCGACGTCGATGCCGGGTCGGTGCGCAACACCGCCACCGCCACGGGCACCCCGCCGACAGGACCCCGGCTCGACGTGGACTCCGCGGAGTCCGTCGTGCAGACAGCGCCCCCGGTCGCCTCGCTCGCCACGGTCAAGGCCGCGACGGTCGCGGGCACCGGAGCGCGCGGCGACGTCGTGACCTACGAGATCCGCTCCACCAACACCGGCAATCAGACGCTGACGGATGTCGCGATCAGAGACCCCCTCGCCGGACTCTCCGCCCTCGACTACACCTGGCCGGCCGCCGCCGGTGTTCTCCTCCCGGGGCAGACCGTCGTCGCGACCGGGACCTACACGCTGACGCAGGCCGACATCGACGCCGGCCGCGTGGTCAACACCGCCACCGCCACGGCGACCTCGCCCGCCGGAGCCGCGGTGACAGGCGCCTCCTCCGAGAACGTCGTCGAGACGGCACCGGCGGTCACGACCATCGAGGTCACCCACGGCGGAGTGCTCGTCACCGGCGCGGGAGGTCCGACGGGCTACCGCGCCGACTGGAGCTACTCGCTCACCAACACCGGCACGGTCACCCTCACCGGCGTGACCCTCGTCGACCCGCAGCCCGGCCAGACCGACTTCGTCTACTCCTGGCCGGGGAACCCCGGCCTTCTGCTCCCCGGCCAGACGGTCACCGCGACCTCCCGCTACCTCCTCAGCCAGGCCGACGTCGACGCCGGCTCGGTGACGACCACGGTGACCGGAAGCGGCACTCCGCCGAGCGGTGAGAGCGTGACCGGCACCGCCCCCGCGACCGTCGTCGTGACGGCGGCCCCGGGCCTCGCGGTGACGAAGAGCGGCGTCATCCGCAGCCCCGGCACCGGCATCGCCGGCGACGTGATCGACTACGGCTTCGACCTCACCAACACGGGCAACGTCACCCTCACCCTCGTCGACCTCGTCGACTCGCTGCGCGGCCTCTCCGATCTCGTCATCGTGTGGCCGGGCACACCCGGGGTGCTCGCACCGGGCGAGGTCGCGCCCGCGACGGCGCGGTACACGATCACCCAGGCGGATGTCGACTCCGGCTCGATCGTCAACGTCGCGACCGCCACGGGCAAAACCCCCGCGGGCGACACGATCACCGTCTCGTCGCCGACGTCGACGGTGAGCGCCGCGACCCCGGCATCCCTCATCGCGACCACCAAGTCGGCGGTGCTGAGCGGCACGGGCGTGGTCGGCGACAGGATCACGTACACCCTCACCTCCCAGAACAACGGCAACGTCACCCTCACCGGTGTGACCATCTCCGACGATCTGCCGGGTCTCGCCCCTCTCGCCTACGGCCCGTGGCCGAGCGGCACCCCCGGCACCCTGACGCCGGGGCAGACGGTGACGGCGACCACGACCTACGTCATCACGCAGGCCGACGTCGACCGGGGTCGGGTCGACAACGCGGCGACCTCCAGCGGGCGCTCGCCGCAGGGTCTGCTCGTCACCGACGACTCCCCGCCCGTCTCCACACCGACCGTCGCGGCCGCCCCGTCTCTCACCGCATCGAAGTCCGCCGCCCTCGCGGCCGGGTCGACCGGCATCGCCGGAGACCGCATCGAGTTCACGGTCGGCGCGCGCAACACCGGCAACGTCACCCTCACCGGGGTGTCGCTCTCCGACGCGCTGCCGGGCATCTCCGGGCTCGACTACGACTGGCCTGGCACCCCCGGAACCCTCGCGCCCGGGCAGGCAGTCACCGCCACCGCGGACTACGTCGTCACCCAGGCCGACGTGGATGCCGGTTCTGTCGCCAACGCGGTCACCGCCGTCGGCACCCCGCCGACCGGCGCCGCGCTCACCAGCACCGCTCCCGCGACGGTGCCCATCGCCCCCGTCGCCGCGCTCGACATCGTCGGCATCGGCACCCTCGAGGGTGCGGGCATCGGTCAGGTGGGCGACATCATCCGCTTCTCCGGATTCGTGCAGTACACCGGCAACGTCACCCTCACGAACGTGCTGCCGAGCGCATCGCTGCCAGGCCTCTTCGACCTCTCCCTCACCTGGCCGGGTACCCCGGGCACGCTCCTGCCCGGGCAGGACGTCACCGGATCCGGGCGCTACGTCATCACCCAGGCCGACGTCGACCGCGGCTACGTCGAGAGCCTCACCGGGGTGACCGGGCGCACTCCGGCGGGTGCGCTCGTGAGTGCGAGCCCCGACCTGGTGCGGGTGAACACCGTTCAGGCGGCGCCCGGTGTCTCGACCGTCAAGACGGCCTCGCCCGCCGGCGGCGCTGTGGGCGACACCGTGGGATTCATCATCACGACGACCAATACGGGCAACGTCACCCTTCGTGGAGTCGTCGTCACCGACCCGAAACCCGGCGCGACCCCCGTCGTGACCGGCACGTGGCCGGAGACCCCCGGCACCCTCGCGCCCCGGCAGAGCGTCGTCTCCACCTCGAGTTACGTGCTGACCCAGGCCGACATCGACGCCGGCACGGTCTCGAACACGGCGACGTCGACGGCGACCTCGCCGTCCGGGGTCGAGGTCTCGGACGCCGACACGGTCACTGTGGCGACAGCGGCGGCCGCGCCATCCCTCACCGCCACCGACTCCGGGGTGCGGTCCGGCGGACCCGTCGCCCGCGCCGGAGACCTCGTCACCTGGACCTACGTGCTGCGCAACACCGGCACCGTCACCCTCGAGGGCGTGACCGTCACCGAAGCTCTCGCCGGCACCGCCGCTCCGGTCTACACCTGGCCGGGCGATGTCGGCGTGCTCGCACCGGGGGCCCAGGTGACGGCGACCGCCGAGTACCGGTTGACGCAGGCCGACATCGACGCCGGCACCGTCACGAGCCGCGTCGAGGGCAGAGGCACGCCGCCGAGCGGAGCGGATGTCACGGCTCCCGCGACGGCGACCGTCACCATGACCGCGGCTCCCGCGACATCCATCACCCAGGTCGCCGCACTCGACGGCGCCGGAGTGGTCGGCGACACCATCACCTACACCTTCGCCGTCACGAACACCGGCAATCAGACCCTGACCGGCGTCGATCTCGCCCAGTCGAACCCGGGTCTGCCCGCCCCCGTCATCGTGTGGCCCGGCGTGCCCGGTCGACTGCTGCCGGGCGAGACAGCGACGGCCACCTCCGTGTACACCGTCACCCAAGCCGATGTGGATGCCGGCGAGGTACGCAACACCGAGCGGACGTCGGGGCGCTCGCCCAGCGCAGACACCGTCACGGCCACCTCCACCGAGGCGGTCACCCCTCTCGCCGGCGCCGCCCCTGAGCTCACGACCGTCAAGACCGGCGAACTCGACGCGGGCGGCGCGGGCGCCGTGGGCGACATCGTGCGCTACGGCTTCGAGATCGAGAACACGGGCACGGTGACGCTGACTTCGGTGACGCTGACCGATCCCCTCGTCGGGCTCGCAGCTCCCGTCATCCGCTGGCCGGGCACCCCCGGCACCCTCGCCCCGGGGCAGCTCGCGACGGCTACGGCGACGTACGCGATCACCCAGGCGGATGTCGACGCCGGACTCGTGCGCAACATCGCGACCTCGGCGGGCACCCCGCCGACCGGCCCGCGCATCTCGGACGCGTCGGACGAGTCGGTCGTCGACACCGAACCGGCTGATCCTCGCGTGACGGTGACCGACTCCGGGGCGCTCGCGCCCGGCGCGACCGGCGCCGTCGGCGACCGGGTCACTTTCACCTACACGGTGACCAACACCGGCAACCAGACACTCGACGCGGTCACGTTCTCCGACGCCCTCCCCGGCGTCGGCGCGCCGGCGGTCACCTGGCCCGGCGTTCCCGGTGTGCTCCTGCCCGGCCAGACCGCCACGGCTACGGCCGACTACCTGCTCACCCGCGCCGACGTCGACGCCGGGTCGGTCACGAGTGTCGTCACCGGGGCCGGGCTCTCGCCCGCCGACGTGTCGGTCGCGGCATCCGCTCCGGCCACGGTGCCGATCACCTCGACTCCCGGGCTGGCGGTCACGCAGACCGCCGCGATCGAGTCGCCCGGCATCGGCGCTGTCGGCGACATCGTGTTCATCTCGGTCGTCGTCACCAACACCGGCAACGTGACCGTGGTCGACGGTCGACTGGTCGCTCCGCTGCCCGGTCTGTTCGACATCGTCATCAACTGGCCGGGGCCTGTCGGCACCCTCGAGGCCGGGCAGTCGCTCACCGGGTCCGCGCGCTACCGCATCCAGCAGAGCGACGTCGACGCCGGCTTCGTCACCAACATCGTCGACATCGCCGGCACCGCACCGGACGGCTCGACCGTCACCGCGGCCTCGAACTCGGTCACCATCCCCACGGTGCGGCCGGCTCCCGCACTGACCACCACGAAGTCGGGAGCGTTCGCGGCGCAGGGTCGCGTCGGAGACACCATCACCTATCAGCTGGCCGCCGCCAACTCGGGCAACGTCACGCTCACCGGCGTGGTGATCGACGACCCGCTGTCCGGACTGTCCGCCATCGACTACGGCACCTGGCCCTCGGGCACCGTCGGCACCCTGGCCCCCGGAGAGACCGTCCGCGCCACGGCGACCTACGTGATCACGCAGGACGACGTCGACACCGGCTCCGTGACGAACACCGCCACCTCGACCGGCGAGGCGCCGGACGGCGCTCGTGTCAGCGATCCCTCCGAGCCGGTGGTCACCCCGACGGTGACGCCTACGGCGCCGGCGCTCGTCGTCACCAACAGTGCGGCACTCGCACCCGGTGGCACCGGGGTCGCCGGCGACCGGGTGGTGCTCACCTACACGTTCACCAACACCGGGGACGTATCGCTGTTCGGGTCGACCCTGGCCGACCCCGCCGGGGGCATCGGTGCGATCAGCTACCTCTGGCCGGCAGCGCCGGGCACCCTCGCGCCCGGGCAACGCGCCACAGCGACCGCGGAGTACGTGCTGACCCAGGCCGACGTCGACGCCGGTTCGTACGTCAACCGCATCGATGCGACAGGCACGCCGCGGGTCGGCGCGCCGGCCACCGCGTCGGCGGTCTCCACGGTGAGCCTCGCCGCGAACCCCCAGCTCGTCATCGTCAAAACGGGAAGCTTGGCCGTCGCCGGCGACGCCTCCCTCGGCGACGGGGTCGTTTACGGATTCACGATCGCCAACAGGGGCAACGTCACGCTCGACTCCGTGGCGATCACCGACGAGCTCGACGGCCTCTCGGCCATCGCCTACCGCTGGCCGGGGGCTCCGGGCATCCTGCTCCCCGGCGAGGAGGCCACGGCCACGGCGACGTATGCGCTGCGCCAGGTCGACCTCGATCGCGGCAGGGTCGACAACACGGCGACCGTCTCCGGCGCGACCCCCGCCGGGGCGACGGTGCTGTCCGCCGCGCCCCTCGTCTCCGTGCCGACGGATGTCGCCGCCCCGAGCCTCACGACCACCAAGTCCGGCGCCGTGACGGCGGGGACCGGTACTGCCGGCAGCACGGTCACCTACACGTTCGCCGTCACCAACACCGGCAATGTCACCCTGCGGCTCGTGGCGATCACCGACGCCCTGCCCGGGGTCTCGAGGCCCGTCGTGAGCTTCCCGGGCACGAGCGGCATCCTCGCGCCCGGCGGCACCGCCACCGGCACCGCGACGTACACGATCACCCAGGCCGACGTCGACAGGGGCTTCGTGGTGAACACCGCGACGGGTCTCGGCACGGCGCCGGACGGCACCGTCGTGGACGACCCGTCCGACCCCTCGACGGTGGCGACGGCCCCCGCGGCGCCGTCGATCGTCACCACCCACACCGCGGCGCTCGCCGCAGGCGACACCGGGGTTGTGGGCGACGTGGTCGACTACACCTTCCGTATCTCCAACGGCGGCAACGTGACGTTGACCGGGGTCACCCTCGCCAACACCGTGCCCGGCCTCGGTCCGGTCACCTACACCTGGCCGGGAACCCCCGGCACGCTCGCACCCGGGCAGTCCGTGACCGCGATCGCGAGTCATCCGGTCACCCAGGCCGATGTCGACGCGGGCTCGGTGCGCAACGTGTCCACGGGATCGGGCGCGCCGCCGACCGGCGCCAGGGTCTCCGACCCGTCCGACGAGACCGTCGTGCCGCTCGCCGCCGCCGCCGGCACCCTGTCGCTGGTCAAGAGCGGCGCTGCGACCGCATCCGGAGAGGTCGGCGACACCATCGGGTGGCAGTTCACGCTCACCAACACGGGCCCGCTCACCCTCCGCGCGGCGACCGTCGTCGACACCCTCCCGGGGCTCTCAGCGATCACTTACGGCACCTGGCCGTCGGGCACCGCCGGGGTGCTCGCGCCCGGCGACGTGATCACGGCGACGGCCACCTCGACCATCACCCAGGCCGATGTCGACCGCGGGCTCGTGCGCAACTCGGCGTCGGCGACGGCCTCCGAGCCGGACGGGGACACCGTCGGCACACCCGTCGTGCAGGCCGTCGTCGCGACCGCCGTCGCCGGCCCCGCCGTCACCATCGAGAAGCAGCAGGCGCTCGCGCCGGGATCCACCGGCCGCGTCGGCGACGTCGTGCTCTACACGTACCAGCTCGTGAACTCCGGCAACGTCACGCTCACCGGTGTGGTGCCCGCCGACGCCCAGCCGGGTATCGAGGCTCTGGATGTCACGTGGCCGGGCACCCCGGGAACCCTCCTGCCCGGGCAGGTGGCGACGGCCACCTCGCGCTACGTGCTGACGCAGGCCGACGTCGACGCAGGTGCCGTGGCCTCCGCTGCCTCCGTCGTCGGCACGACCCCGAGCGACGACATCGTGAGCGACGACACGACGGGTTCGGTGGCGATCGCGCCGGCACCGTCGCTCGTGCTCGACAAGACCGCGCGGCTCGAGAGCGGAGCGGCCGCGGGCTCGCGGGTGCTCTACGGCTTCACAGCCACGAACACCGGCACGGTCACGCTGTCGGGCGTGACGATCAGCGACCCCCTGCCCGGGCTGTCAGCCGTCGACTACTCGTGGCCGGGCGCCGTCGGCGTGCTCGCGCCGGGGGAGTCGGTCGCCGCGACCGCCAGCTATGTCCTCACCCAGGCCGATGTCGACGCCGGAACCGTCGTGAACACGGCGACGGTCGCCGGTGAGTCTCCCACGGGAGCCGCCGTGAGCGCCACGGACAGCGCGTCGCAGAGTGTCGAGGCGGTGCCCGGCATCCGGCTCACCGTCGGCGTGAAGCTCGGGGCGGGACAACTCGGGTACCCCGGCGACAGGCTCGAGTACACCTACACGGTCACCAACACGGGCAACACGACCCTGACCGGCGTGCGCATCATCGATCCGCGCACCGGGCTCTCGCCCATCATCGTGGGCGCGTGGCCGGGGGAGCCCGGCGTGCTGCTGCCCGGTCAGTCGGTCGTGGCGTCGGCGTTCTACATCATCACCGCGGCGGACGCCGGGCGCACGCTCGTCACCGAGGCCCGGGTCGAGAGCATCAATGGGCCCGACGGCACGGGAGTGCTGGATGCGGGTGTCGTCGCGATCACCCTGCCTCCGTTGCCGGTGTCGCCGGTCATCCCCCCCGCGCTCGCCTTCACCGGCACCGATCCGGCCTCGGGCATCGCCGCAGCGCTTACTCTGCTGCTCGCAGGCCTAGTGTTGATGCTTGCCGGACGCCGCCGAAAGGACTCCACGTCGTGACACTCCGCCGATCCACCCGACTCGCCGCAACCGGCGCGCTGCTGGTTCTCCTCGTCGGGTGCACGCCCGTGGATGATGCCGAGCCGAGCCCCACTCCGTCCGCAAGCGCCTCTGCCGACGCCGAGCCGGGCATCACCGACATCACCGACACTCCCGGATCGGGCGAGGGGTACGTCGGCGCGCTGGCCGACTCCACGGTGGGTACCTGCGCGCTGGCGGATGGCGCCTGGACGGTGGCCGGCACGGTGACCAACCCCACCGAGGCGGCGGCGGACTACCGCATCTACGTCTCGCTGCTCGCGGCCTCCGGCGAGACACGCGCCCTGCAACAGGTCGACGTCGACGCCCTCGCCGCGACGGAGAGCACCGACTGGACCGCCACCGTGCCCGTGGCCGACGAGGGCCTCAGCTGCGTGCTGCGCGTGGAGCGGTACGCGGCCTGACCGCGTCATCTCCGCGCTGCGCTGCGCTGCCCTGCCCGTTCTGCCGCCCGCCCTGCCCGCTCTGCCCACCGCTCTGCCGCCCGCCCGCTCTGCCCGCCCGACCGTTCTGCCGCCCGCCCAGCCCTGCCCCGCCCGCCCGGCGTCTGCTAACGCAGGACTTCTGCCGACACGCCGTCCTACGCGGTCATCCGCCACGGCGTGTCGCCGCATCTCCTGCGCTGGCCGCGCGCCGCGCCCTTGCGCACCCGTGGTCGGCTAGGGAACAGCGCGCGACGTGACCGGCACTGCGCCGGCCGACTCGGGTCGACCGCGAGCGCGCTGCGACCCACGCAGCAGCATCAGCCCCGCGATCGATACGACGAGCACGGTGCCCGCCGTGCCCCAGAACAGGGTGAGCGCGCCGAGGTCGGCGTAGACGACGCCCGACAGCGCGGAGGCGACGGTCGCCGCGATGAGTCCGGATGCCCGCAGCAGACCCTGCGCCGACGACGCCCGCGCGGGCACCACGGCGTGGGCCATCGCCGCCGCCGCCCCGATGAAGGCGAAGGCCTGCCCCGACGACTCCACCAACCCCAGCCCGGTCGCGATCCACGGGTTCGGCAGCACCGCGTAGAGCGAGATGGTCACGATCAGCACCAGCACCCCGCGGGCGTAGGCGGTTGCCCCGCCGAGGCGATCCGCGAGCCGCCCCGCCCAGCCCGCGACGATCACGTACGGGATGGCGAACACCGTATAGCTCGCGGCCGTGAGCAGCGGGCCCGCGCCGATGTCGGCCATGAAGCGGGGCCAGATCGCGTCGTACGCCCCGACGGGCACCATCACCGCGAACTGCAGCACGACGGCTCCGACTACGAAGCGTGATCGCAGCAGGTCGAACGCGATGATCGGGGGTCTCGCGGAGTCCGTGATGCGCTGCGGCGCGGCATCCCTGAACAGCAGGCCGACGACGACGGCACCGGCGGCGACGACACAGGCCGAGACCGCGAAGGTGGCCTGCGGATCGGCGACGGCCAGACCGAGTGCCGCGCCGAGCGGGCCGAGCGAGATGCCCGCCAGTTCGAACGCGCTGAGCCTGCCGAGCAGCTCTCCCGATCGGGCGGAGTCGAGGCGCACGAGCATCCCGCTCGCGGCGGCCGTGAACAGCCCTACTCCGACGCCGCCGACCGCCCGGGCGCCCACGAGATGCCAGACCTCCGTCGACACCGCGGAGAGCGCGAGGGATGCCGCGACCAACGCCGCCCCGGAGGTCGCCATCGCCCTGCCGTGACCGCGGTCGGCCTGCGGCGCGAACAGCAGCTCGGCGACGAGGGTGGCCGCGAACCCGCCGGCCGCGATGAAGCCGACACCGGCAGTCGGGAGGCCCAGCGACTCCTGCAGCGAGGGGAACAGCGGGAAGATGACCATCACGCCGGACACGGCGACGAGCATCCCGAGGTAGGCGCTGTATCGGGCAGAGCGCGGTATCGTTGTCCGCATGGACAATAGAGTAGCCGTTCTTGTCCACGTGGACAACCACGGGATGGCAGTCGACCGACGTGGCTGAGCGCCGTCCGCCCGAGCTCCGTCGTGAGGCGATTCTGGATGCCGCCATCCGCCTCGTCGCTCGCAAGGGGTTCGCCGCGGTCACCCTCCGTGACGTCGCGGGGGAGGTGGGTGTCGCGCACGGACTCCTGCGCCACTACTTCGCCTCACGCGACCAACTCCTGGCCTCGGCGTTCGACCGCGCCGTCGCCGCGGAGCTCGCCACGACCTGCGACCTCGACGGTGATCCGCGTGTCGCCCTCGCGTCCTGGCTCGCGGCCACCCCGCGCGAGTACTACCTCGTGTGGATCGACGCCTGGTCCGAGGCTCCGCGCAACGCCGCTCTCCTGACCGCCCTCACCCGACATCACCTCGCCTGCGAGCGGCGCCTGCTGACCATCATCGAGCGCGGGGTGCACGATCTCGCGTTCGAGACCACCTCGCCCGGCGACACCGCCAGAATCCTCACTGCCCTGGCCGACGGGCTCGCCGTGCAGCACCACGCCCTCGGCGTCATCGACGGCGGCGAGTACGACGGCCTGGTCTACACGCAGGCGGAGCGTCTGCTCGCCCTCCCGCCCGGATCGCTGGCATCCGCGGCCCGTCGTGCGTCCGCGGTGGCCCTCAAGCGCGGTGAGTGGCTCGCTGGATGACGGCGGCGGCGCCTTCATCCCCGCGCGGACCGCTGGCCGAGTGCCACCTCGCGGCACTCCAGCGCAGGAGTTTCGCCGACACGCCGACGGCGGCGGCCACCGGATGCGGCGTGTCGCGCCGATGTCCTGCGGACGCGGCGGTCGGGCCGGCCCGCGACAGGAGCCCCGCCCCTCGATAAGATGGGGTGCAATCCCCATCCATCGACAGCGATTCCTTCGTCGCGACCGGGAGAACACCATGCCAGCGATCGTCATCATCGGCGCCCAGTGGGGCGACGAGGGCAAAGGCAAAGCGACCGACCTCCTCGGCAGCCGCATCGACTACGTCGTCAAATTCAACGGCGGCAACAATGCCGGGCACACGGTCGTCATCGGCAATCAGAAGTACGCCCTGCACCTGCTGCCCTCCGGCATCCTCACCGACGGAGTCGTGCCGGTCATCGGCAACGGCGTCGTGATCGACGTCGAGGTGCTGTTCGACGAGCTCGACGCCCTCACCGCGCGCGGGGTGGATGTCTCGAAACTCCGCATCAGCGCCAACGCCCACGTCATCACGCACTACCACCGCACTCTCGACAAGGTGACCGAGCGGTTCCTCGGCAAGAAGCAGATCGGCACGACCGGCCGCGGGATCGGGCCGTCGTATGCCGACAAGATCAACCGCGTCGGCATCCGGATGCAGGATCTCTTCGACGAGGGAATTCTGCGGCAGAAGGTCGAGGCCGCTCTCGACCAGAAGAATCACCTTCTGGTGAAGGTGTACAACCGTCGGGCCATCTCCGCCGACGAGATCGTCGAGACCCTTCTCTCGTACACCGAGCGCCTGCGCCCGATGGTCTGCGACACCGCGCTCGAGCTGCACGGCGCGCTCGAGGCTGGCAAGACCGTGCTGTTCGAAGGCGGGCAGGCGACGATGCTGGATGTCGACCACGGCACGTATCCCTTCGTGACCTCGAGCAACTCGACCGCGGGTGGGGCCGCCACCGGATCCGGCATCGGCCCCGGGCGCATCGAGCGCGTCATCGGCATCGTGAAGGCCTACACGACCAGGGTCGGCGCCGGGCCGTTCCCGACGGAGTTGTTCGACGAGTCCGGCGAATTTTTGCGCGCCGCGGGCTTCGAGTTCGGCACCACCACCGGTCGCCCCCGCCGCACCGGTTGGTACGACGCGCCGATCGCGCGCTACTCGGCACGCGTGAACGGAGTCACGGACTTCGTGCTCACCAAGCTCGACGTGTTGACCGGTCTCGACAGCATCCCGGTGTGCGTCGCCTACGACATCGACGGGGTGCGGGTCGACGAGGTGCCCGTGTCGCAGTCGGACTTCCACCACGCCGTGCCGATCTACGAGCGGTTCCCGGGCTGGACGGAGGACCTCACCGACGTGCGCGAGTTCGGCGACCTGCCTGCCGCCGCGCAGGACTACGTGCTCGCTGTCGAGCGGCTCAGTGGTGCGCGCATCTCCGCGATCGGCGTCGGCCCGGGTCGCGAGGCCATCGTCGTGCGGCACGATCTGCTCGGGTGATCGGGTAGGCCGCTCCGCGCCATCCACGCCCGCCCGCCCGCCCGCGCGCGCCCCCGCGCCCGCGCCCGCCCGCCCGCGCCCGCTCGCGCCCGCTCGCGCCCGCTCGCGCCCGCCCGCCCGCGCCGACTTACTGCCACAGACCAGCCGTTGTCGAAGGCTGTACCGCTGGTTCGTGACAGTAAGTTGTGCCCTCGGGGAAGGATGCTCGGCGACGAAAGTCGAGGCCGACGGAATGCTCGATGGTGCGACGTGGTTGTCGTGCGTGGCCATCGGCATGCGACGTGTGCGCGTCACGCCGATGCGTCACACGAGGTCACTCCGGCGGCGGCATCGGATCGGCCACGTAGCCTCGATGGGGCGTGTTGACGGCGCATGTGTCGTCCCGCCCCGGCCTCCCATCATCGCCCCCAGCCCCCAGCCCCCAGCCCCCAGCCCCCAGCCCCCAGCCCTCAGCCCTCGCCGCTCTA
>JBEANR010000227.1:0-16733 GCA_041165365.1 Actinomycetota bacterium | reverse complement strand
GGCCTCGGGCACGTCGCCCCCGGGCACGTCGCCGCCCGCATCGACCGCGACGGCCCGGTAGCGGCGCGACGCACCCGGCCACCGTCGACCCGTGGCGAGGATCCACACACCGACGCCGGCGGTCGCGACCCCCAAGACGACGGCGACGACGGGCCACCCCGTCGGCGAGACCGACGCGACGAGTCCATCGATCGATCGGCGCCCCGACACACCGGTGGATTCGGTGATCGAGGGTGACGCGGCGACGACGGGCGCCGCGAGGGCGAGGGTCGCCGAGAGTGCGACCGTGGCGCCGAGCAGCATCTCGAGCACTCCGAGCACCGCTCTGATCACCGGGCCGGCGATCGACAGGGCTCCGACGAGGGCGAGCCCGGCGAGTCCGAGCGCTGCCAGACCCCCCGCGGCGACGTCTCCCCCGACCGTGAGCCGCGACGCCCCGGGTTCGTCGGCCACGAGCACCACGTCGAACCACGACTGAGTCCACGCGACGATGGTCAGCGCCGACACCGTGAGACCGACGACGAGCGCGGAGGACTTCAGCCGCCTGCCCTCCATGCTCATCGGATGCGACGCAGGGCGTTCGCGACGGCGATCGCGCGCAGCGGTGCCGCGGCTTTGTTGACCGCCTCCTGGTGCTCGGTCGCCGGATCCGAGTCGGCGACGAGCCCTGCCCCGGCCTGCACCCGCGCGACCCCCCGCGAGATGGTGGTCGTGCGGATGGCGATGGCTAGGTCGAGGTCGCCGGCGAAGCCGAGGTAGCCGACCACTCCCCCGTACAGCCCGCGCTGGGCCACCTCGAGCTCGTCGATGATCTGCAGTGCGCGCGGTTTGGGCGCACCCGACAGGGTGCCGGCCGGGAAGGTCGCGCGGAAGACCTCCATCGGCGTCACGCCGTCACGGAGGTCGCCCTCGACGGACGACACGAGATGCATGATGTGGCTGAAGCGCTCGACCTGCATGAACTCGCTCACCTCGACCGAGCCCGCGACGCAGACCTTGAGCAGGTCGTTGCGGGCGAGGTCGACGAGCATGAGGTGCTCGGCGCGCTCCTTCGGGTCCTCCTCAAGTGCGGCGGCGAAGGCGAGATCCTCGTCGGGAGACCCGCCACGGGGCCTCGAGCCGGCGATGGGATGCATGTACACCCTGCCCTCGTCGACCTTCACGAGGGCCTCCGGAGACGATCCGACGATCGAGTACGGCTCCCCATCGGGTTCGTGCAACGACAGGAGGTACATGTACGGACTCGGATTGAGGGTGCGCAGGACGCGGTAGACGTCGATCGGGTCCGCGGTGATCTCGTGATCGAACCGCTGCGAGATCACCACCTGGAACACGTCGCCGTCGACGATGTGCCGTTTGGACACCTCGACGGCCCCGCGGTAGTCGAGCGGGGTGATCCTCGGTGTCGGATCTGGTGTCACGTCGAGATCGACCTCGGCGAGCCAGGCCTCCGAGGGCGCAGCGAGGGCCTGCTGCATGCTGTCGAGTCTCGACTGGGCGCGGGCCCACAGGGCGTCGTCGTCCCGTCGGGCATCGCTCCCGGTGGTGTCTCCCGGCACGGCGTCCCCCAGCACGGCGGCGATGAGCAGCACCGAGCCCGTGCGATGGTCGAGCACCACGAGCTCCGACACGAACGACAGTGCCTGACCGGGGATGGCGAAGTCGGCGGGTGGGGCATCAGGCAGTCTCTCGATCTGACGGATGGCCTCCCAGCCGATGAATCCGACGAGGCCGCCCGTGAGCGGGGGATGCCCGGGCACCGGTTCGGTCGACCAGCGCGAGTGCAGGGCGGCCACGGCGTCGAGCGGGCCGGTGGGCATCGCACCGCCGAAGGCACGCCCGGCGCTGAGACCGTAGTCGAGCCAGTGGGCGACAGGTCCCTCCTGCGTGAGCACGCCGAAGCTCGCGACCCCGACGAAGGAGTATCTCGACCAGATACCGCCCTGCTCGGCCGACTCGAGCAGGAAGGTGCCGGGGGCGTCCCTGGCCAGCTTGCGATAGACGCCCACCGGGGTCTCGCCGTCGGCGAACACCTCCCGGATGACCGGCACCACCATGCTGCCGCGGACCAGGGAGTCGAACTGCTCGCGCGTGGTCGTGTCACGCATCGCCGACGCCCCGATCACCGGTCGGATCACCGACGACCGGCTCCAGCGGATCGACGTCGAAGCACGCGTGCGCACCGGTGTGGCACGCGGCCCCGATCTGCTCGACCGTGACCAGGATCGTGTCGGCGTCGCAGTCGAGCGCCGCCGCCGTCACATACTGTCGATGCCCCGAGGTGTCGCCCTTGCGCCAGTACTCCTGCCGCGACCGCGACCAGAAGGTCACGCGCCCCTCGGTGAGCGAGCGGCGGAGCGCTTCGGCATCCATCCACCCGAGCATGAGCACGTCTTTCGAGGACCGCTCCTGGATGACGGCGGGCAGCAGCCCGTCGGCCCCGAAGACGACTCTCTCGATCACCGCGTCGACCTGGTCGTCGTTCATGGTCTCTCCTCGACGTGCCTGACGGGCAACCCCGCCGCCGCGAGCGTCCGATGGACGTCGCCGATGGTCAGATCGGCATCGTGGAACACCGATGCCGCCAGCACGGCATCGGCGCCGGCGAGGATCGCAGGCGCGAAGTGGTCGAGTGCTCCGGCGCCGCCCGACGCGATCACCGGCACCCGACTGATGCCGCGCATGGCCGCGATGAGCTCGAGGTCGAAGCCGTCGCGGGTGCCGTCGGCGTCGATGGAGTTGACGAGCAGCTCGCCCGCGCCACGTTCGATCGCCTCCGCTGCCCACTCGAGGGCGTCGAGGGCCGTCTCGGTGCGCCCGCCGTGCGACGTCACGACGAATCCGCTGGGGCTCGAGGCCGACCGCTTCACATCGAGCGAGAGCACGAGCACCTGGGCGCCGAACCTGTCGGCGATCTCGCCGACCAGTGCCGGTCTCGCGACCGCCGCGCTGTTGAGCCCCACTTTGTCGGCACCGCTGCCGAGGAGTCTCGAGACGTCGTCGGCCGAGCGCACTCCACCGCCGACCGTCAGGGGAACGAACACCTGCTCCGCGGTGTCGCGCACCACGTCGTGCATGGTGTCCCGCTCGTCGACGGTGGCGCTCACGTCGAGGAAGGTGATCTCGTCGGCGCCCTGATCGGCATAGCGCCTGGCGAGTTCGACGGGGTCGCCCGCGTCACGGAGGTTGAGGAAATTGACACCCTTGACCACGCGCCCCGCCGAGACGTCGAGGCACGGGATGACCCGCACGGCGAGGGTCATGCGCCGTCCGCCGTCATCAGAGCCTCGCCGCGTGGATCGGACTCACCAGGATGGCGCGGGCACCGAGATCGTGCAGGTCGTCCATCACCTGATTGGTGTCGGACCTCGCCACCATCACGCGCACGGCGACCCAGTCCGGATCGCGGAGTGGCGACACCGTCGGAGACTCGAGCCCCGGGGTCACCGCCGACGCCTCGTCGACGAGCCGGGCAGGCAGGTCGTAATCCATGAGTACGTACTGACGGGCGACGAGAACGCCCTGGAGACGTCGGTGCAGAGTCTGGATGCCGGCGAGCTCCCGCCGCGCACTGATCAGCACCGCGGTCGAGTCGAGAATGACCGGACCGAAGATCTCGAGCCCCTGCGCGCGGAGTGTCGAACCCGTCGAGACGACGTCGGCGACGGCATCCGCCACTCCGAGCTTGACCGCGGACTCGACGGCCCCGTCGAGTCTGACGAGGTGTGACGAGATCCCGTGCGTGTGCAGGAAGGCGCCGACGAGACCGGGGTAGCTGGTGGCGACCCTGATGCCCGCGAGATCGTCGATGGCCTGGAACCGGCCGGGGGGCGCCGCGAACCTGAACGTGGAATCGCCGAACCCGAGGTCGGCGATCTCGGTCGCCGACGACCCCGAGTCGAGGAGGAGGTCTCGCCCGGTGATGCCCACGTCGAGGGCGCCCGAACCGACGTACGTCGCGATGTCGCGGGGCCGCAGGTAGAAGAACTCGACGTCGTTGCGGGGGTCGGCCGCGCTCAGGGCACGCGGGTCGCGGCGACCTGAGTACCCGGCCTCGGTGAGCATCTCGGCGGCGACCTCGGCGAGGGATCCCTTGTTCGGGACGGCGATGCGGAGCATGGGAGCGGCTTTCGAGCGGAGTGCTGGGCGGATGGTCCTACAGGTGGCGATACACGTCGTCGGGGGTCAGACCCCTCGCGAGCATCATCACCTGCAGGTGGTAGAGCAGTTGGGAGATCTCCTCCGCCGTCTCGTCGGTCGACTGGAACTCGGCCGCCATCCACACTTCGGCGGCCTCCTCGACGATCTTCTTCCCGATGCCGTGCACGCCCGCGTCCAGTTCGGCCACGGTGCCCGAACCGGCGGGCCGGGTGGCGGCCTTCTCGGCCAGTTCGGCGAACAAGGAGTCGAAGGTCTTCACGCGTTCAAGGCTAGCGGGCACCGGCACCCGCGCGAGCTGCCCGCCCGTGGAGGTCAGCCGACGCCGAGCAGGTCGATCACGAAGATCAGGGTGCGACCGCTGAGCCGATGGCCGCTGCCGGCTTCTCCGTAGGCGAGGGCGGGGGGCACGATGAGCTGTCGGCGCCCGCCGACCTTCATGCCGGGGATGCCCTCCTGCCAACCGGCGATCAGGGAGCGGAGCGGGAAGTCGACGGACTGACCCCTGCTCCACGAGGAGTCGAACTCCTCGCCCGAGGCGAAGTCGACGCCGAGGTAGTGCACGTCGACGGTGCCGCCGGTGACCGCGACATCCCCGGTCCCCTCCTCGATGTCGATGCTCACCAGCTCGGTCGGCTCGTCGCCGTCGTAGAACTCGATCTCCGGCTTGGTCTTCTCAGTCATGAGTCCATCCAAGCACGCTTCGCGTGATGCCCGATCGGGCTCCGCCGAGCAGGCACCGACCGGCTGTCGCCGCCTGATCAGTGGGTGTGCTGCGACGCGGTCTCGCGGAGAAGAGCGATCTGCGCCGCGGGGTCGTCTGCGCGGAACACCGACGAACCGGCGACGAAGGTGTCGGCGCCCGCCTCGGCCGCGGTGACGATCGTGCGCTCGTCGACACCGCCGTCGACCTGCAACCACACGTCGAGGCTCGCGGACACGACGGCGTCGCGCAGCAGCCGCACCTTCGGCATGGTCGCCTCGATGAAGGATTGGCCGCCGAATCCGGGTTCGACGGTCATGACGAGAACCTGATCGAACTCGGCCAGCAGCTCGAGGAGGGGCTCGACCGCGGTGGCGGGTTTGAGGGCGATGCCCGCGCGGGCGCCGATCGAGCGGAGTCGCCGAGCGAGCGCCACCGCGTCTGCCGCGGCCTCGGCGTGGAAGGTGACGGAGTACGCGCCCGCCTCGGCGTAGCCCGGAGCCCACCGGTCGGGATCGTCGATCATCAGGTGGATGTCGAGCGGGAGAGGGGTCACCTGCTGCAGGCGCTCGACCATCGCGAGGCCGAAGGTGAGATTGGGCACGAAGTGGTTGTCCATGATGTCGATGTGCGCGAGGTCGGCGGTCGCGATGCGGCCGAGTTCACGCTCGAGGTTGACGAAATCGGCCGCGAGGATGCTCGGTTCAATACGCACTGGCATGGGCTCAGGGTACCCACTGGCGTGGCGACCGCACCGGGCCGCCGAGCCGCGCGGCGCCTCAGGTCCGCTTCTGGAGCAGACTGATGAACATCGCGTCGGTACCGGTGCGGTGGGGCCACAGTTGTACGTGGCTGCCCTCCCCCGCGGTGTCGAGGGGTGCGTCGGTCACCTCGGCGAGCACGCCGGCCGTGTCGAGTGCGACGAGCGAATCCGGATGCCGGGCGATCGCCGCACGGGTGATGGCCACCGTCTCGCCGAGGTGCGGCGAACAGGTCACGTAGGCCACGATGCCGCCCGGAGCGAGAGCGTCGATCGCCGACTCGAGCAGCTCGGCCTGCAGGGTCGCGAGTTCCGCCACGTCCCTCGGCTGTTTGCGCCACCGTGCCTCCGGTCTGCGTCGCAGCGCTCCGAGCCCCGTGCACGGTGCATCCACCAGGATCCTGTCGAATTGGCGGGCCATCGCCCGACCGACCAGCCTGCCGTCCTGCTCGAGCACACGGGGCGGGTCGTCGAAGACGGCGAGGGCGTTCCGCACCAGACCCGCCCTGGCCGGCACGACCTCGTTCGCGACGAGGGTCGCCCCGACGGCGAGGGCCTCTGCGGCGAGGAGCGCCGTCTTGCCACCGGGTCCGGCGCACAGGTCGAGCCAGCGCTCTCCACTCTGAGGGGGCGGGGCGCCGGCCACGGTCGTCGCGCGGGTCAGGGCGAGCGCGGCGAGCTGGGAGCCTTCGTCCTGCACGCGGGCGCGCCCGGCCAGCACCGGAGTGGATCGTGCGGGATCGCCCCCCTCGCTCACCGCGGCGAACGGCGAGTAGCGCGCGGGGCGGGCCCCGCGCAATTCGGAACGGTCGGTGAGCCCGGGGAGAGCAACGAGGGTCACCTGTGGCGCGACGTTGTCGGCGGCGAGGAGATCCGCCAGCTCGATCTCCCGGCCCTCCGCGGCGAGAGCGCGTCGGAAGGCGCGCACGATCCACACCGGATGGGAGTACTCGAGCGACAGTCGGTGGTCGTCGCTCGCGACCCCCGACATGACCCTCTCGTGCCAGTCCGCGGGATCGGAGCGGGTGATGGTTCTGAGCACGGCGTTGGCGAATCCCGAGGCGGACCTCGACCCGACGTCGCGCGCGAGCGAGACGCTCTCGTCGACGGCGGCGTGTTGCGCGGTGCGCATCGACAGCAACTGATGCGCACCGAGCCGTAGCACGTCGAGGATCGCAGGGTCGATCCGGTCGGTCGCGCGCCCCGCCGCCAGCTCGATCACCGCGTCGTAGTAGCCCTGCATCCGCAGGGTGCCGTAGGTGAGCTCGGTGGCCAGAGCGGCATCCTGGGCGCCGAGCCTCGCCCTCTCGAGCTTCACGGGCAGCAGCAGGTTGGCGTAGGCGTCCGAGGCGCCGACCGCCGAGATCACCTCGAACGCGATGCGCCGGGCTGGTTGTATGCGGCCGCGTTGGATCGGACCAGGTTGGATGGCGCGGCCGGGTTGCGCGGGGCGGCCGGCCTGCCCGCGCCCTGCGGGCTGCATGCGCGGGCTCACTCTCGTCCGTCTCTCTCGGCGATCGCCGGGGCATCCGCCGGGCGACCGCGCCACCAGTCCGCGGCTCCCATGGCCTTCTTGCCCGCCGGCTGCACGGTGATGAGTTCCAGGGGGTCCGTGTTCGTGCCGACCAGCACACGTCCGTCGTCGAGTCGGAACTGACCTGGTGGCCCGGGTGTCGCCCCCCGGGCGATGGCGGAGTCGAGAACCTTGAGTCTCAGGCCGGACAGCTCGGTGAAGGCTCCGGGTTCCGGAGTGACGCCGCGCACGAGAGCGTGCACGGACGAGGCCGACTGCGACCAGTCAATCCTCCCGTCGGCGAGCGCGAGCTTCGGTGCCAGGCTGACGTCCCCCCGCTGAGGCTCGGGCCTGGCCGTTCCGTCGGCGATCGCGTCGACGACCCGGCCCAGCAGTTCGGCACCCGACTGCGCGAGCGAGTCGAGGAGAGCGCCGGCAGTCTCGTCGTGTGCGATCGACTGTGTCGTCAGCCCGAGGACGTCGCCCGCGTCGAGCTCCTCGACGAGGCTGAAGACCGTCGTGCCGGTCACCTCGTCTCCGGCGATGATGGCGCGCTGCACCGGCGCAGCACCCCGCCAGCGCGGAAGGAGCGAGAAGTGCAGGTTGATCCACCCGTGCGTGGGCGCGCTCAGCAGCGGTTCACGCACGAGGCCCCCGTAGGCGACGATGACCCCGAGGTCGGGCCGCATCGCCGAGATCGACTCCGTCGCCGCGCCGGCGAGACGATTCGCCCGAAGCACGGGCAGCCCGAGGGTCTCAGCCGTCTGCGCCACGATCGTCGGGGTCGGCACGCGCCTGCGGCCGAGGGGCGAGTCCTCACGGGTGAGCACGGTCGCGATCTCGTGACGGGAGGCTGCGAGCACTCGAAGGCTCGGTACGGCCGCGGCAGGGCTGCCTGCGAACACGATCCTGAGGTCGGTCACTCGTGGTCCCGTCGGTTGAGGATCCGCTGTCGATCGTGGGCGGCTCCCGGCTACCGCCCGGCCTCCGAGCCGAACGGTTCGACGTCGTCGCAGCGCACTTTCAGTGTAGGAGGCGCTGGCCGCGGTCCGGCCGCCCGCTTGCGCCGCGACTGCGCCACCCTGACGATCTCGGAACGGAGAGCGGATGCCACGGCCGCCCCGTCCGCATAGTCGAACCTCACGATCGCCCTCACGTCGACACCGTCGCCGAGGCCGCCTCGCCCACCCGTCACCTCGACCGGACCGAGCACATCGACGCCCTCGACCCGGCGCACCGGTTCGAGGGCGCGAGCGACGTTCTCGGCGGACCCGGTGACCGTCGCCACGCGCACGGCGGGCGGGAACCTGAGTTCGCGCCTGTCGACGAGTTCGGCGGCCGCGACAGCGGCGAGCCTCCACGTCGACATCGCGCTCGCGAGGGCCCCTCCGACGCCGACGAGCACCACGGGGGCTCCGGGGGCGGCGAGGGCGGCGGCGTTGGCCCACCACCGTAGACAGTCTTCGGCGACGCGGAGGCTCTCGCGCGCCAGCATCCGTTCTCCGTCGAGGAGGAGCACCGCCCGGTATCCGCCCGCGGCGATGGGCTCGGCTCCCCGGGTGGCCACCACGATCGCCGACGATCCGTCGACGAACTGCACCGGATGGTCGCCGTCCGCGGCGATCACCCTCACCCCGGGGAATGCACGACCCAGTTCGTCCGCGGTACGCGCCGAGCCCTGGCCGACGAGTCTGAACGCCTCGCCCGAGCAGTGCTGGCACCTCCACGACGCGGCGAGGGCGCCGCACCATCCGCACGCGGGCACAGCACCGGCGGTTCTGGTGCCCAGCGGACCGTCGCAGACCAGGCACCTGGCCGACTGGCCACAATTCGTACACGCGAGCCTCGGTGCGTACCCCGGCCGCGCGACCTGCACGAGCACGGGACCGTGCTCGACGGCGGCACGGGCCTCCCTCCACGCCGCGGACGGGATGCGGGCGATGGCGGCGAAACGATCCTGCGGGGCCTGCGCCGCGGTGGGGATGACCCGCGGACTCGCCGCCCGTTCGGGCTCCAGTTCGCCGAGATAGCCGAGCTCGACGAGCCTCTGCACCTCCGTGCTGCGCGTGTGACCGACGAACCAGAGGCCGCCGCCCTGCAGTTCCTGGCGCACGAGGGCGACGTCGCGGGAGTGCACCCCGGGGCTGAGCGGCTCGATGTGCAGGGGGTCACCGTCGTCCCAGAGGGCGATGAGCCCCAGTCTCGCGGCGGGCGCGTAGACGACAGATCTATTGCCGACGATCACGAGGGGTTCGGCGCCCAGGCAGCGCAGGTGATCGAGATACCGCGCGGCGGCCGGTTGACGGGCGTCGAGCTGCACGATCCTGTCTGCGGGGAGGATCGCGTGCAGGGCGGCGACGAGCTGATCCTGATCGCGGTAGTCGGGCACGCACAGGATGGCGGAGCCCCCGTCGGCGAGGGCGAGGGATGCCGCTGACGCCATCGTCGCCGCCCAGCCACCTACCCACCGGGTGGTGTCGCCGCCCGCATCGCTGCCGAGCGCGATCACCCGCGGGATGGCCGAGACGGAGAGCCGTGCTGAGACGAGCCGACGGGCATCGCCGTAGCCGTCGAGCGTGTGCGGCTCCACGGGCGTCCGCGCCGTCCGCGGGTCGGAATCGTGCGCCGCCTCGCCCACCGCCTCTCGCGCCTGCCACGCCTTCTCCACCCGCACCTGCCGTTTCGGTACGGCGAGGCGGATGACGTCGCTCGCGCTGCCTGCCGCCCGGTCGGCCACCCGGCGCGCGACGGTCCACACCTCGGGGGCCAGCACGGGCGCGGTGGACACCACGGCCTCGATCTCGCTGAGGGCGCCGTCGAACCCCGCGCGATCGCCGACCTCGACGACGAACCCGTCGGCGATGCGACCGATCGACCGCAGCGGCACCCTCACCCGGATGCCCGGGGCGACCTCGTCGGCGAATCGCGCGGGGATCGCGTAGTCGAACAGCCTGTCGAGCTGCGGCAGCGGGGAGTCGACCATGACGCGCGCGACCGTGGGTCTCGCCGTGTCGCCTGTCATCATGCGCGGCCGCCGATCATGCCTGCGCGGGGCTTCTAGAGGCCAGCGGCACTGCGCAGGTCGTCGACCCTGTCGGTGCGCTCCCAGGTGAACTCGGGCGTCTCCCGCCCGAAGTGTCCGTACGTCGAGGTAGCGGCGTAGATCGGCCTGAGCAGGTCGAGATCGCGGATGATCGCGGCGGGCCTCAGATCGAAGACCGACCTGATCGCCTCGATGATCGTGTCCTCGTCGGCGTGGGCGGTGCCGAAGGTCTCGACGTACAAACCGACGGGGGCGGCCTTACCGATCGCGTAGGCCACCTGAACCTCGAGACGGTCGGCGAGGCCGGCGGCGACGGCGTTCTTCGCGACCCAGCGCATCGCATACGCCGCCGACCTGTCGACCTTCGACGGGTCCTTGCCGCTGAAGGCTCCCCCGCCGTGCCGACTGGCTCCCCCGTAGGTGTCGACGATGATCTTGCGCCCGGTCAGCCCCGCATCGCCCTGAGGCCCGCCGATCTCGAACCGACCGGTGGGGTTGATGAGGATCTGCGGGTCGACGCTCTCGAGCTCGAGGCGGTCGATGACCGGCCGGATGACGAGTTGCTCGATCTCGGCCCTCAGGGTCTCGATCGCGACGCTCGGCGAGTGCTGGGTCGAGAGCACCACGGTGTCGATGGACCGGGGAACGATCCCGTCGTAGCCGACGGTCACCTGGGTCTTGCCGTCGGGCCGGAGGTAGTCGACGACCTCGGTCTTGCGCACCTCCGCGAGGCGTTCGGCGAGTCTGTGCGCGAGCCAGATCGGCACCGGCATGTATTCGGGGGTCTCGTCGGTCGCGTACCCGAACATGATCCCCTGGTCGCCGGCCCCCTGCCGGTCGAGAGCGTCGACACTCGCCTGCTCGCGGCTCTCGAAGGCGTCGTCGACCCCCTGGGCGATGTCGGGGGACTGTCCGCCGATCGAGATGGAGACCCCGCAGGAGCGCCCGTCGAACCACACGTCGGACGACGTGTACCCGATGTCGGTGATGCGGTTGCGCACGATCGACGGGATGTCGACATACCCGCTCGTGGTGACCTCGCCGGCGACGTGCACGAGGCCCGTGGTCACGAGGGTCTCGACCGCGACCCTGCTGTGAGGGTCGACGGTGAGCAGCGCGTCGAGGATCGAGTCCGAGATCTGGTCGCAGATCTTGTCGGGGTGGCCCTCGGTGACCGACTCGGAGGTGAAGAGGCGCAGGCTGCCCGGAGAGGTGGTCATGGCGGTCCTTGATCGCGGTGGACATGGCCGTCTCGCGGCCCGACGGGGCCTGGCTAGACGAGGAGATCGAGAATTCGATGTGCCACGGAGCTCTTGCTCCCGGCGGCCTCCATCACTATATCCCCGCCCCGATCGAGCACGACGACCTCGTTGTCCGGCGTCGAGAACCCCTCGGTCCACCCCACCCTGTTGAGGACGAGATAGTCGCACCCCTTGCGCGCGAGCTTGGCGCGTCCGAGCTCGATGAGCTCGTCGGTCGCCCTGGCGGTCTCCGCACCGAACCCGACGACGACCTGGTCGTCGTGCCGCCGCTCCACGAGCCCCGCGAGGATGTCGGGGTTCCGCACGAGCTCGAGCGTGAGCCGCTCCCCCGCGCTGTCCTTCTTGATCTTGTCGGCGGAGACCGCGGCTGGACGGTAATCGGCCACGGCGGCCGCCATGATCACGAGGTGGGCACCGGCGGACAGCTCGTTCATCGCGGTCTGCAACTCGGCGGCCGAAACGACGGGCACCACTTCCAGCGACCCCGGCGCGATCGACTCGGTCACCCCGGCATCCAGATTCGCGGCGACCAGGGTGACGGTCGCCCCGCGCTCGTGCGCCGCCTGTGCGAGCGCGACCCCCTGCCGTCCGCTGGAGCGGTTGCCGATGAACCTCACGGGATCGAGCGCCTCGCGGGTGCCTCCGGCGCTGATCAGCACGCGTCGGCCCTCGAGATCGCGGGGGCCGAGCAGGTCGAGGCAGCGCGCTGCGATGGCCTCGGCCTCCGCGAGCCTGCCGACGCCGGAGTCGGAGCCGGTGAGCTGGCCGGACACGGGTCCGACGAAGTGCACCCCTCGACGGCGCAGCACCTCGACGTTCGCCATCGTCGCCGCGTCAGCCCACATCTCGGTGTGCATCGCCGGGGCGACGACGACGGGTGCCCTGCTGGCGAGCACGGTGTTGCCGAGCAGATCATCGGCGATGCCGCAGGCGAGCTTCGCGAGGGTGTTCGCGGTGGCCGGCGCGATGACGATCAGGTCTGCCGCCTGGCCGATGGCCACATGCCGCACCTCGGCGACCCCCTCGTAGAGGTCGGTGTGAACGATGTTGCGACTCAGAGCCTCGAGGGTCGGCCGTCCGACGAATCTGAGGGCGGCGTCGGTGGCGACGACATGGACGTCGTGCCCGGCGAGCACGAGGGCGCGGATGACACCGACGGCCTTGTAGGCCGCGATCCCCCCGGTGACGCCGACGACGACGTTCTTGGCGCTCGGCACCTGAGACATCCGGTCGACGGTGCGGGCTACTCGGCCAGCGGCTTGGAGACGAGCTTGTCGTCGTTGATCTCGTGCAGGGCGACCGACAGCGGCTTGTCGTCGATCGTGGAGTCGACCAGCGGGCCGACGTTGTCGAACAGGCTGCCCTCGTGCAGGTCGGCGTAGTAGTCGTTGATCTGACGTGCCCGCTTAGAGGCGAAGATCACGAGGGCGTACTTGGAGTCGACCTTCGACAGCAATTCGTCGATCGGCGGGTCGATGATGCCCTTCGCCTTGTCGGCCATGGGTTCTCCTTCGTGAGGGGGTGTGCACGGCACCCCGGGTGAGGTCCGTGGATGCAGTCGTGGGCGCGCTGAACTCAGCGCAGCGCCATCAAGTCTACGACTTCCCGTGCGGCCTCGCCGACGTCGCCGTTGACCACCCGGTGGTCGAACTCGTCCTGAGCCGCGAGTTCGACGCGCGCGGTGGCGAGGCGTCTCTGCTGTTCCTCGGGCTTCTCGGTGCCGCGACCGATGAGCCTCCTGACCAGCTCCTCCCAACTGGGCGGCAGCAGGAACACGAGAACCGCGGAGGGCATCGCCTCCCTCACCTGCCTGGCCCCCTGGAGATCGATCTCGAGCAGCACGCTCCGCCCGACGGCCAGGGCCTCCTCGACCGGCTTCCTCGGAGTGCCGTATCTGAAGGCGTTGTGCACCGTCGCCCACTCCAGCATCTCTCCCTCGGCCACGAGTCTGTCGAACTCGTCGTCGTCGACGAAGAAGTAGTTGCGGCCGTCGATCTCGCCGGGGCGCGGTCGCCTGGTCGTCGCGGAGACGGACAGGTGCACCTCGGGATAGCTCTCCCGGATGTGGGTCGACACGGTTCCCTTGCCCACCGCCGTCGGGCCGGCCAGCACCACGAGCCTCGCCGCAGGGGGCACGCCGAGCCTCTCGTTGCGCCGGACGAGCCAGTCCCTGAGCACCACGCGTTGCCGGGCGCCGAGACCACCGGCCCGCTTCGAGGCGGCGATGCCGAGGTCGCTCATCGCTTTGGCCACCCTGGTGGGACCGAGCGTCGGGATGCTCTGCAGCAACTCCTTCACGCGGAGTCCGGCCTCGACGGTGGCCTCCGGGTCGGTCCAGGCGGCGTCGAGCACGTCGACGGCGCTCCGCCTCTGCGTGGCCACGGCGTTCTTGACCTCTGCCCTCGCGCGCCGCGCGGCGACCGCGGCGCGCGACGCGGCGACCCGATCGACCGGCGGGGGTGTCATCCGATACGGGCTCACCCCCTCCATCGTCCGACCTCCCTGCCGTGCCGGGAGATCTCGTCGCCGACACCGCGGGCGCCCGCGGTGGCGATGCTCCTCGACGCCGTCACGATCACCTGGGGGGCCGCCACGCCGAAGGTCTTCTCGAGCGAGTCGAGAGAGGCTCCCTGGTGTCCGAAACCGGGGGCGAGCACCGGAGTGCCCGGAGGTGGGGTCAGGGCCGACAGTCGGATGCCGAAGCCTGAGGGCTCGAGTGTCGCCCCGAGCACGACACCGGCGGACCCGAACCTGCCGGGCGCACCACGCCCGGGACCGACCTGCGACTGGTTCCACTCCACCACATCGGCGACGATACCCGCTGCCACCGTCATGCCGGCACGCGCACCGGATCCCACGGTCGCCTGCTGTGACGCCACTCCCTCGGGGTTGGACGTCGCTGCGAGGACGAACACGCCTTTGCCCGCTCGTTCCGCGCGCTCGAGAGCCCTCTCGAGGGATCCGACTCCCTGGAAGGCGCTGAGCGTCATCGCGTCGGATTCGAGGGGCGATCCCTCGCCGATCCAGGTGCGGGCGTAGGAGTCCACCGTCGATCCGACGTCGCCCCGCTTCGCATCGGCGATCACGAGGAGGTCCTGCGATCGTGCGCTCGCGATGACCTCTTCGAGCACCACGTATCCAGCGGCACCGAATCGCTCGAAGAAGGCGACCTGCGGCTTCACCAGACCGACCCGACCGGCCGCGGCGTCGACGATACGGAGGGCGAACTCGCGGGCGCCCGCAGCGTCGTCCGGCAGGTCCCATGCGCGCAGGATCGTGTCGTGGGGGTCGATCCCCACGCAGAGTTGACCGAAGCGCCCGAAGGCCGCCTCGAGGCGATCACCGAATCGCGCGGTCATCCGCGGGCCTCGCGATCGAGCGCGTAGTCCTGCAGCGACCGCACCTCGAAGGTGCCGGACCCCCCGAAAGCGCTGATGGCCTCGAACGACGCCACCGCGGCACTGAGCTGCGCGATCGTGGTGAACAGGGGCTTGTCGGCGGCGACCGCCGCGGCACGGATCTCGTACCCGTCCGCGCGCGCGCTGCGCCCACTCGGGGTGTTGATCACGACGTCGACGCGCTCGGCGTTGATCAGGTCGACGATCGACGGTTCACCCTCGGCCGACGCCTCACCCTGCTGGTACTTGCGCACGACGGTCGACGGGATCCCGTTGCGGGCCAGGATCTCGGCGGTGCCGATCGTCGCCAGGATCTCGAATCCGAGCTGACTCAGTCTCAGGACCGGCAGGATGATGGCGCGCTTGTCGCGATCGGCGACCGACACGAACACCGATCCGCTCGCCGGGAGCCCGCCGTAGGCCGCCTCCTGACTCTTCGCGAAGGCCTTCGGAAAGTTCGAGTCGATGCCCATGACCTCGCCGGTCGATCGCATCTCGGGCCCGAGCACGGAGTCGACGATGTGTCCTTCCGCCGTGCGGAACCTCTTGAACGGGAGCACGGCCTCCTTCACCGAGACCGGGGAATCCATCGGCACGTGCGCACCGTCGACCGGAGGGAGGAGGCCGATGTCAACGAGAGACCTGATGGTCTCCCCCACCATGACCCGCGCGGCGGCTTTGGCGAGGGGGATGCCGAGAGCCTTCGAGACGAAGGGCACGGTGCGCGACGCCCGGGGGTTCGCCTCGAGCACGTAGAGCACCCCGGCCCCGATGGCGAACTGCACGTTGATCAGACCGCGGACGCCGATGCCCTCGGCGATCGCGAGGGTCGCCCTCTGCACCTCGGCGATCTGGTCGCGGCCGAGGGTGACGGGGGGCAGCGTGCAGCTCGAGTCGCCGGAGTGGATGCCGGCCTCCTCGATGTGCTCCATGACCCCGCCCACGTAGAGCTCCGTGCCGTCGTAGAGGGCGTCGATGTCGATCTCCACGGCGTCGTCGAGGAATCTGTCGACCAGCAGCGGATGAGACGGACCCACGATCCCCTGACCCGCGACCCGTGAGAAGTAGTCCTCGAGCGAGATGCTGTCGTAGACGATCTCCATGCCGCGCCCACCGAGCACGAACGACGGCCTCACGAGCACGGGGTACCCGATCTCCTCGGCGATCCGGACGGCGCCGACGACATCGGTGGCGGTGCCGTTCCTCGGGGCCAGGAGCCCCGCCGCGTCGAGGATGCCGGAGAACAGGCCCCGTTCCTCGGCGAGGTCGATGGCGTCGGGGGTGGTGCCGAGGATCGGCACACCGGCGGCCTCGAGGCCGTGAGCGAGGCCCAGGGCGGTCTGCCCGCCGAGCTGCACGATCACGCCGACGAGTTCACCGGACGCCTGCTCCGCGTGGATCACTTCGAGCACGTCTTCGAGGGTGAGGGGCTCGAAATACAGCCTGTCGGAGGTGTCGTAGTCGGTCGACACCGTCTCCGGGTTGCAGTTGATCATGATGGTTTCCATGCCGGCCGCGCTCAGCGCAAAGCAGGCGTGGCAGCAGCAGTAGTCGAACTCGATGCCCTGGCCGATGCGGTTGGGACCGCCGCCGAGGATCATGATCTTCTTCTTGCCGCTCGGGGCCATGACCTCGTTCTCGTCGCCGTAGCTCGAGTAGTAGTAAGGCGTGAAGGCCTCGAACTCTGCGGCGCACGTGTCGACGAGGCGGTAGGTGGTGTTGATCCCGCGCTGCTTCCTGTCGGCGCGCACGGTCGCGAGGTCGCTCTTGAGGATGTGCGCGAGCTGCACGTCGGAGAAACCAAACTGTTTCGCGCGGCGCAGTGCCGCGGTGTCCACCGTCGCAAGCGTCTGCTTCGACAGCTCCTGCTCCATCACAAAAATCTCGTGGAGCTGC
>JBEANR010000226.1:0-21900 GCA_041165365.1 Actinomycetota bacterium | reverse complement strand
GACCCTCTGAGGTCACGCGTCCGGACGGATCACCGGTGATCGGAGGATCCGGCGTGCACCTCCACCGGCGTCGCCCGGATCATGAAGGCCGCCGGGATGGCGAGCACCGAGATGACCGCGCCGAACAGGAAGGCCGTGTGCACCCCGGATGCCGTGGCGGCGACCTCCGACGAGCCGGCAGCGACCGAGGCGGCGGCGACCGTCGCCATCACGGTGACGAACAGGGCGGTGCCCGCGGCGCCGGCGAGCTGCTGGATCGACCCGACGATCGCGCTGCCATGCGAGTACAGGGTGGGTCGCACCGCGGCGAGGCTCGCGGTGAACAGCGGCGTGAACAGCAGCGCGAGTCCGACGCTGAGCACGATGTGCGCGACGAGCAGCCACCAGACCGGCGACTCGGCGGAGAGCAGGGTCATCGACCAGAGGACGGCACTGACGATGACAGAGCCGGTCACCAGCAGCCTGGTGGGCCCGATCCTGTCGTAGATGCGCCCGACGGTCGGGGCGAGCAAGCCCATGATGAGACCTCCCGGCAACAGCAGGAGCCCCGCGGCGAGAGCGTCGACGCCGAGCACGGTCTGCATGTAGATGGGCAGGAGGATGATCGTGCCGAACAGCGCCATCATGCTGACTGAGAACATGATGACCGACATCGTGAAGGTGCGCGACTCGAAGGTGCGCAGATCGAGCAGCGCCGTGTCCCTGCGCTGCAGCCGCAGCTGACGCAGCACGAAGACCACCAGGGTGAGCACCCCCACGATCAGCGGCAACCAGGCGGTGAGGGAGCCGACCGCCGAGCCCACGGTACTGAGCCCGTAGACCAGCCCGCCGAAGCCGATCGCCGAGAGCACCACCGACAGCACGTCGATAGGGGTACGGCGGGGCGTCGTGACGTTCTTCATCAGCCTGCCGCCGACGACGAGTGAGAGGAGGGCGATGGGCAGCACGAGGAGGAACATCCATCGCCAGTCGAGGAGGCTGAGGATGATTCCCGAGAGCGTCGGCCCGATCGCTGGCGCGACCGAGATGACGATCGAGATGTTGCCCATCATCCGGCCGCGGCGCGCGGGCTCGACGAGGGTCATGACGGTGGTCAGCAACAGCGGGAACATGATCGCCGTTCCGCTGGCCTGAACGACCCTGGCGACCAGCAGGACGGGGAACCCGGGCGCGAGCGCGGCGATCAGCGTGCCCGCGCTGAAGAGGCTCATCGCCGTGATGAACAGGGGCCTCGTGTCGAAGCGCTGCAGCAGATAACCGGTGATCGGGATGACCGTGGCCATCGTCAACATGAACGCCGACGTCAACCACTGGGCGACGCTCGCCGTGATGCCGAGGTCTTCGATGAGCGTCGGGATGGCGACACCCATGATCGTCTCGTTGAGGATGACGACGAAGGTGGAGACGAGCAGCAGCGTGATGACCAGTCGGTCGCGCCCGGCCGTCGACGCGTCGTCGACTGCTCGGCCGGTCTCGGGGTTGACGGTCTCTGTCATGTGGCGCCTTCCAGGGTCGGGGTGGGCGGGATGGGGTGGGCGGGGCGGGGCGAGTCGAGCGGGGTGGGGCGGCAGGGGGCGGCGTCAGGACTGCGGCTGCCGACGAGGGTCGTGCGGCGCGAGGTCGCTGCGGCTCACGCTCACGAGTTGCACACCGGAGAGCCGGCCGGCATCCGCCTCCACCACCATCATCGTGCACGTGGGCTGTCGGCGTCGATCCGTGGCGGAGCCGGGGTTCAGCAGCCGCAGTCCGCCCGGCGTCGTGGAGTCCCACGGGATGTGGCTGTGGCCGAAGACGAGCACCCGGGTCGGACCGTCGTCGGTGGCCTGCGCGGCGCTCGAGCGGTACGCGGCGTCGCACCGCGCCTCGCGGCCGGCGGCCGGTCCGGTCTCGTGAACGACGGTGAACCCGACGCCGCCGATCGTCTCGTGCGCGAGACCGGGGAGGCGTTCGCGGAGGGGTGCCGGGTCGTTGTTGCCCCACACGCCGATGAGACGCTCCGCGCGGTGCTCGAGGGCGTCGAGGGTGGCCACGTCGACCCAGTCGCCGGCATGGATCACGACGTCCGCTGCATCCACCGCCCGCCACACCTGGTCGGGCAGTCCCCGGGCGCGGTTCGGCACGTGGGTGTCGGCGAGGAGGAGGATGCGGGTCACCCCATCAGTCTGCGCCAGCGTCCGTCCCGGCGTTCGATGGCGCCGGCTGCCGCGAACGCGGCGAGCCAGCCCTCCATCGGGGTGGCGCCCCAGCGGTGCTCGAACACTCCGGCGTTGCGCAGGATGTCGTCGAGGTGGGCCCACGGCGGCGACGTGGTCTCATGCCACTGGTGATAGCTGTCGGCGCCACCGACCCAGAGCAGGGGCACGTCGGCGGCCTGCGCCGACCGGGCGAAGTCGGTGTCCTCAGCGCCGTAGCCCTGGTAGGCGGGGTCGAACCCGCCGATGGCTCGCCACGTCGTCGCGGTGCAGGCGAACGACAGCGACCAGAACAGCCTGTACTCGTCGGCGGTCGCACTCTGCACGGTGTCGCCCGCCGGAGCGGGTCGCGCGGGGTGCGGCGAGGTCGCGAGCGCGAGTGATGCCGGGTCGAGGTCGCGCTGGTGCTCCGCGAGGTACGTCACCGGCCCGCAGAGCAGCGCGCCGGGGTGCTCTGTCGAGGCCGAGACGTAACGCTCGAGCATCCGCTCTCCCGGCACGCAGTCGGCGTCGAGGAAGACGAGCAGGGAGGCCCCGGCGGAGAGAGCGGCTGCGGCGCCCGCGTTGCGTCCTTCCGCCAGCCTCATACCGTGATCACCGGGCGGCACGTGGAGCACCGTCATGCCGGGCACGGTCGGGGGCGGTTCGTGGTCGAGCCACACTCCGACGTGGTGGGGCGCCCGCCGATCAGACCTGATCGCTCGCGCCTGCGCGAGCACGTGATCGAGCCTGGCCGCGGAGAACAGGGTCACGACGGCCGTGGTGGAGCGCGGGGCCGCCACCTCGCGGATGGCGTCGGCCGCTCTGAGGGCGGCCCCTGCGACCTGCCAGAGCCGCCAGTCGGGCGTGGTCCGAGCCGCAGCCTCGACGAGGCCCGCCCATTCTCTCGACCCGGGATGCCGCGGCGCGACCACCGCGAGGCCCGCGGCGCCCAGGGCGCGCGCCGTTGCGGACTGCTCGTCGAAGGGGCGGTCCTGCGGGACCACCACGACCCTCGCCTGCGCGGCGGCGAGATCGGCGATGCTGTTCTGACCCGCCGCCGTGACGACCACCTCCGCCCCGCACAGGGCGTGCCAGGGGTCGGCGACCCACGGGGCCCCGGCGACGCCGAGCGCGCTCCAGGTGAGATGGGGCGTCGCGGCCTGCGCCGCCTCGAGGTCTGCGGGCGAGAGGTCGAACCCCCCTCGACCGCCGAGCACGAGCACCGTTCCCGGCGCGGGGTCGCGGGTGCGTGTGCGGTCGGCGAACCGGGAGATGCCCCCCACCTCGACCATCTCGGGGTCCTGGTCGCCGTGCGCGCCGCGGGGCCAAGGGGCGATCACGAGGTCGGCGAGACGGCGACCGAGCCGGTGCGGCTCGTCGTCGCGCACGCCGGGTTGAGCGACGACCACCGTGGGCACGCCGAGCAGTCTGGCGAGGGCGGTGACCTCGACCGAGACATCCACCACCATCGCGTCGACATTCTGCTCGGCGAGGCTGGAGGCGATCATGGCGAGCCGCCCGCGGTGACCGCGGTGCCGCAGCGGTGCCCAGTGCAGCACACCGCCCGCTGTCGGCGCGGTCGACGCGGGATCGACCGGCGCGGCGTCGGCGTGCGGGCGTTCGTGGGCGTCGTCGCGGGGGAGCGCGACCCACGTCACCTCGCCGGGGAGCGAGTCCGGCCTCGGGAACGAGCTGAACACGATGAGGTCGGCGTCGAGGTGCGGTTGCACGGCGAGCATCCTCATCAGGTGCCCGGAACCGTGATGGTGCACGTACCAGCCGATGACCGGGCGCGATCCTCCGGTCACGGCGCGCCGGGGAGCGCCGCTGTCGGCACGGGCAGGAGTGCCGGGTGACGGAGGGGGGACGCGCGGCGGGAACCAGCCTGCATGGCGTGCGACGCGGCCATCGCCGCCCGGTACACCCGTTCCACCTCGTCGACGCGCGCCTCGAGCGAGAACCGGCCCACGGCGTGCTCGCGAGTCGCGAGTCGTGAGGCGGGAGTGGATCGGGCCATCAATCGAGCGGCGGCGACGGCGAGAGCCCCGACATCCGCGGTGCGCACGAGGGACGCGCCGGGCGACCCGTCGACCACCTCGGGCACCCCACCGGTGTCGAAGCCGGCGACCGGGGTGCCGGTCGCGAGCGCCTCGGCGATCACGAGGCCGAAGGGTTCGTCCCAGACCGGCGTCACGAGCGCGGCCGCGCTGCGACCGACGAGCGCCGCGAGTTGCGGTTGCCCGAGGGCCCCCGCGTAGTCGACGCCGTCGCCGAGCAGGGGCCAGACCTCGCGTTCCGCATAGGCGGGATCGCCGACGCGACCGGCGAGCACGATCCTGCGCCCCAGCAGCGCTGCGGCGCGGATCGCCAGGTGCGGCCCCTTCTCGGGAACGATCCGACCGAACCAGACCAGGTCGCCGCCGCCCGCTCCGAGAGCCCAGCGATCGGTGTCGATCGCGTTCGGGATGACCGCGGGGTCGATGCCCGTCGGCGCCCACTGGTCGGCCGTGTACCGGCTCACCGCGATGAACCGGCTGACACCACCGAGGCCGTAGTCGGTCGACTCGACGAGCGAGGGCAGCACCGGGGTGTGGAGGTTGGTGACCATCGGCAACCCGATGCGCCGGGCCCAGGCGAGGGGTACACCCTGCAGGCAGTGGTTGTCGATCACATCGAAGTGGCGAGCGTGCCTGGCCACGTGGTCCATCGCGCGCTCGAGGGAACGGATGCCGCTCTCGAGGTAGCCCTGCGGGTAATCGGTGTCGCTCGCCGCGACTCCGGCAGGCCAACGCACCGCGGGCAGCCTGAGCTCGGCCGGGCCGCCCTCCATGAAGTCCGAACCCTCCACCGCGCACAGGGTCACCTCGTGACCGCGCGCCCGCAGCAGTCCAACGTGGTGCCAGAGCGCGGACTCGAGGCCTCCGGCGTGGGGCTCGGCGATCGGGTAGCGCAGGGGAGCGATCACGAGGATGCGCAGCGCGCGGTCGTCCGACGTCGTCCGCGCGCGCAGGCCCGGCCTCACGCCGGCACCCGTGACTCGAGTGCGGCGGCGTAGAGGTCCGCGTGACGACGAGTGATGACCCCTCGGTCCAAGAGACGCCGGGCGCGCCGGTCGGCCAGCACCGATGACCGCGCGACGGTACCCCGGTACGCCAGGGCGGCTTCGATCGCCGCGGTGAGCGACTCGGTCGCCCCGGGCTCGAAGGCGAAGACGGCTCCGGGCTCGTCGTGCTGATCGAGCCAGTGCCCGACGGTCGGAGCCAGCACGGGCACGCCGAGATCGAAGCAGAGTTCGAGCCATCCGGAATGCGTGCCGTGGCCGTAGGGCAACACGCACGCGTCGAGCGCCGAGAGCGACTGCTCGAGCGCGTCATCGGACAGCCGCGGATGGATGTCGAGCTCCACACCCTCGTCGTGCGCCGCGCACATCCGCACGACCTCGTCGCGCACGGCGTCATCTCTGACGGAGTCCCGCAGATGGATCTCGGCGACGACCGGCGTGCCGGCGGCCCGCAGCGCGTGCACGGCGCCGAGGAGGCTGTCGCAGGCCCCGATCGCGTCGACCCCGGCTCGCAGATCGCCGAGGTGCATGCCGACGACGGCGGTCGGACGATCGGCCGGGCGGCGGACTCGGCGGGAGGTCGTGTCGTCAGCGTCGTCGTGCAGCCGTCCGGCCTCGGGCGTCGAGACGCTCTCGTCGAGCGGAAGCAGATGCGGATGCGCGATCACCGTCGCCTGCCGGCCCCACCGGCGGGCGATCTCCTCGGCCGCGCCCGCCGTCAGAGTGCTGAGCCCGTCGGCGGCGGGCACGAGCAGGTCGAGCTGCCTCTGGTGATGGGACTGATCGGCGAGCTGCGGGTTCTGCAGGTCGTGCACGGTGAAGACGAACCCGCGTCCGGCGGCGCGGAGCGCGGCGAGGCAGGCCTCGAGGTGCGCGAGCGAGAACGACTCGAACCCGAAGTGCAGGTGCATCACGTCGAACCGATCCGCGTGAGCGGTGATCCACTCGGGGTCGAGCGCGATCGGCGGCCACCACTGCCCGGGTGGCCGATCCGGATCGACCGGGTCGGCGATCGAGACGAAGGCCGCCCCCGGGGGTCCGCTCAGGTGGCGCGCATACGGATGCGAGCCGGGAACCTGGGCGACGCGGATCTGGGGCACAGTGATCAGAGGGGTCCTTCGGGGAGGGTGCCGCACGATCGTCGTCGATCAGGTGTCGGCTGGAGGTATGACCGGTCGTCGGCCGAGAGGGGGGCCGGATGATTCATAGTAGGAGCGCGCGCGGATTCCCCCGCGGGCGTTGACATCTCGCAGACGGAGGCCTAGGAGTGGTGCACAATGCGGCGATCCCCGTCGATGCCGACGCGACCGGTGCCGTGCATCACGACCGCCCGCTGATCGTCGTCCACGGCAACTGCCAGGCCGAGTCCGTGCGCGTGATGATGGCGGGGACGGATGTCGCGACCGAGCGCATCCCGCCCGCCCACGAGCTGACGGCCGGCGACCTCCCCGCGCTCGCCGCACTGCTCGCGCGCACTGACGTGCTCATCAGTCAGCCCGTGCGCGACGACTACCACGGCCTCGCCATCGGCACCCGGCAGCTCGGCGCGATGATGCCGGCACGGTCGAGGACCGTGCTGTTCCCCGTCATCCGTTTCGCCGGTCTGTATCCGCGGCATCTCATCGTGCGCCCGCCCGGCGACCCCTCCGCGAGCCCCCCGCTCGTGGCGTATCACGACGCCGCTCTTCTGCTCACCGCATTCGATCGGCGGTCGGATGCGCGGGCGCCGGTGCGTCGCCTCGACCTCGTCGCCGATCAGGTCCGCGAGATCGGCCGTCGGTCGCTGCACGAGCTGACCCGGCGGGAGGAGCGACATGGCACGGTGAGGGTGTCGGATGTCTTCGAGCGACCGCACTTCGCGCAGATGCGCACCATCAATCACCCGGGCAACCCGGTATGGCGCGTCGTCGCGGGTCGCATCCGCGGGCTGCTCGGGCTCACCACCGAGGTGACGGAACCGGGTCGCGAGTTGCTCGACAGCGTGCATGCGCCTCGCTCGGCGGTCGTCGCCGAGGCGTACGGGTTGGCCGTCGACCCCACCGGCGCCATCGACTCGGTGGCCGACGACTCCTGGCGGGTCGACGGCCGGATCGTCGACGTCGGTGAGGTCGAGGAGGCCCACCTCCGCTGGTACGAGGCCCACCCGGACGCCGTCGATGCCGGACTGACCCGCCACGCCGACACGCTCGCGCTGCTGGGGCTCGTGTGAACCGGATGACGCCGGAGTCGCGGGCCGTCTACCCCGCCGTGCCCGACCTAGCAGTGCCAGACATCCCCGTGCCCGACCTCTGGGTCGCCGGCCCGGCGAGGCACGGCGTCGTGCGGTACGCCCTCGACCTCGCCCGCACCGCCGGCGAGTCCGGCGCCGACCCCGCGCTGATCGACGCCGAGACCGCCCTCCGCCCCGGCCGACCCACGCATCTGCACTTCACCGACGGGCTGTTCGGCCGGTCGCCCGAGCTCGCGGCCGACACCATCGAGCGACTCGCCTCGATCGTGCCCCTCTCGATCACCCTGCACGATGTGCCCCAATCGTCCGACGGAGCCGCGAACCTCCCGCGCCGTATCGACTGCTACCGGCGGGTGGCCGGACTCGCCACCGGCGTGGTGTGCAACAGCGCCCATGAGCTCGCCTTCCTCGAGGAGTCGGGGGTCGCCCCGGGCGGGCGGGTGACCGGTCGGGCCTCCAGACGTCGTGGTGTGGCGGTCATCCCGTTGGGCGCGGAGTCGCCGCGATCCGCCCGTCGGGTAGGCGGCGATTCCACCGGCACATCCCCCGGCGGGGCATCCTCGACCGATCTCGACCCGATCGTCGCGCTCATCGGATTCGTGTATCCCGGCAAGGGTCACCGCGAGGTCATCGACGCGGTGGCACGAGTGCGCGACGGCGGCCGCATCGCCGTCGAGGTGGTGGCCTTCGGCGCCGCGTCGGCGGGCCACGAAGCCGACCTCGAGGCACTCGTCGACCATGCCGAGCGGGCGGGCGTCGTCTTCGGCAGCACGGGGTATCTCGACGACGACGAGCTGCTGCGCAGATGCTCTCGAGCGGCGGTGCCCATCGCCGCCCATCAGCACATCTCGGCGTCCGGATCGATCCTCACCTGGCTCGCTGCGGGTCGCCGCCCCCTCGTGCTCGATTCCCGGTACGCGCGGGAGATGGCGGCACTCCGACCGCAGACGATGACCCTGTATTCCCCGGACGGCATGGATGACGTGATCGCCGCCGCCCTCGCCGATCCGACGTCGACACGGCTCGCGCCGACCACCTCGACGGCACCGCATCTCGTCGACACCTACGCCGCGTACGCGCGGTGGTGGCGGGAGCTCACCGCATGAGGGCTGGGGCAGGTTCGGACATCCCTCGGCGGGGCGAGGGTGATGCAGGGCGCGCGGGCGAGTCATCCCTGCTCCCGCCGATGGTCTCCGTGGTCGTCGCCCACTTCGAGCAGCAACCGCAGCTCGACCGCACTCTGCTCGCGCTCGAACGCCAGGACTACCCGAGCGACAGGCTCGAGGTGATCGTCGTCGACGATGGGTCGAGGCGACCGCCGCGAGTCGCAAGCGGCGTGCGGGTGCTCGTGCAGGAGGACCTCGGCTTCCGGCTGGCCGCCGCCCGCAATGCCGGTGCGGCGGTCGCCCGCGGGACGGTGCTGTGCTTCCTGGACGCCGATACGACCCCGGAACCCGGTTACGTGCGTGAACTCACCCGAGGGCCTGCGCTCGTGCCCGACACCGTCGCCGTCGGGTCGCGCAGACACGCCGACCTGTCGAAGGTGTCGGCCGACGAGCCGGTCGAGATCGCGGGTCCGGCCCTTGAGCTGCCCGCCCCCGCCTGGCTCACCCGTGCCTACGAGCACTCGCGTGACCTGCGCGACTCCGACCACCGGTCGTACAGGTACCTCATCGGCGCCGTGCTCGCCTGCTCGGCGCGGTTCTTCGACGAGGTGCGAGGCTTCGACGAGTCGTTCACCGACTACGGGGGAGAGGACTGGGAGTGGGGCTACCGTGCCTGGCTCGCCGGCGCGGTGTTCGAGCACGTGCCGTCGGCCGTGGCCTGGCACGACGGGCCGGACTGGTCCGGTCGCTCGGTCGCCGACGCGCTCGTGGCCAAGAACCGGGAGGCGCTGAGGCTCACGACGGCGATCCCCGCCGTCGGCAGCCGGGGGCGCGGCGTGCGACCCGACGCCGTCGACGTGATCGTCGAGGTGCGGTCCGCCTCGAGCGCAGCAGCCCTGTTCGTGTGCGTCGACGGCATCCTGGAAGGGATGCCGCACGCCACCGTCATCGTGCAGGCCCAGTTCGCGGCCGTCTTCGTCGGTGACGCGAGGATCGTGGTGGCATCGGCCGCGGTCGACAGGCGCCTGGTGCGCGCCACCGTGACGCTCAGCCGCGCGGCGAGAGTCGACCCGGCAGGATTCGCGCGAGCGGTCGAGGTGGTGGCCACGGGGGCGGGGGCGGGCGCCGACCTCGTGGTGCTGGAGGGGTCCGGTGAGGTGCTGGCGAGCATCCGTTCCACGAGGGCGGCGCGGAGACGCGCCCGGTGGGGCGACGGTGTCGTCGGCACGCGTGAGATCCCCGGCATCCGAGTCGACTGGATCGAAGCGATCGATACCGAGCCCGACCTCGAGGGCTACCTCGGCGGCTGGGCCTGACCACGAGGACCCGCCTCTCTCAGCGGGGCCCGCCCGCCCGGGCCCTCCCCGACCGCGACGGGGAAGGGCCGCACGACGCGCAGAAGCCGGCCCCGTAGGACCGGCTTCCGTGAGCTGCGGCTCGAGGCCGCCTACCGCTTCAGTACTTCGAGGAGGACTTCGCCTTCTTGTCGGCGCGCTTCTCCTTGAGGGACTTCGCAGCGGCGGTCTTCCCGCTCGCCTTCTTCGGTGACTTGTCTGCCATATGGCTCTCCATCCCTCGGAAGCACGGTCGGCTTCGGTACCGGAACCCTACGCCCCCGCGCCCCCGAGGCCAACCACCCGCAGCCCCGACGGACGGATACCCGGCGTACCCTCAGGAGCATGCTCCCCCCCGCCCTCTCCAGAGTCCTCACCGTGGTCTGGTTCGCGATCGATGCGGTCGCGGTCGTCGCGTTCGTGCTGGTGGGCAGATCGAGCCATGGGGAGGGCGTCGCAGGGGTGTTCGGCACCGCGTGGCCGTTCCTCGCGGGCGCAGTGGTCGGCTGGATCGTGGTGCGGGGGTGGCGGCATCCGCTCTCCGTCCGCTGGACGGGCATCGTCGTCTGGGTCTCGACGGTGGCCATCGGGATGCTGCTGCGAGCCCTCTCGGGAGGCGATGTTCCCTCCGCGTTCCTGTTCGTGTCGTTCATCGCCCTCGGTGTCTTCATCGTCGGCTGGCGAGCCGCCGTCTGGACGGCGTTGGCTCTGCTCGGTCGTGCCCCGGGCGCGACTGTCGACACCGCGGAGGGCGACGACGCCGACGTTCAGCCCCGGAGTCGCTGAGGCGGAGCACCCGCGGGAGGAACGGTCACCGGCCTAAGGGTCACCGGCCCGCGGCGGACTCGATGACGGCGATCCCGGCCACCACGACGTCGCTGTTCCCCCTGCGCCCGATCTCGATCGTCACGACGCCCGACTCGAGCCGGCACGGGGCCTCGATCCAGACCCCCTCGCTCATGTCGGGCCCGCGACCCAGGAAGTCGTCGTACTCGCCGATGGGCGTCCCGTTCACGACGACGGACTGGCGGCGGAACAGGCTGTCCCAGTCGACGTCTTCGACCAGGTAGACGAACACGGTGACATCCGCCCTCTCCCGCGGCGCCCGCAGGGTCACCGAGACGCCGTCGGTGTGTCTCCAGAAGCCGATCTCACGGCTGAATCGCTGGCACACCACGCCGGCCGAGACGCCGACGCCCCACTCCTCGCGCCCGCCGCGCTCATCCAGCTCCGGTGTCCACGGGCGGGCCGGCGACGGCGTCGAGGCGGGAGCATGGGGGTCGTCGCGTGCCGACGGCGACACCGTGTCGATGCCCATGCCGGGCCAGACCGTGAACACGGCGTCCTCGACCTTCGCGCGATGAGGCGCGTCGACCTCGTCGATCGCCCGCGACATCCGTCCGCGCAACCGCGCGACGCCACCGAGCAGTTTCTCGTTCATCGAGAGCAGGAGGCCGAGTTCGCCGAGGTCCCGGGTCGCAGCCTCGTCGTCGAAGCCGGCGATGAACTCCTCGACGGCGTGCGTGGGGTCCAAGGCGTGCACCATCGCCAGCGCACGCGCGAGCTGTCGTTCCTTCGCGGGCCCCACAGCCTCGACCGCGTCGTTCCAGGCCGCCAGCGCCTCGGCGAGGCCGATGTGCACGAGGTAGAGCTCGCGGACGTAGCGCACCCGGTGCAGAAATCGGGCGCAACGGGCAGCATCATCAGAGGTCGCGCGCTCGGCGGCGTCCTCGGCGTGCCCCACCGCGACGTCGACGGCGGCCACGATCGCCTGCCCCGACTCGAGGTGGGGGCGGACGTAGGTGGTCACCCACGACGGAGGCAGCGGATGATCGGCGTCGACGAATCTGTAGGCCTGGAGGAGCGGGTTGATGAAGCACTCGTACCCGACCCACGACTGCATGGTCGGGTCGTGGTCGATCATCACGTCGTTGAGGTCCTCGAGGGCCAGCAGCGCCGCGGCCGCGGCGGGGGCGGCCGAGGCACCGAACCGGCGAGCGGCCCACGCGGCGCGGAATTCCTCGACCGCAGGCGTCGGAGACCAGCACTGCGCGGCGATGAAATCGAGGTTGATGCCGCAGAAGCGCAGGTTCCAGTGGAGGGCGAGAATCCCCGAGACCGACGACTGCGAGAGCCTGTCGATGACTGCCGCGGTTCCCCGCAGCTTGGGCTGCATCACCCAGAGGTGCTGGTCGGTCTCGGCCCAGGTGACGTGCCACGTGTCGCCCTCCGTCAGATCGTAGAAGTCCATGCCCCCGCGCTCCAGCGCCCAGGTGGGCTCGTAGGGCGCGATGCTGCTGCGCACGAATCGGTCGCTGAGCACCTCGTCGGCGCAGGCGAAGACCGCCTCGCTGCCCCATCCGCTGGTCACGAGGCGGGCGTCCGGCTTGAGATCGCCCACGATCCCGTCGGCGAGGAGGAGCCATGAGACGTAGTCGGCGTCGGAGGGCTCGAGAGAGGGATACCGCCCGATCAGCGTCTCGCGAAGGGCGGCGTCGGTCGGATGGGGCGAGCCGCCGGTCGTGCGCCAGACCCCGGCCTCGGATTGCCACAGGGCGTAGAAGTCGCAGGCGGGGTAGGCGTCGAACAGGGCCGAGAGGCGCGCCGTGAGGATTTCGCGAGCGGCCGCAGAGCTCGGCTGGATGAGCCGCCCGTCCTCGTACAGGTCGTCGGCGGATCGGCGCATGGCGATATCACGCCCGAAATCGAGCTGGTTGGCCACTTCGATACCGACGCAGGTCTTGATCCCGAGTGAGGCCGCGTACTCGAACGTTCTGCGCATGAGGTCGATGGCCGCGGCACTGCGGAGCCGTTGATCGCCGTACCGGGGGATCGCGGCGGAGGTGAACCACTCGGGGGCATCGTCGAACTCCGAACCCCCGACCCGCACCGTCTCGAGATCGCGACCGGAGAGGAAGTACCCGTCGGGTCGCACTCCGTCGATGTCGTATCCGGTGTACAGAGGCTCGTAGAAGTACAGCGGGAAGTCGAAGAGGTTGAGTCCGAGTTTCGCGAACTGGTCGAGGTAGGCGCGGTAGTGCTCGAAGTCCCACGAGTCACGGCCCGAATACCAGTAGCACCACAGTTGGGTGCCTCGGAGGGCGAACCGCGGCGTGTAGCGCTGAGTCAGGCCGACTACCGGTACTGTCGCCGACGGAGCCGGGAGCACGTCGCCCGCGAGGTGGAAGTCGCATCCGAACGATCTCAGCAGCGTGAAGACCGCGGTGCGGCATGCGGCGCCGTCTGCCCCGACCAACCAGACCATTTCTCCCCGGTCCCGACTCTCCGAGACGATGACGTACTCGTCCGCCGCCAGGTCGGAGCCGCCCCCGCTCCGCTCGATGACCGCGGCGTCGACGTCTGCCCGGAGTGCGATGTGCACGCTCAGGTCGGGGTCGGCCGAGGCCGCCCCGCCGTCGACGATGCGGAGTGAACCCTCGACGATCTGCTCCAGGTAGCGCAGGAGGTCGTCGGCGGCCCGACCGGCGAGCGGGTCGGCCGTGGCCGCCTCGCCGAGCATGATGTCGATCGATGGTGGTGTGGACATCTCCTCAGTCTCCACGCTTCACGACGCTCTCGCATCGATGATCGTGAGAGAGCCGTGGCACCCCGGTGACGCACGCCGCTCGGGCGCGTAAGGTCGAACCCATGGCCAATTTCGTGGAGAAGCTCGCAGAACTCGTCTCATCCCGTGGCATCTCGACGGTGTACGGAGACCCCGTCACCGTCGACGGCGTCGAACTGGTACCCGTCGCGATCAGTTACTTCGGCTTCGGCGGGGCCAGCAGTGACAGCCCCGACGACGAGGCGGGCAGCGGCGGAGGCGGTGGAGGGGCCAGCATCCCGGTCGGTGCCTACATCGGCGGCCCGGACGGATTGCGGTTCCAGCCCAACATTATCTCGCTCATCGCGATCGCCACGCCCGCGATCTGGGTGACGGGCAAGTCGCTGGCCCTCATCATCCGCGCGCTCAAGAAGTAGCGTCTCGGCCTCAGGCCGATCGCATCACGCCCGCGGTGAACGGCTTCACGATCTCCCCTGCTGGTCGATCATCCCAGCCTGATCACGCCACGGGCCGACTCCGATCGGTTCATGACGAACGCAGCGCGGTCGGCGAAGCGGCGGTACTATTCACCATGTTCGATACCACCCGGGCGTTCGGCGGCTTCTCCGTCGACGACGTCGACGCCGCCGAATCCTTCTACCGCGACATCCTCGGCATCGACGTCGAGCGCGGCGCGATGGGCATCCTCGAACTGCGACTGGCGAGCGGCGCGCGCATCGTCGCGTACCCGAAACCCGATCATCGCCCGGCATCCTTCACCATCCTGAATCTCGGAGTCGACGACGTCGAGGCGGCGGTGGACACTCTGAATGAGGCAGGGGTGGTCACGACGATCTACTCCGACGAGATGCCGGTCGACTCGAAGGGCATCATGCGCGGCAACGGCCCCGACATCGCCTGGTTCCGCGACCCGGCCGGCAACGTCATCTCGGTCATCGACGACAGGGAGTGACGACAGGGAGTGACGACAGGGAGTGAGGCCGAGGAGTGCGGGCGGGGACTCCCCGTCCGCCCGGACCCCGTGCGATGGCGTTGACTGGAGGGGTGACGCAGCCATCCCTCCTCGACAGCCTCCGCGTCGACCTCCGCAGCGCGGTCTTCACCGTCGAGTCCCTGATCGACCTGTGGGGGCGGGATGCCGCCGCAGCCCTCCAGCGCGGCGACAGGGTGCCGGCCGCCAGGGCCCTGCGTGCCCTACGACAGCAGCCCATCGACATGCAGGCTCCCGACGCGCGCGCAGCACGCTCGACCCTCGCCGGCGTGTTCGTACTCGGCCTCCCCACGGATGCCGCGGCGCTCGCCGCCGCCCTGCCCTCGCTCGGCGTGCCGGGGGCCGTCGGGCTAGGGCTCGTGGCCGCCGAGGGATCACTGCTGGTGCCGCTGATGCACCTGCACCCCTACGGAGCCGTCGACGGGTCGGGCGTCGTGAGCTGGTGGATCGCGTCGGATCTCGGCGAATCGGCGGTCGGAGGGCCCCTCCGCGTCGACCACGTGCTCGGCGTCGGCGGCGCGTCGTCGACCTTGAGCGGCCTCATGATCGGGGAGCCCGTCGACAGTGCGCTCGACCTGGGCACCGGGTGCGGCATTCAGGCGATGCACGCCGCGCGCCACGCGAGACGCGTCGTGGCGACCGACATCTCGGAGCGCGCCCTGTTCTACGCGGCGATGAACGCGGAGCTCAACGGCATCCGGTCGATCGAGTTCAGACTGGGCTCCCTGTTCGAGCCGGTCGCGGGGGAGCGGTTCGATCAGATCGTCAGCAATCCGCCGTTCGTCGTCACCCCGCGCGGGGTGGACGTGCCGATGTACGAGTATCGCGACGGCGGGATGGCCGGAGACTCGCTGCTCGCCGCCGTCGTGTCGCAGGTGGCCGACCACCTCACCGTCGGCGGCACCGCACAGCTGCTCGGCAACTGGGAGCACCACCCCGACGCGGACGGCCTCGACAGGGTGGCGACCTGGGTCGCCGAGGGCGGCGACGACGACGCCAACCTCGACGCCCCCGGCCTCGACCTCTGGGCGATCGAGCGCGACCGGCAGGATCCGGCACTGTACGCCGCGACCTGGATCCGCGACGGCGGACGCCGCGGCGCCCGTGAGACCGAAGACCTGACCGGGCTCTGGCTCGACGACTTCGAGGCGCGCTCGGTCACGGCGGTCGGCTTCGGGTACCTGCTGCTGCGTCGCGGTGGCGGCGGCCTCCGACGGCTCGAGCGTCTCGACGGTGCGCTCGGGCACAACGCCACGGGGCTCGGAGCGATCGTCGCCGCGGGGTTCGCCGCCCATGACCGGCTGGCCGCGACATCCGACGACGCCCTCTTCCGAAGCCATCTCGCCGTCGCCTCCGACGTCACCGAGCACCGCCACTACTGGCCGGGCGACGAGCACCCCACGGTGATGACGTTGCAGCAGGGAGGGGGTTTCGGTCGCGCGGTCGCCCTCGACACCGAGCTGGCGGCCTTCGTCGGGGCCTGCGACGGCGACCTCCCGGCCGGAGCCATCTCCGACGCCATCGCCGACCTGCTGCAGACGGATGCCGCGGCGCTCCGTCTGCACCTGCTGCCGAGCATGCGCGAACTCGTGCTCACCGGATTCCTGCTGATCACGTCGTAGCCGAGCAGTCGACGCGGACTCAGCCCGGAGTGAGCACGCAGAACTCGTTGCCCTCGACGTCGGTGAGCACCACCCAGGGCACGTCGCCCTGGCCGATGTCTGCCAGTGTCGCGCCGAGGCCGGTCAGCCGCTCGACCTCGAGCGCCTGATCGTCGCCGGGGTAGGGCCGCAGGTCGAGGTGCGCCCTGCCCGCACGGCGGTCGGCCTCCGGCGTCCGGACCAGTTCGAGGTAGGGCCCCACTCCCGCCGACGAGCGCAGTCTCGCGAGGTCGTCGGTCACCGAGTGCAGGGTCCAGTCGGTGGCGGTAGCCCAGAATTCGGCCATCCTCCGGGGCGAGTCGCAGTCGACGACGACCGCCGCGATCGCTCCCGTGTCGTCGAAGGGCGCCCCGGGAGCCAGCACGCAGAACGGGGTGCCCTGCGGATCGACCATCGACACGCCCGTCACCCCCGAGCCCGATCGGGCGATGACGCGCAGCGCCGAGCACGTGTCGATCCCGCTGCCGCCGAGGGATGTCGCGCCCGCCCGCTCCAGGCGATCGACGAGCTCAGGGTGGTGGGCCGCCGACCGGCCCCAGAGGTGCAGGTGCGCACGGTAGACCACCGTATCGGGATCCGGCACGGTGACCACGTCGACGCAGAAGGCGGCGGGGTCGGGATAGACCGTGCCGGCGGGTTGCACGCTCGTCGCGCCGGGCCCGTCGATCGACGACGCCCACCCGAGCGCCTCCGCCCAGAAGCGCGCGAGGGCGACGTCGTCGCGAGCCTTGATGTCCACCTGCACGAGCCTCAGGGCCACGGCATCCTCCCGCTCGGTGTCAACACGGGGCCGGCGTCACTTCGTGGCGAGCTTGCGCAGCGAAGAGCCCTTGTGGGCGGCCTTCGCGTCGGACTTCTCCGACTTCACGATGAACGCGGGCTCGTCGTCCGACGCCGTGAAGTGCTGGTCGGCGAAGGTGAAGTCCTTCGTCTTGCGTTCGACGATCTCGCCCTGGGTGCGGCCCTGCGGCGTGCCCCAGCTGACGCGGTCTCCGACGGACAGGGAGTCACTCATCGTCGCCTCGCTCGAGGTCGCTCGGGCGCGACTCAGGGGCGGACGGCGGCGAGTCCTCGCCGATCGCCCGGATGGATGCCGCGGCGTCCGCCAGACCCGGATCCTCCGCCCTCGGCGCCGGAACCTGCGGGGTGATGGCGTTCATGGTGCTCCTCTCGTGGTGACCCCTCACGCTAGAGCGGGCGCCGGTGAGCCGCGACCCCTTGCGCACGGGCCGGCCTCCGCGCAAGGGGTGGGGCCGACACCTCTTCGTCGGGCTCGATGACCTACCGTGGTCAGCGGTACCGGTCCATCGAAGAAGAAGGTCTCCATGCGCTATCGCACCCTGGGAACGAGTGGCTGCGTCGTCTCCGAGCACGCGCTCGGCACGATGACGTTCGGGGCGGAGGCGGACCAGGCGGCGTCGCACGACATCCTCGACTCGTTCGTGGACGCCGGCGGCACCTTCATCGACACCGCTGACGTCTACTCGGCCGGAGAGTCCGAGCGCATCATCGGAGCGTGGCTCGCCTCCAGGCCCGCCGACGCCCCCGAGGTCGTCATCGCGACCAAGGGACGCTTCCCGATGGGCGCCGGCGCCAACGAGCACGGCAACTCGCGAACCCACCTCCGGCGCGCTCTCGACGCCTCACTCGCCCGGCTCGGCGTCGACCACATCGACCTCTACCAACTGCACGCCTGGGATGCCATCACGCCGATCGAGGAGTCCCTGCGCTTCCTCGACGACGCCATCACCGCGGGCAAGATCGGCTACTACGGCTTCTCGAACTTCCTCGGGTGGCAGCTCACCAAAGCCGTGCAGGTCGCGAAGGCCAACGGCTGGGCCGCCCCGGTCACGCTGCAACCGCAGTACAGCCTCCTCGTGCGCGACATCGAGCACGAGATCGTGCCCGCCGCCCTCGACGCGGGGATGGGCCTGCTGCCGTGGTCGCCTCTCGCCGGCGGCTGGTTGAGCGGCAAGTACGAACGAGACGTGCCGCCCACGGGTGCGACCAGGCTCGGCGAGAATCCCACGCGCGGCATGGAGGCGTGGGAGGCCCGCAACGCCCTCGAACGCACCTGGATGGTCATCGACACCGTCGCCGATCTGGCTGGCGCTCACGGTGTCTCGAGTTCGCAGGTGTCGCTCGCGTGGCTCGGAGCACAGCCCGCCGTGACCTCGGTGATCCTCGGCGCACGCACGGTCGAACAGCTGCGCGACAACCTGGCGGCGGTCGACCTCGAGCTCGGCGCCGATGAGATCGCCGCCCTCAGCGCCGCCGGTGCACCGACGCCGGACGACTACCCCTACGGCCAGGCAGGGGTCGATCAGCGTCGCCGAAAGATCAGCGGCGGGCGCTGAGCAGGGCGGGCCGCGGCGGGTCGACCGGAGCCGCCGCGCCGTTCATCCAGGTACAGTTGGTGTGCCGAGTCCACCCAGAACCAGCACCGAGGATCCCCATGAACACCGTCTCATTCGTCATCGGAGCAGTGCTCTTCCTGGGTGGCGTCGTACTCTTCGGCTACTCGTGGGACGGCACCGTGTTCCATCCCGCGGTCTTCCTGGGCGGCATCGCGGCGATCACGGCCAGCATCGCCATCCCGTTCCACCTGCTCAAGCGCGTCGACGGCTGACCTCCGTGGGCTCGCTCGTCGCCGTCTGCGTCGTGAACGGGCTGCGATCGGATGCCGGGTCCGTCGGCGTCACCGCCATCGACAAGCGCGCTGTTGCTCATCCTGTCGCCGTCCGCACCCTCGGACTGCACGCCGACGTGCAGGCTGACCGCAAGCACCACGGCGGTCTCGACAAGGCTGTCTATGCCTACGCCGCCGAGGATGCCGCGTTCTGGACCGACGAACTCGGGCGTTCGCTCGACCCCGGCTGGTTCGGCGAGAATCTGCGCGTCGAGGGGGTCGACGTTTCGGGCTCCCGAGCCGGCGACAGATGGCGGATCGGCGAGTCCGTGGTGCTAGAGGTGACCATGCCCAGGCAGCCGTGCCAGACCTTCGCCCGGTGGGTCGGAGGACCGGATGCCCGAGGCTGGGTCAAGCGGTTCACCGCGGCCGGTCGCCCCGGGGCCTATCTGCGCGTCATCCGCACGGGAACCGTGCAGGCGGGCGATCCGATCGCCGTCGAGCCGGTGTCGGTCGACTCGGCGCCGACCATCGCCGAGGTGCTGGCCCGGATCTGACGACGATCGGGCGCCGCGCCACCCGAGCATGAGACCACGGTGATCGCAAGCCCCAGACGGGTATCGGGGGTGCCGCGTAGCGTCGGGGTATGAGTGATGACATCGATACCCCGAACACCGACACACCGAACACCGACACCCCTCCCGCCACGATCGGCGGCGACACCCCCGATCCCTCAGACGCCGCGGTCAAAGATCCGTCCGACTGGGTGACCGGCGACGAGGCCATGACCGGCGCACAGCGCAGCTACCTCGGCACGCTGGCCCACGAGGCCGGCGAGGAGCTTCCCGGCGACCTGACGAAGGCCCAGGCATCCGAGCACATCGACAGACTCCAGGGCGCCACCGGCCGCGGCTCGGACGCCTCATGAGGGCCGATGAGATCCGCTGGAACGACGAGGCGAGGGCGAAGATCCTCGACGACGCGGATCGCGTGCTGCGCGAGGCCGTGGTCGAGTTGGCCGGCACCATGCAGGGCGAGCCGTGGGAGAAGCCTTTCGCCGAGATCAACTCGCGCATGAAGGGTCGCTTCATCGACTACGAGCCCGGCCCCGACGTGCGCAAGTACGCCGAGGCGATCGCCGACGGCGAGATCGAGGCCGACTCCGCGGGTTCCGCCTCGGCCTGATCGACGGAGGCTGACACACAGGCGGCTGACACACAGGCGGCTGACACGTAGAAGGGCCCGCTCTCCGAGGAGAGCGGGCCCTTCGTAGTCAGATCGCGAGGATCGGAGCTTCTATCTCAGAGGCCGCGGATGTTCTCGGCCTGCAGGCCCTTGGGGCCCTGGGCGACGTCGAACTCGACCTTCTGGTTCTCGTCGAGCGACTTGTAGCCGCTGCCCGAGATCGCGGAGAAGTGCGCGAACACGTCGGCGCTTCCGTCGTCGGGAGAGATGAAGCCGAAACCCTTTTCAGCGTTGAACCATTTGACAGTACCGGTAGTCATTGCAAGCTCCTCCTGGAGTGCTATGCGGGACCCGAACGTCGGGGCCACGCGCCGAGGAGCCCGCCGCCACCCTCATCGTGAGACGCTCCGCGGTGTTCCCGCGCGCGCTGTGACAGTCGATGCACTTCAACTTCATGGGCAACGATAGTGGTCCGGCGGCGGTTTGTCGTCCCTTCCCGACGAACCCTTGACAATCGGGGTGTCTTCGGGGCGCCTCCGACAGTGCTGAGTAGCCTCGCGGAGTGACTGATGACCGCTACGGCCGTGACGTGCTCGCCGACCACTCCCGCAGGGCGCCGCGGCGCCCCGCGGTACTCGTGGAGGCGACGAGAGACCTCGTGATCGAGCACACGCAGAGCGGTTGGTGCGGCGCCATCGTGAGCCTCGCGAGCGGCATGCTCGAGCTCGAGGACTCTCGTCGCGCCCGCCGGGTGTTCCCGCTCGGCCCCGGTTACCTCATCGACGGCGAGCCCGTCACCCTCGTCGCCCCTCGGCCCCGCGCCTCAGCGGGTCGTGCCCGGTCGGCCTCCGGTTCGTTCGCTGTGGCGCAGGCGCCCGCACGTGTGGCCAGGCAGAGCCGGATCTTCGTCGAGGGGCGTCATGACGCCGAACTCGTCGAGAAAGTGTGGGGTCACGATCTGCGGGTGGACGGCGTGGTCGTCGAGTATCTGGAGGGCGTCGATCACCTGGGAGAAGTGCTGCGCGAGTTCGGGCCCGGACGAGGCCGGCGGGTCGGAGTGCTCGTCGACCACCTGGTTCCCGGTTCGAAGGAGAGCCGCGTCGCGGAGGCGGTGCGCCGATCGCCCGTCGGGGCCCATGTGCTCGTGCTCGGGCATCCGTTCGTCGACGTCTGGCAGGCGGTCAAGCCGGCCCGCCTCGGCATCGCGGCATGGCCGGAGGTGCCGCGCTCGGTCGAGTGGAAGCACGGCGTGTGCGAGGCCCTCGGTTGGCCGCACGACGATCAGGCCGACATCGCCGCGGCGTGGCAGCGGATCCTCGCGCGGGTCACCACCTACGCCGACCTCGAGCCGGTCGTGCTCGGTCGGGTCGAGCAACTCATCGACTTCGTCACGGCGGAGCCGTCCTGAGGGCTCACTCGTGCCACGGCGCCGTCGCCATACCCGTCGCTCCGGGTCAGGCGCTGCGTTCCTGACGGTCTCGCACCTTCGCGCCGCCGAGGCCGTGGAAGGAGTTGTCGACGGGCCGCATGCCGAGAACCACCTTGCCCCTCGCGTGCTTCTTCTTGAGGTCGTCGAAGGCGTCGATCACCCGCTCGAACGGGTAGAAGCCCGAGATGAGCACGTTGACCGTGCGGTCCGCCGCGAGACCGGCGAGCTTGGCGAGAACACGGGTGTACTCGACCTCGCGCTCGGGCGACGGGTGCATCGCCTCGAGCTCGATCTCGCGGCGGTGCGCACTCGACCGGAATCTGGATGTCGCGACGCCGAGCTGATCGGCGACGTGCTCGTTGTCGCCCCCGAAGTTGTCGAGGTAGGCCGACACCCCCTTCGGGGCGACGTCGCGGATGCGGCTCGCGAGGCCGTCGCCGTAGACGACGGGCTTGACCTTGATCTGCCTCAGGTAGTCGAAGTTGCGCTCACCGCAAGTGCCGATCACCGTGGCGCCCCTGGCAATCGCGAGGTG
>JBEANR010000225.1:0-3188 GCA_041165365.1 Actinomycetota bacterium | reverse complement strand
CCGCCCGGGGCCCCCACCCCTCGATCAGCCGTTCAGGATGCCGTTGATCTTCTCGTCGACCTCCCCGGCGAGCTGCTCGACGTCCCCACCCTGCGCGATCTTGGCGAAGAAGTCCTGCAGCACGCCGTCCGCCTCCACCGTCGCCCAGTTCTCGGATGCCGGGGTCAGCTTCGAGTTGCTCGCCGCCGCCGTCATGGCCGTCGCCGTCTCATCCGAGCCGATGGTGTCTCCGAGGGACTTGAGCGCGGGCACGAGTCCCGCCTCGCCGAGGATGGTCTGATACTCCTCGCTGAGCATGATCTCGAGAGCCGACGTGGCGAGTTCCGGATTGTCCGAGTTCGCCGAGACGGCGATGTTCGATCCTCCGGCGAACACCGGCGCCGCGCCGCCGTCCGTGCCGGGAAGGGCGAAGACGCCGAGGTTGGCCTCCTGATCCGGGCAACCGGGAGCCTCGGCATCCGCGGGGGCGAGGATCGAGAACTTGAACCAGCTCGGCGCCGAGAGCTGACCGATGGAGCCTGCGCAGTAGGGCACCTGCGCTTCGGCCTCGTTGCCGTCTTTCGGGGCCACGGAGGCGGTCTGCATCACGTCCTGCACCATCTCGAGACCCTCCAGTGATTCGGGGGACGAGAATCCGGCGACCCATTCGCCGTCGTCGTACTCGGCGATCTCCCCTCCCTGCGACCACACGTAGGGGAGCGCGTTGTACCAGTCCTGCCCGGGGAAGTAGATCCCCGAGACGCCGCTGTTGGCCGCGGCGAGCGTCTTGCCGTTGGAGACGTACTGCTCGAGCGTCGTCGGAACCGACAGTCCCGCGGCGGCGTAAAGGTCCTTCTTGTAGAACACGACGCGCGCACCGGAGTAGTAGGGCACCGCGTAGAACACACCGTCGTAGGTTCCGGCCTCGACGAACCCGGGGAGGAGGTCGTCGCCGCCGAGCGCGTCGTACTGGTCGGAGAGGTCGAGGAAGGCACCGGCAGACGTGAAGGCCGCGGCCTGCGTGTTGCCGACCTCGACGACGTCGGGGCTGTCCGATCCCGACAGGCTCGTGGTCAGCTTGTCGACGAGACCCGTCCAGGCCTGTTCCTCGATGACGAGGGTGGAGCCGGGGTTCTCCTCCTCGAAGGTGCTCGTGAGGTATTCGCGGGCCTCCTTCGGAGTGTCCGTGCCGTTCAGCCAGACTCTGATCTCGGCCCCGCCTGCGTCGGTCTCCGTCCCCCCACCCGACGCGCAGGCCGTCAGGGCGAATAGTGCGGCGGCACCGACTGCAACGGTGCGCGCCAGAGCGCTGTGCTTGCTCATCTGTTTCCTTCTTCCTAGGGCGATGGTGCCGACGACTGTCGGACACCCCGGTGGTGCGAGGTCACGAGACCCCCAGTCCGGCGGACAGCACCATCACTGCCGCACCGCGCATGACGATGTCGTCTCCGAGAGCTGTCATCCGCAGAGTCAGATCGCCGTGCAACTCGAGGCTGGTCCGTCGCCGGATGGTCTCGAAGGCGGAATCGACGAAGGTGCCGCCGATGAGTTCGGCGGGGCCGCTCAGCACGATCTCGGAGAGCCCGAGCGCTCCCACGACGGGGGCGAGGGCGATGCCGAGGCGCTTGCCCGCTTCGGTGAGGATGTCGATCCGGCCGCTCGGGTCCGCCGATGACAGCTGCGCCTCCAGGCGAGGGGTGGCGAGCCAGGTCTCGAGACACCCCGCCTTTCCGCAGGCGCAGAGGTCGCCGCCATCCGTGCCGACCACCACGTGACCGATCTCCCCCGCCGAGAACGCTCCGCCGAACAGGAGCACACCGCCGATGAGCAGCCCCGCACCCACTCCGTGACCGATCCGCACCAGCATCAGGTCGCCTTCGGCGCCGCCGAAACCGTGCTCGGCGAGAGCGGCCGCATTCGCATCGTTCGCGACGACGACGGGGAGACCGAACCGCGCGGAGAAGGCGTCGTGCAACGGTTCCGACTCCCAGCCGAGGTTCGGTGCCCGCAAGACGGTGCCCGCGAGGTCGACGACGCCGGGGGATCCGACTCCGATGCCGAGAACGGGAGCTGTCGTCTGGGAGAGCAGCGTGCCGGTCAGGTCGAGGGCGAGCGCCGCGGCATCCGCTCCCCGGCGTCCGTCGATGGCGAGCTCGGCGCGGCGGAGGATGGTGCCGTCGAGGTCGAGGACTGCGCCGCGGAACGCGTCGTGGGCGCTGAGGTCGATGCCGACGATCTGGAAAGCGGTGCGATCCATATCGAGGAGGATGGCGGGCTTGCCCGGACGTGAGCCCTCTCGCTGCCCGGTTTCGATGAGGTAGCCCTCGGCGATGAGGTCGGCGACCAGATCCGAGACGGTCACCCTGGTCAGCCCGGTGGTGCGGGCGATGTCGGCTCTGCTCTGATGGCCGGCGCGGTAAAGGGTCTGCAGAACGAGCGACCTGTTGTGTCCTCTGGCGTGCTCCGGCAGCACCTTCGTGCTCGGGCGCAGGGCTCGACCCGAGGCGAATGCCTGCCGTCGCGTCGTCGTCATGTTTGTTAGTAAAGCGTACGAACAAACTCGGGCGCAAGAGGGATGACGTGGCCGATGACCTACGGCGCGCTACGGGCTCCTCAGCGTCGCGTTCTGCAGGAGATGCGACGACACGCCGCGTCGCGTGACGAGATGACTCGGCGCGTCGGCGGAGCTCCTGTCGACGGCGACGGCGACAGCGACAGCGACAGCGACGGCTACGGCCGCTGCTGCGCTCGCTGGAGCTACCCCTCCACCGCCGTGAAGGCTGCGTCGTAGATGTCGAGGGCGCGCGCGACCTCATCGGGCGTGATGACACAGGGCGGAACCACGTGGATGCGGTTGTCGGCCGAGAACGGCAGAAGCCCCCGCGACAGGCACTCCGCCTTGATCTCTGCCACGACCGACGGGGAGACGGGCTTCCTCGTCTGCGGGTCGTCGACGAGGTCGAGTGCCCAGAACACACCGAGCCCCCTGACCTCGCCGATGAGCGGATGCTTGGCGGCGAGCGCTTCGAGGCCCGGTCCGAGGTGGTCGGAGCCGATCATCCGCGCGTTCTCAATGATGCCCTCGGACTCCATCGCGTCGATCGAGGCGACGATGGATGCCGCGGCGAGCGGGTGCCCCGAATAGGTGAGCCCGCCGGGGAACACCTGCGCGTCGAACTGGTGCGCGATGTACTCGGAGATCACGACGC
>JBEANR010000224.1:0-5510 GCA_041165365.1 Actinomycetota bacterium | reverse complement strand
TCCCACCCCGCCTGCCTGAGCAGCCGGTCCTTCGCGCGATCGCTCGTCTCCCGCGGCCCGACGTGCTCGGTACCGATCCGCCCCGTGGTGTCGTATTCGAGCGCCACCCTGAGGTCGGGGATCACGATGTCGGGCCACACCTCGAGCCGATCGAAGAACGGCCGGCGCACGCGCACGGCGTTCGGGCTGAGGTCGAGGTCGAGCATCCGTTCGAGGCGTTGCCGCAGGTCCGCTTCGGCGGCGGAGGCGACCCGCGGCGCATGCGGGCTCCAGAAGGCATCACCGACGGCGAACTCCTCGATCGTCGACCCCACGCGCCTGGTTCGAACTGGGCGACGCCGGGCCTCCGAGGGAAGCGGTCTCGCGACCCTCGGCACCACGGGCACGGCGCCCGCCGTGCACTCCGGGCACCACACGGACCGTCGCCGCGCTCCCCCGGGCCGCGACCTCTGCTCGGACGGGGTCGCGACGAAGATGTGCCCTGCGTCGCACTGCCACTGCAGGAACACCTCTGCCGCGGGCGGCACCTGGGTCAGGGTCACGCCGTCGTTGAGGTCGGGATGATACTGACGTACGAGCACTGGGAACGCCTGCCACTCGACTCTGTAGCGTCCGACCTCGTACGGCACCTCTGTGCCTTTCGATCGCTGGCGCCTCGCCCACCACGCGGCGACGGGCTCGGGCACACGCCACCTCCACTTCGCGGGATCGCACGAATCCGCCCCGAGTCGGGATGCTAGGCAGAGCCGCCGACATCGATCGCGCCGAAGGACGGGCACTCCCGCGTGCAACTCGTCGGGCTCTCCTACGAAGGCGGCCTGCTGCGCTCGACCGACCGGTGACCGCGCATCCCAGGTTCAGGGGCTTTCACGGGTGCAAGATTCCGCGTCGGGACAGCCCTGCCACTCAGCGGGACGGATGCTCGCGATACCAGTCGATCGTGGGCGGGAGCGCCTCGGCCCACGGTGTCGCCCGCACGCCGAGCATCCTCTCGGTCTCAGTCGAATCGATGACGAACGGACGGTCGAACTGGTACAGCGAATCGTTCGCGGCCCGGATGAGCGGCGAACCGAGCGCCATCGCCCGCAGCAGCCAGCGCGGCCAGGGCGACACCGTTCCGCCCGACCCGGTCAGGGCGTCGACCCTGTCGGCGATCTCCCGTCGGGTGAGGGGTTCAGCGCTCGGCACGTGCCACGCCCGTCCCCATTCGCCGGCGTGATCGGCCGCGGCGACGAGTGTCGAGGTGATGTCCGGCAGGTAACTCCAGCTGTGCGGCTGATCCGCGCTGCCGAACAGTCGCGCGGTCTTCCCCGAGAGGAGCGGCGCGAAGAAGCCGCGGCCGAGCTGGGCCGTCGCCTCGGCTCCCGGGCCGAAGTAGTCGCTCGCGCGCACCTCTGCCGCCTGGATCTCGCCGCGGTGATGCGCCGCCAGGGCGAGCTCCCATCCGGCCTGCCGCACCGCGCCCTTCGTCTCGGTGGCCGCCAGCCGATCCCGCTCGGCCATCGGCATCCCCGCACGCTCGCCGTAGGCGTACAGATTGCCCATCATCACGAGCCGGGCGGATGCTCGGCGCGTCGTCTCGATCGCGGCGGCGAACATCGGCGGCCAGAGTTCTGGCCAGCGGTGGTAGTCCTTCGGATTCGCGGTCAGGAAGACGGTGGTGCTGCCGGTCGCGACGGAGGTGAGCGCGTCGGCATCCGTCGCCTCGACGGCGCGTGCGGTTGCGCCGTCGACCGACGTGCCGGACCGGCTGACGAGCGTGACATCGTCGCCCCGATCGATGAGTTGCCGGGCGAGACCCCGGCCGATGAGTCCGGCTCCGATGACGAGATGACGTGCCATGGCGTGCTCCGATCGCGAAGGTCGTTACGATTGTCCAGGCAGTAACACTATCGGAAAGTATTGGTTTCCATATGAGGATGGCGCAGCTGAGTTCCGTCGCGGGCATCCCCATCGGCACGATCAAGTTCTATCTGCGGGAGGGGCTCCTTCCTGCCGGCGAGCGCACCTCGCCGAACCAGGCGGATTACGACGAACGCCATCTGCGGCGTCTTCGTCTGATCCGCGGCCTGATCGAGGTCGGCCGCCTGAGCATCGTCGAGGCGCGCAGGGTCGTCGACGCGATCGATTCCGACATCGGCCTGGCGGAGACCTTCGAGGTGGCGCAGCACACGGTCTCCGAGCAGGTCGACGCCGTCGACCTGGACCGGGGTGCCCTGGACCTGGTGGATGCCGCGATGACGGGGTGGCGCGTCAGCGAGGACAATCCCGGGCGTCTCGCCGCCGCACGGGTGATCGGTACCTTCCTCGCGATCGGCCAGCCGGACGAGCGCGGATGGCTGGCGCGGTATGCAGAGGCCGCCCTGCTCGCAGCAGACGCCGACCTGGATGAGATCGAGTCGCGCCCCGACCGCGAGGCGCAGGCCGAGACCGTCATCGTGGGCACCGTGCTCGGCGACGCGCTGTTCGCGGCACTCAGGCGTGCCGCCCAGGAGCACGCGACCTCGCTGCGCTACGGGACGGAGAGTGACGGCGCCGGGTGACTCAGTGTCGGACTGCCGAATGCGCTGCGAGTGGGCCCTACCGGGTTCGAACCGATGACATCCACGGTGTAAACGTGGCGCTCTACCAACTGAGCTAAAGGCCCGCGACCAGATCCCAGGGCTGCCCCGGGTGGCGCGTCGGCCCCACTGTACCGGCTTACACTCTGGCCATGGCCGAGTCGACAGACACCACCGAGCGCCGGGCTCGCGCCGAGCACCGCTGGCCCGCGGTCGTCGCGGTGCTCGTCGCGCTGACCCTCTACGCGACCCTCCCGAGCACCTTCCTGCCGGCTCTCCGCTACAGCGTCGTCGCGGTTGGTCTGATCTCGTTGATCCCGCTGATCGTGCTCAATCCGCGCAGACTGCACCGCGAGACATCCTGGTCGAAGTACATCGCGGCGGGTCAAGCTCTGCTGCTGGTGCTCGCGAACGAGATCGCTCTCGTGCAGCTCGTGATCGAGTTGGTGACGGCGAGCAGTGAGGACGGCCCCACCCTCCTCCTGGCCGCCCTGCAGGTCTGGGTGACCAATGTGATCGCCTTCGCCCTGGTCTATTGGGACATGGATCGTGGAGGGCCGGTCACTCGACGACATGCCGCCCGGCGGGATGTGCCACTCGCTGACTTCCGGTTTCCGCAGGACGAGGACCACGACGCGATCGAGGAGGTCGCCGCCAGGTCGTCGATGCGGCTCGATTGGATGCCCGGCTTCCTCGACTACTTCTACTTCTCGTTGTCGAATTCGATGGCGTTCAGCCCGACCGATTCGATGCCGCTGTCACACCGGGCGAAGGCGCTCATGGCGCTCGAGTCGTTCGGCGCCTTCGTGCTTCTCGCGCTCGTCATCGCGCGAGCCGTATCGCTACTGGGCTGACGCCGCTGCGGTGAGACTGCCGGGCAGAGACGACCGGGCGGGACGCGTCGCTCACACCCCGGCCGGCGACAGTTCCCGCAGTGCCGCCGTGTAGTCCTCGAGGGAGCGCGCCTCGCCGGGCGCGGTGATGAAGCTGGCGCGGATGATGCCGCGTGCGTCGATCAGGAACGTCGCGCGGTTCGCGAACCCCTTGTGCTCCAGGAACACCCCGTACTCCTTCGCCACCCCGCCGTGCGGCCAGAAGTCGGCGAGGAGGGTGAAGTCGTACCCCTCCTGCTCGGCGAAAGACCGCAGGGTCGCCTTGGAGTCGACGGAGATGCCCATCAGCTCGACGGCGTTGTCGGCGAAGAGGGCGATGTTGTCGCGCAGTTGACACAATTCGCCCGTGCAGGTGCTCGAGAAGGCGAGCGGGAAGAACACGAGAGCCACGGGCTTGACGCCTCGGAAATCCGACAGCCTGACGTGCTCGCCGAACTGGTTCGGGAGGTCGAAGTCCGGAGCCTTGGTGTCGTTCTCCAGGGGCATGGGATGTTCCTTTCAGCCCGGGGGGACGGTCCCCGAAACACGAGGCGCAATCCTACGCTCCGCCCTCCGGCAGTCAAGCCTGCGATGAGGAGGGGAACTAGAATCGAACGGCCCACGGGTTACCCGAGTCGTGAACCGACGAGGATGCGCGTGGTCCAGTCGGCAAGTACGCACCGCGTCCACCAGATCGCCCGTGTCACACCACGCGGTGGCTGGTCGGGCAGGTGACCGCGAACAGAGTGAGGTCAAGGGTGACGGTCAACGACCAGGATCCGTATTCGGTCAATCACATCGATTCGGACCCGGAGGAAACCTCCGAGTGGCAGGAATCGCTCGACGCCCTCGTCGCGGCGCAGGGGCACGGCAGGGCGCGCGAGATCATGCTGAGCCTGCTCAAGCGCTCCAAGGAGCTGCACCTCGGCATCCCGATGGTGCCGACCACGGACTACCTGAACACCATCGCACCGGAGAACGAGCCCGAGTTTCCCGGCAACGAGGAGGTCGAACGCCGGTACCGCGCCTGGATCCGCTGGAACGCCGCCATCACGGTGCACCGGGCCCAGCGCCCCGGGATCGGTGTCGGCGGTCACATCTCGACGTACGCGTCATCCGCGGCACTCTACGAGGTCGGGCACAACCACTTCTTCCGTGGGCAGCACCACGCCGGTGGAGGAGATCAGATCTTCTACCAGGGCCATGCCTCGCCCGGTATGTATGCGCGCGCGTTCCTCGAGGGACGCCTCAGCACCGAACAGCTCGACGGGTTCCGGCAGGAGCGCTCGCATGCCGCGGGCGGACTCTCGTCCTACCCGCATCCGCGCCTCATGCGCGACTTCTGGCAGTTTCCGACGGTATCGATGGGGCTCGGCCCGATCAACGCGATCTATCAGGCGCAGCTGAACCGGTACGTGACCGACCGCGGCATCCGCGACGCCTCCGACCAGCAGGTCTGGGCGTTCCTCGGCGACGGCGAGATGGACGAGGTGGAAAGCCGCGGAGCACTGCAACTCGCCGCGAACGACGGCCTCGACAACCTCAATTTCGTCATCAACTGCAATCTGCAGCGCCTCGACGGTCCCGTGCGCGGCAACGGCAAGATCATCCAGGAGCTCGAGAGCTTCTTCCGCGGTGCCGGATGGAACGTCATCAAAGTGGTCTGGGGCCGCGAGTGGGACGATCTGCTCGCCCGCGACACCGAGGGCGCCCTCCGCGATCTGATGAACCGGACTCCGGATGGCGACTACCAGACCTACAAGGCGGAGAGTGGCGCGTACATCCGCGAGAACTTCTTCGGTCGCGACCCGCGCACGCTCGAGCTCGTGAAGGACTTCAGCGACGACCAGATCTGGGGGCTGAAGCGCGGCGGGCACGACTACCGCAAGGTCTACGCGGCGTTCAAGTCGGCGTCGGAGCACAAGGGCCAGCCGACCGTCATCCTGGCGAAGACGGTGAAGGGCTACGGCCTCGGCCCGTCGTTCGAGGGCCGCAACGCGACCCACCAGATGAAGAAGCTGACCCTCGACAACCTCAAGAAGTTCCGTGACGAGATGCGCGTGCCCATCACCGACGC
>JBEANR010000223.1:0-3208 GCA_041165365.1 Actinomycetota bacterium | reverse complement strand
GGCGCACTGGTGGGCGGGGTGACGGCCATCGCGGTCGACACCGACGTGACGTCGATCCAGGACCGCAACCGCATCATCCCCCTCGTGCTCGGGGTGATCCTGATCATCCTCATGCTGCTGCTGCGGTCGATCGTCGCGCCGGTGATCCTCATCCTGAGCGTGATCCTGTCGTTCGGCACGGCCCTCGGCGTGTCAGCCCTCGTGTTCAACGGCATCTTCGACTTCCCGGGCGCCGATCCCTCGGTGCCGCTCTTCGGGTTCGTGTTCCTCGTCGCGCTCGGCATCGACTACAACATCTTTCTGATGACCCGCGTGCGTGAGGAGAGCCTGCGCAGCGGCACCCGCCGGGGCATCCTGAGGGGCCTTTCGGTCACCGGGGGCGTGATCACGTCGGCGGGCATCGTGCTCGCTGCGACGTTCGCGGCGCTGGGCGTCATCCCGATCCTGTTCCTCGCCCAGATCGCCTTCATCGTCGCGTTCGGCGTGCTGCTCGACACCCTGATCGTGCGCTCACTGCTCGTGCCCGCCGCGGCTTACGACCTGGGTCGGCGCATCTGGTGGCCGTCGCAGCTCGGGCGCAGCGACGCCGGACACCGCGGCTCGCACGCCGCCCCCGAACCCGCGGAGGCGACATCCGTATCGAACGGATCCTCATACGGCCCCGCGCACCCGCTGCACAGCAAGGAGACACCATGACCCCGACCGAATCCGCCCTGTTGTCGGGGGTGCCGCGCAGTCTGTGGATCGGCGGGGAATGGGTGGACTCGACCTCGGACCGGTCGATCCAGGTGCGCGATCCGGCCACCGCCGAAGTGCTCGCGACCATCGCCGACGCCTCGGTCGACGACGGCGCCCGTGCCCTCGACGCCGCGGTGGCAGCTCAAGCCGACTGGGCCGCGACCCCCGCCAGGGTGCGCGGTGAGATCCTGCGGCGCGCCTTCGACCTGCTGCAGGAGCGGCGCGAGGAGTTCGCCCTGCTGATGACCCTCGAGATGGGCAAGCCCCTCGCCGAGGCCGGCGGCGAGGTGGCGTACGGCGGCGAGTTCCTGCGGTGGTTCGGGGAGGAGGCCGTGCGCATCGGCGGTCACTACGGTGCCAACCCCGAAGGCACGGGAACGATGATCGTCACCAACCGCCCGGTCGGACCGTGCTTCCTGATCACCCCCTGGAACTTTCCCCTCGCGATGGCGACCCGCAAGATCGCCCCTGCGCTCGCGGCCGGATGCACGGCCGTCGTCAAACCGGCGGAGCTCACGCCCCTCACCACCCTGTACTTCGCGAAGCTGCTCGACGACGCCGGACTGCCCGGCGGCGTGCTCAACGTGATCACCACCTCGACCTCCGCGGCCGTGTCCGCTCCGATCATCGCCGACCCCCGCCTGCGCAAATTGAGCTTCACCGGCTCGACGCCGGTGGGGGTGGCCCTGCTCAAGCAGGCGGCAGACGGCGTGCTGCGCACCTCGATGGAGCTCGGCGGCAACGCGCCGTTCCTCGTCTTCGACGACGCCGACCTCGACAAGGCCGTCGAGGGTGCGCTTCAAGCCAAGTTCCGCAACATCGGCGAGGCCTGCACGGCCGCGAACCGCTTCCTCGTTCACGAGTCGGTCGCCGAGCAGTTCGCCGAGCGGGTGACCGCGGCGGTGTCGGCGTTCGGCGTCGGACGGGGCACCGACGAGGGAGTGCGCATCGGGCCGCTCATCGATCAGGCGGCGGTCGACAAGGCCTCCTCCCTCGTCGACGATGCCGTCGCCCGAGGTGCCACGGTGCTCACCGGGGGGTCGGCGATCGCGGGAGCGGGAACGTTCTTCGCGCCGACGGTGCTGAGCGGAGTGGCGGCGGGCAGCGACATCCTGCATCAGGAGATCTTCGGTCCGGTGCTCGCGATCAGCACGTTCAGCGACGAGGACGACGCCGTCGCCCGGGCCAACGACACCGAGTACGGCTTAGTGAGCTACGTGTTCACCCGGGACCTCGCCCGCGGACAACGGATGATCGACCGCCTCGACACCGGCATGATGGGGCTCAACGTGGGGGTGATCTCCAATGCTGCGGCGCCGTTCGGCGGGGTGAAGCGGTCCGGTCTCGGCCGTGAGGGCGGGGCGCAGGGCATCCACGAGTACCTCGAGACGAAGTACACGATGACGCCGAACCCGTGAGGCGCGTCACGCCCACCTGGCCCGCCCCGCTGGTCGAGCCTGTCGAGACCCGCGCCGTTCGGCGCGCCTCGCTGGTCGAGCCTGTCGAGACCCGCGCTGTTCCGCGCGGCCCGCTGGTCGAGCCTGTCGAGACCCGCGCCCCTCCAGTGAGCATCCGATGACCGTCATCCCGATCGACTCCCTCGACGATCCGCGCCTCGTCGACTACGCACACCGTACGGATGTCGCGCTCAAGAATGCGGACTCCACCGGGCAGGGGCTCTACATCGCCGAGTCCCTGCTGGTGATCCGGCGGGCGCTCGCCGCGGGACATCGGCCGCGGTCAGTGCTCGCGCTCGGGTCATCCGTCGATGACGCGCTCGCGGCACTCGGCGACCACGACGTGCCGGTGTTCAGCGGCCCGTCCGCACTGCTCGAGCAGCTCACGGGCTACGCGCTGCACCGGGGGCTCATCGCGGCGATGCATCGGCCCGCACTGCCGACCGCTGCTGCACTGCTCGCCGACGCCCGCCGTGTGGTCGTGCTCGAGAACGTGGTCGACCCGACGAACGTCGGGGCGATCTTCAGGTCGGCGGCGGCGATCGGTGCGGAGGCGGTGCTCGTCACCCCGCGGTGTTCCGATCCGTTCTACCGCAGGGCGATCCGGGTGAGCATGGGCACCGTGCTGCAGGTGCCCTGGACCCGCGTGGGGGACTGGGCCTCGACCCGCGAACTGCTCACGTCATCCGGGTTCCACCTCGCGGCCCTCGCCCTGAGGCCCGGAGCGGTCGACCTGCGTGCGTTCGCTGCGGACGCTCCCGAGCGGGTCGCGCTCGTGCTCGGCACCGAGGGCGACGGACTCACGGATGCCGCCATCGCCGCCGCAGACACCGTCGTGCACATTCCGATGCGGCACGGCATCGACTCGTTGAACGTCGCGGCGACGGCGGCGGTCGCGATGTGGGCACTCGCGGTGGAATGACGCTGGCATCGCCGAATCGAGCCGAGTCGACCACGCGACTGGTCGCTTGCGCACCTTTAGTCGTGCGTGAGGGTGCGCAGATGACCAGTCG
>JBEANR010000222.1:0-4081 GCA_041165365.1 Actinomycetota bacterium | reverse complement strand
ATCGTGTCGGGCACCTCGAGCTCGGTGCCGCGCACCGAGGCGTGGGTCATCTCCGAGGGGTATCCGATGAGCGATTCCACCCCACCGAGGGATTCGGCGAGCAGGAAGACCGAGGTCGATTCCACGAACGTGCGCGCGGCATCCGGCCCTCCCGCGATCTGCAGCGACAGCATGCCACCGAATCCGCGCATCTGGCGTGCGGCGAGTGCGTGGCCGGGGTGGTCGGGCAGGCCGGGGTAGAAGACCTTCTCGATCTTCGGATGCCCGGAGAGCCGCTCGGCGATGGCGAGCGCATTGGCGCTGTGCCTCTCCATCCGCACCGCGAGTGTCTTGATGCCGCGCACCGTCAGCCACGCGTCCATCGGACCGGACACGGCACCGGCCGCGAACTGGATGAACTGCACCGCGGAGGCGAGCTCGTCGTCGGAGGTCACCACGGCTCCGCCCAGCACGTCGGAGTGCCCGCCGAGGTACTTCGTGGTCGAATGCGTGACGACGTCGGCGCCGTGGGCGAGGGGGTTCTGCAGGTAGGGCGAGGCGAAGGTGTTGTCGACCACGACTGTCGCGCCGACCGCGTGACCGATCTCGGAGAGCGCGGCGATGTCGCTCACCTTCATCATCGGATTGCTCGGTGTCTCCACCCAGAGCACGGTCGTTCCCGGTGTGACGGCGGCGCGCACGGCATCGAGGTCTGTCATCTCGACGGTCTGCAGCTCGACGCCCCACGGCACGAAGACCCGCTGCACGAGCCGGTGAGTCCCCCCGTAGACGTCGTTGCCCATCACGACGCGCGAGCCGGGCTTCAGCGCCGCTCGCAGCAGGGCGTCCTCGCCGGCGAGCCCCGACGAGAACGACAGCCCGTGGGTGCCGCCCTCGAGGTCGGCGATGAGGGTCTCGAGCGACGTTCGGGTCGGGTTGCCGCCGCGGGCGTACTCGTAGCCGTTACGGAAGGCCCCGACGCCGTCCTGCAGAAACGTCGAGGTCTGATAGATCGGCGGGATCACGGCGCCGGTGGTCGGGTCGGGAGTCTGTCCGCTGTGGATGGCGCGGGTCGCGAAGTCGTGGGACATGTCGCCTTTCAGAGAGGAGGGTGCGCGCTCACGCCGACAGGAACGTGAGCAGGTCGTGCCGGGTGATCACCGCGGCCGGCTTGCCGTCGTCGATGACGAGGAGGGCGTCCGCCGAACCGAAGGCCGCCCTGGCGCTCGCGACCGACTCGCCGGCCCCGATCAGCCCGAGAGGACTGCCGAGGAAGGCACCGACGGCATCCGACATCTGCGCCCTACCGGTGAAGACCAGCTCGAGCAGACCGCGCTCGTCGACCGCCCCGACGACCTCGCCCATCACCACAGGCGGCTCGGCGGTGAGCACGGGCAGCTGCGAGATGCCGTACTCGGTCATGATGTCGATCGCATCGCGCAGGGTGTCCGTCGGATGCACGTGCACGAGGTCGGGCAGTGCGCCGGTCTTTCCGCCCAGCACGGTGGCGACGGTCGCCTCGTCGGGCGCGGCCGAGAAGCCGTAGGAGCGCATCCACTTCTCGTTGAAGATCTTGCCGAGGTAGCCGCGGCCGCCGTCGGGCAGGAGAACGACCACGACGTCGTGCTCGGTCAGCTCGCGCGCGACCTCGAGCGCGGCGGCGACGGCGAGCCCGCTCGACCCGCCGACCAGCAGGCCCTCCTCGCGGGCGAGCCGCTGCGTGAGAGCGAAGGAGACGGCGTCGGATGCCGCGACCACCCGGTCGACGACGCTCGGGTCGTAGGCGGCAGGCCAGAAGTCCTCTCCGACCCCTTCGACGAGGTACGGCCGCCCCGATCCACCCGAGTACACCGAACCCTCGGGGTCGGCGCCGACGATCTGCACCGCGCCATCCGACACCTCCTTGAGGTACCGGCCGACTCCGCTGATCGTGCCGCCGGTGCCGACCCCGGCGACGAAGTGGGTGACCCTCCCGTCGGTGTCGCGCCAGATCTCGGGGCCCGTGGTCTCGTAGTGGCTCAGCGGACCGTTCGGGTTGGAGTACTGGTCGGGCTTGAAGGCGCCAGGGATCTCCCGCGCGAGTCGATCGGAGACCCCGTAGTACGACTCGGGGCTGTCGGGCGCGACCGCGGTCGGGGTGACGACGATCTCGGCTCCGTAGGCGGTGAGCACGTTGCGCTTGTCTTCGCCGACCTTGTCGGGCAGCACGAACACGCAGCGGTAGCCGCGCTGCTGGGCTACGAGCGCGAGTCCGACGCCGGTGTTGCCCGAGGTCGGTTCGACGATGGTTCCGCCGGGCTTCAGCAGCCCGTCGCGCTCCGCCGCGTCGATGATGCGGGTCGCGATGCGGTCCTTCGACGAGCCGCCGGGGTTGAGGTACTCGATCTTGGCGAGCACCGTCGCCCGGATGCCCTCGGTCACCTTGGTGAGTTTGACCAGCGGGGTGTCCCCCACCAGGTCGAGTATCGATTCGGCGTATTTCACGGTGGACGGCCCCTGTTCGGCGTCGGATTCACGGATGTCGCGGGCTCGTGGTCCGCCGCAGAAGCCTATCGCCCGCCCTCGTCCGGCCGGCCGGCTCCCCCGTCCGCTCACACCCGCGCCCCAGCGGCATCCGGCATGCTGGAAGACTGGTATCCCCTTCCGTTCGACCGACAGGACCTCCCGCCGTGCCGCCTCGCGACTCAGGATCAGCCCCGCTTCCTCCCTCGGCCAGGAAGGAGCTGACCGTCAAGCAGCAGCGGGACGCCCGCCGGGCCGAGAAAGTGGCGGCGCTCAAGAAGCAGCAGGCCACCGAGAAGCGCAACCGGAGGCTCGCCCTCATCCTCGGCGGTGCGGCGACCCTCGCGGTCGTCGGCCTCGTGGTGACCCTCGTCGTGACCACCGAACCGCCCGCCGATCCTGACGACATCACGATCGAGGGGCTCCAGACCTACGACGACCTCACGGCGAACCACGTGACCGAACCCGTCACCTACGAGCAGACTCCCCCGGTCGGCGGCGACCACGCCGCGGTCTGGCTCAACTGCGGCATCTACACCGAGCCCGTGCCCGAGATGAACGCCGTGCACGACCTCGAGCACGGCGCCGTGTGGATCACCTACAACCCCGACGAGGTCACCGGCGCCGACCTCGAGACACTGCAGGGCACCGTCCCCGACACGTACGTCACGATGTCACCGTGGCCCGGCCTCCAGGCTCCCGTCGTGGCCTCGGCCTGGGGTGCCCAGGTCGAGCTCGACGGGGTGGACGACCCCAGGCTGCAGCAATTCATCGACAAGTTCTGGAAGTCGCCGGACGCCCCCGAGCCCGGCGCGGCCTGCACCGGCGGGGTCGACGGCGAGGGCAAGATCGCGTGACCGACGCCGGGAGCGACCGCCCGAGGTGGGACGGCACCCGGCTCCGGCGCACCTCTGCGATCATCCTGACCGGCGTCATCCTGCTCATCGGCGGGATCGCCGTGGGCAGGGCCACCGCGCCCACCCCTCCTCTCATCCCGTCGACGACCAGCGCCGACGCGGGCTTCGCGCGTGACATGCAGACGCATCACACCCAGGCCGTCGAGATGTCGATGATCATCTACGCGAAGACCGACGACGACTCCCTCCGCACCCTCTCGTACGACATCGCTACGAGCCAGTCGCAGCAGGCGGGTCAGATGTTCGGATGGCTCAGCACCTGGGGTCTGCGGCAGGCGTCACCCGAGCCGTCGATGACCTGGATGACGCGGCCGGCGCTGAGCGGATCCGGCCACGACCACGGCGCAGACGGCATGACGCACACACCCGGGGAGGCGATGCCGGGACTGGCGACCGACGAGCAGATCACGTCGCTGGAAGACGCGACCGGAACCGACGCCGACAGGATCTTCCTCGAGTTGATGATCGCGCACCACCTCGGCGGGGTCGAGATGGCCGAGGCCGTGCTCGACCGCACCGACACCCGGGTCGTGCGCTCGCTCGCAACCGGGGTCGTCACGGCGCAGCAGGGCGAGATCACCTACATGCGCGGGTTGCTCACCGGCCTCTGACCCGTGCCACCGGCGCCCCGCCCGCCCGCCGCCCCGGCCGCCCCCCCCCCCCCCCCCCCCCCCCCCCCCCCC
>JBEANR010000221.1:0-3958 GCA_041165365.1 Actinomycetota bacterium | reverse complement strand
CGACCTCATCCGCGGCATCGCGACGGGCTACGAGATCCAGGTCGACCTGGTGAAGGCGATCAGCCTCCACCGACACAAGATCGATCACGTCGCCCACCTCGGGCCGAGCGCCGCCGCCGGCATCGGTACGCTGCTCGGGCTGCCGACCGAGACGATCTTCCAGGCGATCGGTCAGGCCCTCCACACGACCACGGCGACCAGGCAGTCTCGCAAAGGCGAGATCTCGACCTGGAAGGCGCACGCCCCGGCCTTCGCCGGCAAGATGGCGATCGAGGCCGTCGACCGGGCCATGCGCGGTCAGACGAGTCCGACCCCGATCTACGAGGGTGAGGATGGCGTGATCGCGTGGCTCCTCGACGGACCGGATGCCCGCTACGAGGTGTCACTGCCCGAGCGCGGCGAGGTCAAGCGCGGCATCCTCGACACGTACACCAAGGAGCACTCCGCCGAGTATCAGGCCCAGGCCCTCATCGACCTCGGACGCCGGCTGCACGCCGCGCACCCCGAACTCGTCGATCCGGCGAAGGTGGAGAGTGTCGTCATCCACACGTCGCACCACACCCACTTCGTGATCGGATCGGGCGCGAACGATCCGCAGAAGTACGACCCGGGCGCGAGCCGCGAGACCCTCGACCACTCGATCCCCTACATCTTCACGGTCGCGCTGCAAGACGGCGCGTGGCATCACGAGCGCTCCTACGCTCCGGAGCGCGCGGCCCGCGCGGACACCGTCGCGCTATGGCAGAAGGTGACCACGGCCGAGGACGCCGAGTGGACCCGCCGCTACCACTCGACCGACCCCGCGCAGATCGCGTTCGGCGGCCGGGTCGAGATCACCCTCACCGACGGGTCGCGCCTCGTCGACGAGATCGCTGTGGCCGACGCCCATCCGCTCGGGGCGAGGCCGTTCGGCCGCGAGCAGTACCTCGAGAAGTTCCGCACTCTGGCCGATGGCATCGTCGAGGAGGCCGAGGTCGACAGGTTCCTCGGGCTCGTGCAGAGGCTCCCCGATCTCGCCGCCGACGATCTCGGCGGTCTCACCATCGCGGCGCGCCCGGGCCTCATCGACCCGGCGCTCGCCCCGAAAGGAATCTTCTGATGGCCCCGCTGGTAGAGCCCGCCGAGACCCCCATGAGAACGGATTCCTGATGCTCTACGCCACCGCCACCCCCGCTGAGAAGCGCGCCCGCCTCCGCCTCGAACTCGGCAGCGGACGACTGCTCCGCTTCCCGGGCGCCTTCAACCCCCTGAGCGCGAAACTCATCGAAGACAAGGGCTTCGAGGGTGTCTACATCTCGGGCGCTGTCATCTCCGCCGACCTCGGCCTGCCCGACATCGGGCTGACGACCCTGACCGAGGTAGCCACGAGGGCTTCCCAGATCAGCCGGATGACGCAGCTCCCCTCGCTCGTCGACGCCGACACCGGCTTCGGCGAGCCGATGAACGTGGCGCGCACCGTGCAGACCCTCGAGGATGCCGGAGTGGCCGGCCTCCACATCGAGGACCAGGTCAATCCGAAGCGCTGCGGTCATCTCGACGGCAAGGCCGTGGTCGACGCCGATACCGCCGTCAAGAGGATCCGCGCCGCCGTCGACGCGCGCCGAGACCCGAACCTGCTGATCATGGCGCGCACCGACATCCGGGCCGTCGACGGACTCCCGGCCGCCCTCGATCGCATGAAGGCGCTCGTCGACGCCGGTGCCGACGCGATCTTCCCCGAGGCGATGCGCGACCTGTCGGAGTTCGAGGCGGTGCGGGCGGCGATCGACGTGCCGATGCTCGCCAACATGACCGAGTTCGGCAAGAGCGAGCTCTTCACGAACGACCAGCTGCAGGATGTCGGCGTCGACATCGTCATCTACCCGGTGAGTCTGCTCAGACTCGCGATGGGTGCCGCGGAACGGGGGCTCGATACGATCAACGCGGAGGGGTCGTTGCGGTCGGAAGTGCTGGCGATGCAGACCCGCGCAAGGCTGTACGAACTCCTCGACTACGAGGCCCACAACACCTTCGACACCACGATCTACGACTTCACGCTGTGAGCGACGAGGAGCACACATGACCGACATCAAGAAGGGTCTCGCGGGGGTCGTCGTCGACTACACCGCTGTCTCGAAGGTCAACCCCGACACCAATTCCCTGCTGTACCGCGGATACCCGGTGCAGGAGCTCGCGGCATCCTGCAGCTTCGAACAGGTCGCGTACCTGCTCTGGAACGGGGAGCTTCCGGATGCCGCCCAGCTCGCCGGCTTCGAACGCCTCGAGCGGTCGCGGCGTGCGCTCGATCCCGTGGTGCGGCGTATCGTCGACGATCTGCCGGTCACCGCGCATCCGATGGATGTCGTGCGCACCGCGGTCAGCGCGATCGGAGCCATCGACCCGAGCGCGGGCGACTCGAGTGCCGCGTCGAACCTCGACAAGAGCATCACGCTGCTCGCCGCCCTGCCGGCGATCATCGCCTACGACCAGCGCAGACGTCGTGGGGAGCAGCTCGTCGAGCCGCGCGACGACCTGGGGTACTCGGCGAACTTCCTGCACATGACCTTCGGCGCCGTGCCCGATCAGGTGGTCGTCGACGCCTTCGACGTGTCGATGATCCTGTACGCCGAACACTCCTTCAACGCCTCCACCTTCACCGCCCGGGTGATCACCTCGACGCTGTCCGACCTGTACTCGGCCGTGACCGGCGCGATCGGCGCGCTCAAGGGTGCCCTGCACGGCGGGGCGAACGAGGCCGTGATGCACGTGTTCGACGAGATCGGCACGGCCGACAAGGCGGAGGAGTGGTTGGATGCGGCGCTCGCCGAGAAGCGCAAGATCATGGGGTTCGGGCACCGGGTGTACAAGAACGGCGACTCCCGGGTGCCGACCATGAAGGCTGCGCTCGACACCCTCGTCGCGGAGTACGGTCGCCGTGACCTCGGGCAGTTGTACGCGAGCCTCGAGAGGGCGATGGGCGAGCGCAAGAACATCAAGCCGAACCTCGACTATCCGAGCGGTCCGGCGTACCACCTGATGGGGTTCGACACCCTCACCTTCACGCCGTTGTTCGTGGCGGCCAGGGTCACCGGATGGACGGCGCACATCGCCGAGCAGCTCGCCGCGAATTCGCTCATCCGTCCGCTGAGCGAGTATGACGGGCCCGACGAGAGGCACGTGCCCGCCTGAGGGGCGTCGCGGGGGATCTCGGCGACGCGGACTCGCTGCGCTCGTGCGCTGCTCGATCAGCGGTAGGGCGTCTCTCCGTTGGTCGAGCTTGCCGAGCCTGCTCGATCAGCGGTAGGGCGTCCCTCCGTTGGTCGAGCTTGCCGAGACTGCTCGATCAGCGGTAGGGCGTCCCTCCGTTGGTCGAGCTTGCCGAGACCCCGTCGCTTAGGCTCGACGGATGACTGTTCCCATCCTCACTCTCAACGACGGCCACACGATCCCGCAGCTCGGTTTCGGTGTATTCAAAGTCGATCCGGATGACACCGAGCGCATCGTCTCCGACGCCCTCGAGATCGGGTACCGCCACATCGACACGGCGGCGATCTACGGCAACGAGGTCGGCGTGGGGAAGGCGATCGCGGCATCCGGCATCCCGCGCGACGAACTCTTCATCACGACGAAGCTGTGGAACGACGACCATGGCACCCAGAGCGCCTTCGACGCTGTCGACACGAGTCTCGAGAAACTCGGCCTCGACCACGTCGACCTCTATCTGATCCACTGGCCGAGCCCGAAGCGCGATCTCTACGTCGAGAGCTGGAAGGCCCTAGAGCAGATCAAAGCCGACGGCAGGGCCGGCTCGATCGGGGTGAGCAACTTCGTCGTCGAATACCTCGAGAGACTGGCAGCGGAGTCGGGCACGGTGCCGGCGATCAATCAGGTGGAGTTGCATCCGGCCCACCAGCGCCAGGATGTCACGGCGTACGGCCGCGAGCACGGTATCGTCACCGAGGCCTGGGGCCCGCTCGGG
>JBEANR010000220.1:0-7721 GCA_041165365.1 Actinomycetota bacterium | reverse complement strand
GTGCCCTCGTCGCCCCCGTGCCCCCGGTTCCCCCGTGCCCCCCTCGCCCCCCACGCGACACGAGTGGGGCTCACCCAGCGACCGATCCATCACGAGTTGGCCGATCCACCGGCAGAGCGGTCACTTGGCCAACTCGCGATGCATCGGTCGGGCGGGCCGGCTCGGTTAGGCGTAGAGGCTCGCGACGGCCTCGCGGAACGCCGCCGTGTGCCGTGCGACGTCGGCCGAGGTCGTCTGCGGGCACATGAGCGCCATGTTGTGGAACGGCGTGATCAGGATGCCGCGATTCAGGGCGTGCAGATGGAGGTACTGCTGCAGCTCGAAGTCGTCGGCTTCCGCCGCCTCGGCCCCATGTGACGGAGGTGTCGGCCGGAAGCTGTACTCCGCTCGAGCGCCGAGCTGCGTCACCTGCCACGGCACGTCGAACTCGTCGATCGCCCCCTGTACCCCCGCGGTCCACTCGGTCGCGCGCTCGACCATGGACGAGAACGCGACGTCCGTCAGAACCTCGGACAGGGTGGCTCGGATGCCGGCCATCGACGCGGCGTTGCCGGCCAGGGTGCCGCCCACTCCCCCGACGTCGATGTCCTCGAGGTCGAGGCCGTCGCGCACCCGCGCGGCGAAGTCCTCCGTCATGCCGTATGCCGCCGCGGGAATACCTCCGCCGATGGTCTTGCCCACCACGACGGCGTCCGGTCGGAGCCCGAGCTGCCGCGTCATCCCTCCGATTCCGGCACACAGGGTGTGCGTCTCGTCGACGATGAGCAGGGTGCCGAAGCGGGTGCAGAGGTCGCGCACGGCGTCGAGGTACCCGGGTGCGGGGAGCACGATCCCGATGTTGGTCAGCGCGGGTTCGATGAGCATCGCGGCGATCTCGCGGGACTCGAGGGCGCGTTCGAGAGCTGCGACGTCGTTGAAGGGCACCACGGATGTCGTCAGCGCAGGGTCGACCGGAGCGCCGATGTTGCCGCGCCTCTCGATCACCCTCCCCGCGTCGTCGAGGGTCGCGTAGGCCTCATCGACGGTGCCGTGGTAGCAGTAGTCGTGAACCAGGATTCGGGGGCGCCCGGTGACATGCCTCGCGAATCTGATGAGGCTGCGGTTCGCGTCGGTCGCCGACAGGGTGAACTGCCAGCTCGGAAGACCGAAACGATCGGCGAGCAGGTCGGCGCTCGCTGCGGCGTCCGCCGTCGGGAGCATGAGGGTGGAACCCGCGGCGAGCCTCGCCGAGATGGCGGCCACCGCCGCGGGTGGTGCGTGTCCGCACATCGCCCCGGTGTCGCCGAGGCAGAGGTCGACGTGCGAGATCCCGTCGGCGCAGGTGAAGCGGGAGCCGGCGGCATCCGACACGAAGACCGGCCAGGGTCCGGGCCACTTGGTCATCCAGAGCATGGGCACCCCACCGGGCATGCGCGCCTCGGCCTCGCGCCAGAGGCTCTCCGACTCGGGGCGCTCGGCCCGGAACCTCGCCACCTCGGCGAGCCAGAGTCGCTCGAGTCGATCCCGATCGCCGTACGCCGTCGGTCGAGGTTCGACGACGCCGGTCACGGGGTCGCGCCGAGGCGTCGACGCCTGGCCGCTGCACCGACCTGCGCGGAGACGACGAGCACGATGGCCACCAGGAACACGGCGGAGGCGATCACGTTCGCCTCGGCGGGGATGCCTCGCGTGGCCGAGATGTAGACGAACTTGGGGAAGGTGTTGACCGGGCCCGAGTTGAAGTTCGTGATGATGAAGTCGTCGAAGCTGAGGGCGAACGACAGCAGCGCCGCCGCGACGATCCCCGGGAGCAGCAACGGAAACGTGATGCGCCAGAACACCTGGGCGGGCGAACCGTAGAGGTCCCGCCCCGCCTCCTCCATCGCAGGATCGAGGCTCGACACGCGAGCCTTCACCGTGACGACGACGAAGCTGATGCAGAACATCGTGTGCGCGAGGATGACCGTGCCGATACCCTTCTGCACGCCCGCGGTGAGGAACTCCGCTGCGAGGCCCGCCCCGAGCACGACCTCGGGTGTGGCCATCGGGAGGAAGAGCAGCAGGCTGATAGTCGACCTGAACCTGAACCTGTAGCGCACGAGCGCGATGGCGATCATGGTGCCCAGTGTGGTGGCGATGACCGTGGCCGAGACCCCGATGAGCACGCTGTTGCCGAACGACTCGCAGACGTCCTGGGCCTGGCACACGCCGATCCAGTTGTCGAGGGTGAACCCGCGCCAGGAGATGTTCGACTTGATCGAGTCGTTGAACGAGAACGCGAAGGTGTACGCGATCGGGATGAGCAGGAACACGAGCGCGACGATCGTGTACGCCGGCAGCAGCCACCGGCCGAGCCCGAAGCGGCGCCGCCTGCGCGCGGTGGGCGCCGAGCCACCGGAGCCGCTGACGTCTCCGCCGCCGGTGCCGCTCGCGACCTCGCCGAGCGCCGCCGCCTGCTGGGTGGTCACAGCAGATCCTCCGTTCCGCTCCGACGCACATAGGCGGTGACGAGCACGAGGATGGCGGCCATCAGGATGATCGACAGGGATGCCGCGGCCGGATAGTTGAGCGACACCAGGAAGTTGCTCTCGATCACGTTGCCGATCATCGACGTGCCTGTTCCCCCCAGGAACTCGCGGCTCGCGTTGACGTAGTCGCCGGCGGCCGGGATGAAGGTGAGCAGCACCCCCGACACGATCCCGGGCATCGACAGCGGCACCGTCACGGTGCGGAACGTCGTGAAGGGCCTGGCGTACAGGTCGCTCCCGGCCTCGAGGTACCGGGTGTCGAGCCGTTCGAGCGCGGCGTACAGCGGCAGCGTCATGAACGGGATGAAGTTGTAGGTGAGGCCGAAGACCACGGCGACCGGGGTGCCGGTGAAGTACGCGTCCGGGGCGAGCAGCGAGAGCGCCTTGAGCCCCGTGATGACGGGCGACTCGTCGGAGAGCAGCTGCTTCCACGCCAGGGTGCGCAACAGGAAGCTGATGAAGAACGGCGCTATCACGAGCACGAGCATGAGGTTCTGCAGCAACGGCCACGGCCTGGCCTTCACACCGATGAAGTACGCCAGCGGATAGCTGAACAGCAGCGCGAAGATCGTCGCGAGCACGGCGTAGACGAACGAGCGGAGGATCTGCTCCCCGTACTGCGCGATCACCGCCTGGTAGTTCTCCCACTTGAACGCCGTCTGATACTGCCCGATGTCGCCGAACTCGGCCGGCGCTTGGAGAGAGGTGATGACCAGCGAGATCAGCGGAACCAAGAAGAACAACACGAGGTAGAGGATGCCGGGCAGCAGGAGCAGCACCGCGACGCGACTCCTGCGCCGCGGCGCCTGTTCTCTCGCGGCCTCGGTGGCGAAGGCGGTGAACGCCATCTCAGCTGTCCTCGAGCTCCGACATCAGAGCCCGTCGCTTCTGCACGGCGATGCTCGCCGTGTCGGTGTCCGCGGCGAACCTGGGGGCGGGCGCCACCTCGTCCTCGAGGCCGAAACCGTGCTCCACCCGCCAGGACACCCACACCTCGTCGCCCTCGCTCGCGAGGGGACCGACTCCCACGTTCTGGGCGAACACGATCACCGGTCCTGCTCCCGGGATCTGCACGATGTACTGGGTGCTCACCCCGCTGAACGAGACGTCGATGACCCTTCCCGGGCCGAGCACGTTGGTTCGGGCATCCATCGACGGCTCGTCTCTCACGAGGGCCAGCTTCTCGGGCCTGACACCGATGGTGACGGTGCCGCTGTGTCGATGGGCCCGCGAGATCGGCACGGTCAGCCTCGTGCCCTCCACGTCGACCGCGATGCTGTCCGAGGTGGTCCCGACGACCTGACCGCTGAGCAGGTTGGACTGACCCAGGAAGTTCGCGACGAAGGCCGTGCGCGGTGATTCGTAGAGGATGGCGGGGGCGCCGAGCTGTTCGATGCGCCCCTGGTTCATCACCGCGACGGTGTCGGCCATCGTCATGGCCTCCTCCTGATCGTGCGTGACGTGCAGGAACGTGAGCCCGACCTCCTCCTGGATGGTCTTGAGCTCGAGCTGCATCTGACGGCGGAGCTTGAGGTCGAGTGCTCCGAGGGGCTCGTCGAGCAGCAGCAGGGCCGGACGGTTGACGACGGCCCGCGCGAGGGCGACGCGCTGCTGCTGCCCGCCGGAGAGCTGCGACGGCTTGCGGGTCGCCAGGTGGTCGAGTTCGACCAGTCGCAACGCCTCGTGGGCCTTCTCGGTCGCGTCGCGGATCTTACGGCGCCTCAGCCCGAAGGCCACGTTCTCGAGGATGGTCATGTGCGGGAAGAGCGCATAGCTCTGGAACACGGTGTTCACCGGGCGCTCGAACGGTTTGGTGTGGGTGACGTCCTTTCCGCCGATCAGGATGCTGCCCGCCGTCGCCTCCTCGAGACCGGCGACCAGCCGCAGCGTCGTGGTCTTGCCACACCCCGAGGGGCCGAGCAGCGCGAAGAACGACCCGGCCGGGATGACCAGATCGAGATCGTCGATCGCGGTGAAACCCGGGAACTGCTTGCGGATGCCCCTCAGTTCGAGGTCCGCCCCGGCCTCGGCGAAACCGGCCACCCTCAGGCGCCCAGGACGACGGCCTGGAACGCCGAGTTGAACTCGCTCTCCTCGGCCCCGGTCAGGCCGCGGAAGACCTTGACGGTCTCGAGGGTCGACTCGTCGGGGAAGATGAGCTGGTTCTCTGCCAGCTCGGGGTCGATGGCGGCCGCCGCCTCCTTCGCCCCGGCGACCGGGGTGATGTAGTTGACCCACGCGGCCACCTCCGCGGCGACCTCCGGCTGGTAGTAGTAGTCGATGAGGGACTCCGCATTCGCCTTGCGCGACGACCCGATCGGGATGACGAAGTTGTCGTTCCACAGGGTGCCTCCGCCGGACGGGATCGCGAACTCCCACTTGTCGCCGGCCTCCGCGTTGATCACGGTGATGTCGCCGGACCAGCAGATCGCCGCGAGGGTGTCCTCGCTCTTGAGATCCTCGAGGTAGGCGTTGCCCTTGATGTTGCGGATCTGCCCGGCCTGCACCTGCTTCTCGAAGTCGCCGACGGCCGTCATGAACTCGTCCGAACCCCAGTCCCCGCTGATGTCGACGCCGTTCTCGAGCATGAGGAGGCCGATGGTGTCGCGCATCTCCGAGAGCACCCCGACGCGGCCCTTCAGTGTGGGATCCCACAGGTCGGCGACGGAGGTGAGCCCGCCCGGCACCTTCTCCTTGTTCCAGCAGATTCCGGCGAAGCCGCCCTGCCACGGCAGCGAATAGGTGCGGCCGGGGTCGAAGCTCGGATCCTGCAGGGAGGCGATCAGGTTGTCGGCGTTCGGGATGTTGGCCTTGTCGAGCTCCTGCACGTAGCCGAATCTGATGAGCCTGTTGATCATCCAGTCGGTGAGGCAGACGACATCCGCACCGATGTCCTGCCCGAGGGCGAGCTGGTCTTTGACCTTGCCGTAGTAGGTGTTGTTGTCGTCGACCGCGACCTCGTAGCTCACCTCGACGCCCGTCGCCTCCTGGAAGGCCAGAAGGGTCGGGTAGTTGCCCTCGTCGTCCTCGTCGATGTACGCCGCCCAGTTGGCCCAGTTCAGCGTCTTGTCGTCGGCGGACTGGTCTTCAGCGGCGGTCGGCCGATCGGATGCCGCGGGGGAACACGCGGCGAGGGCGAGCGAGGCCGCGCCCATGCCGAGTCCGCCCAGTGCCGCTCGACGGGAGAACGATGATCGGGAGGCCTGACGCACCAGTTCGCGCACGATCGGGTCTCGGGGCAGTGGACGGGTCATCGGTGGCTCCTTCACGGCGTCGCTGCCTCGGTGGATCACGGGGCGGCGTGCGTCGATACTCGCATAGCGACTCACCGTCGCGCACTCCTCAGGGCGCAAAACATCCATCCGGAAACATAGATTTCACGAAATCAGCGTGATCGAGTCACTTTTCGTGCGGAATCCATCGCCACCGATCGGTACGCTGGTGGCCGCGACGATGCGTTCCCCCCGACGGCGGAGGCAGGATGTCGCGCACTGGTCGAGAGGCAGGAGCACCATGAGGGTCGCCGTTCCCACCGAGGTCAAGAACAACGAGTTCAGGGTCGCGATCACGCCTGCCGGAGTGCACGATCTCGTCTCCCACGGGCACGACGTAGTGGTGCAGAGCGGCGCCGGCGAGGGATCGGCGATCGCCGACGAGCAGTATGCGGCAGCGGGCGCCTCCATCGTCGCCGACGCCGACGCCGTCTGGTCGTCGGCCGACCTGCTGCTCAAGGTGAAGGAGCCGATCGCCGCCGAGTATCGCCACTTCCGTGACGACCTGGTGCTCTTCACCTACCTGCACCTCGCGGCGGAACGGGCTCTGACCACCGCCCTCGTCGAGGCCGGGGTGACCGCCATCGCCTACGAGACGGTGCAGTTGCCGAGCCGGGCCCTGCCCCTGCTCGCACCCATGAGCGAGGTGGCGGGTCGACTCGCTCCGATCGTCGGGGCCGGCGCCATGCTCAAGCCCAACGGAGGCCCGGGGCTGCTCGTGCCCGGGGTTCCCGGAACGCATCCGGCCAAGGTCGTGGTGCTCGGGGGCGGGGTGGCGGGCACGAGCGCGATCACCGTCGCCGTCGGACTCGGCGCCCAGGTGACGGTGCTCGACACGAACATCCAACGCCTGCGTGAACTCGATGCGCTGTACGCGGGCAGGATCGTGACCATCGCGTCGAACGGGTTCGAGATCGACAGGGCACTCGTCACGGCCGACCTGGTGATCGGATCCGTGCTCGTGCCGGGCGCCCGGGCGCCGAAACTGGTGAGCAACGAACTGGTGTCGAGGATGAAGCCGGGCAGTGTGCTCGTCGACATCGCCGTCGACCAGGGCGGATGCTTCGAGGACTCGCACCCGACGACTCACGCCGAACCCACCTTCCGGGTGCACGGCTCACTGTTCTACTGCGTGGCCAACATGCCGGGGGCGGTGCCGAACACCTCCACCTATGCGCTCACGAACGCGACGATGCCCTACGTGAGGGCCATCGCGAACACGGGCTGGCGAAACGCGCTGCGCGGCGACGCCGCACTCGCTCTCGGCCTCAACACCTGGCGGGGCGGCATCGTCTCGGAGCCCGTCGCGAGCGCGCACACACTCCAGCACAGGCCGCTCGAGGAGGCGCTGGCGTCGTAGACCTGCATGCGCGGGTCACGACCGGGGAGGAGCGCCCAGCCGGATCCGCGCGAGGGAACCTCCCGGCTCGAGGCACCAGGCGTCGCGGACGGGATCGGAGAGGGGTGGGGGCAGCGCGCGGAGCCCGGTGAGAGCGCGGAACTCGGCCACCCCGCATCCGTGGACCACCAGGTCGGAGCGCGAGCGGGCCGCCGTCAACAACGACCACCGGGACTGCCAGGCGTCGGGTGTGCCGATCACGACGACGTGTCCAGCCCCCTGGTCCCCCGCGGAGAGCGCACCGAGGGGGGTTCCGGGCTCGATCGACGCCAGGTCGATCACGGTCGAGACCGGATCCCGGTCGAACGCCCCGTCGAGACGCGCGGTCGAGGTCGTCGCGACGATGGTCATCCTCCCCGACCGACAGGGATACCCGCCGGGCGAGAGCGCGGCATCGGCGGAGTCGGCCGGCGGAACCCACGCGATCTGCAGTCGACGGCCGTCGCGGTGCCCGCCGCCCGCGGGCAGCGCGTCGACGAACCGGGCGCTGAGGCCCCCGTGGAGCACGTGCTCATGCCGGGACGGCAGGGCGAGAAGCACCCT
>JBEANR010000219.1:0-10239 GCA_041165365.1 Actinomycetota bacterium | reverse complement strand
CCCCGTCGACCACCCCGTCGACCACCCCGTCGGCCTACGCCCCGCCGACCTCGGACTACGCACCGCAGACCCCCGTCGCCCCGGCCCCCAGCCCGCCGACGCCCGGTCTGACGCCTCCCGTCGCCGCTCATCCGCCCCAGGTCGCAGCGTCGCAGTACGAATACCGGGCTCCCGGGTACGGCGCCACCGATCACCGAGCTCCCGACGCATCCGCGGCCGTCGCGCCTCCCGTCGCGGTCGACGGGGCGCCGGTCACCTCGTCGAAGCGGGGGGCTCGTGTCGGCATCATCGCCGCTCTCGCGGTCGGCGCGCTCGTCGGCGGTGTCTCGGGTGCGGGTGTCGCGGCTCTCGCGATCTCGTCCAACGGCTCACCGACCACACAGACCGGGGCCGGGCCAGCGAACATCACGGTCAACGACGCCACCGATGCGACGACGATCACCGCGGTCGCGGCATCCACGGGACCGTCGGTCGTGACCATCTCGGTCGCGGACGACGCATCGGGCGGCGGTGGCACCGGCTCGGGCGTGATCCTCACCGACGACGGGTACATCCTCACCAACACCCACGTGGTCACCCTCGACGGAGCATCGAGTGCGCCGACCGTCTCGGTCCAGACCTCCGACGGCCGTCGCTACACGGCCGAGATCGTGGGAACCGACCCGATCGTCGACCTCGCGGTCATCAAGATCGACGCCGGAAGCATCTTCCAGCCCGCCGAGTTCGCGGACTCCGCCGACCTGAACGTCGGAGACGTGACCATCGCGATCGGCGCCCCGCTCGGGCTCGCCAACTCGGTGACCAGCGGCATCGTCAGTTCGCTCAACCGCAGCATCACGGTGGCGTCGGCGGCCGCTCCCGACACCGAGGAGGCGCCCGACACCAACGACAACGGCGACCAGGGCCCGTTCGACTTCTGGCAGAACGGTCAGGACGCCGCCCCGACCCAGGCATCGTCGACCATCGCCCTGACGGTCATCCAGACCGACGCCGCGATCAACCCCGGCAACTCCGGCGGACCGCTGCTCGACGCCGACGGCCGTGTGATCGGTATCAACGTCGCCATCGCGAACGCCGGGTCCGGCGACGGCTCCTCGCAGTCCGGGTCGATCGGCCTCGGGTTCGCGGTGCCGTCCGACCTCGCCGAGCGCATCGCGAACGAGATCATCGAGACCGGGTCCGGGTCTCACGGGCTGCTCGGCGCCACGGTGAGCGATGCCGCGACGGATTCGGATGTCGCAGGCGCCAGCATCCAGACGGTGTCGCCTTCCGGTGCCGCCGACGCCGCCGGGCTCAGGGCCGGCGATGTCATCACCGCGATCGGCGACGTGCCGGTGACCGGCAGGAACGACCTGACCGCGCAGGTGCGCGCCCTCGCCGGAGGGTCGGACGCGACCATCACCTATGTGCGGGGCGGAGACTCGTCCACGGTCGACGTCACCCTCGGCACGCTCGAGTAGCGCGGCTCCCGGTACTCGCCACGGGCGCCGACCTCCCCATCCGGAGGTCGGCGCCCGTCGTCGTCTGCGCCACCATCCCCGCTGCCGTCTGTGCCGCCACCCGCAAGCCCGACCCCACATCCGCTGGCTGCGCCGGCCGCCGATAACGCCCGGAGGCGGACTGTTAGGCTCGGTCTGCTCTCCGGCGTGTGTGCCGGGCACCACCCGACGACTTGGACAGCATGGCGACACCGACAGACCAGACACCCGGTGTCTCGTATGTCATGCCCGTGCTCAATGAGGTCGAACACATCGAGGCCGCGGTGCTCAGCCTGGTCGCCCAGGACTACGCCGGCCCGTTCGAGGTCGTGTTGGCCCTCGGTCCGAGTGTGGACGGCACGAACGACGTCATCGCCGAGTTGGCGACGGCCGATCCCCGCATCCGCAGGATCGACAATGAACCGGGCTCGACGCCGGGCGGGCTCAACGCCGCCATCCGCGCGTCGTCGCACCCCGTCGTCATCCGGGTCGACGCGCACTCGGTGCTGCCCCCCGAGTACACCAGGATCGCGGTCGCCACACTGCTGCGCACGGGGGCAGACAACGTCGGAGGCATCATGGTCGCGCACGGTGAGACGCCGTTCGAACGCGCCGTCGCGAGGGCGTACGGGGCGAAGGCGGGGCTCGGCGGTACCCCCCATCACGTCGGAGGAGCGGAGGGGCCCGCGGAGACGGCGTACCTCGGCGTGTTCCAACGACACCGCCTCGTCGAGGTCGGCATGTTCGACGAGGGCATCAAGCGCGGCCAGGACTGGGAACTCAATCGGCGGCTGAGGGCCACCGGCGGCACGGTCTGGTTCACCCCCGAGCTGCGGGTGCGCTACCGCCCGCGCTCCAGTCTCCGGGCCCTCGTGCGTCAATTCGTCGCCACCGGCCTCTGGCGCGGAGAGCTGGCCAGGCGCTTCCCGGCCTCGCAGTCGCTGCGGTACCTCGTGCCGCCGCTCATGGTCGTCGGCGTCACCGTCGGCGCTATCCTCGGAGTCGTCGGACTCGGGATGACCGGCTCTCCCGGTGGCTGGCTCACCCTCGCCTTCATCGTGCCGGCGGTCTACCTGCTCTTCGTCGTGGTGGCTGCGGTCCCGGTCATCCGCACCGACGGCGGACGCAGCGCGCTGTGGTTCCTGGTCGTGCTGCCGTGCATCCACTTCGGGTGGGGCATCGGATTCATCCTCGGATCGCTCACGCTGACCAGGAACATCACCGAACACACGGGGAGATGACCTGATGTCGACCGAGCGGGCCTCGCGCCCTCGATCACTCGCCGAACTCCGCGAGGTGACCCAGCCGCCGGAGGTGCGCCTGCGCGCCAACGCCGAGCATTGGACGGCGTCGCTCTACCTGCGTGACCTCTCGCCGTACCTCACCTGGGTGCTGCTCAAGACCTCGATTTCGGCCAACGGGGTGACCGGGCTGATGATCCTGGTCGGTTGGTCGACCGCCGCGGCGTTGCTGGTTCCCGGCATCGGGGGAGCGCTGCTCGCCGTCGTGCTCGGACAGTTGCAGATGCTCGTCGACTGCTGTGACGGCGAGGTGGCGCGGTGGCGCGACTCCCGGTCGCCGGCCGGCGTGTTCCTCGACAAGGTCGGGCACTACACGACCGAGGCGCTCATCCCCGTCGCCCTCGGCATCCGCGCGGCGGGGTACCCCTTCGACGTGCCCGAGGATTTCGGATGGACCACTCTCGGCCTCGCTCTCGCCCTCGTCATCGTGCTCAACAAGGCGTTGAACGACATGGTGCACGTCGCGCGGGCCCACGGCGGGCTCGACAAGCTCGCAGATCGCAAGGGCGAGGCCGAACCGGGTGGACGCCTCGTCGCGCGCCTCAGGAGAGCGGCGCGCTTCGTGCCCTTCCATCGTCTCTACCACTCGGTGGAGCTGACCCTCCTCGCTCTCGCCGCGTCCCTGATCGGGCTTCTGACCGGCCAGCCGTTCGCCGACCGTCTCCTCGTCGCCACACTGCTCCCGCTCGCCCTCCTCGCCCTCGCGGGCCACTTCGTCGCGATCATGGCGTCGAAGCGCGTCCGCGCGTGACATGAGCGCGGCGCGGCATCCACCCGCGGCCCCGACGATCGGGGTGGTCGTGCTGACCCAGGGCACGAGGCCCGACGACCTGCTGCGCGCCGCCCGCAGCGTGCTCGATCAACGGTCGGTCACGACCGACATCGTGATCGTCGGCAACGGATGGGCTCCGGTCGGACTCCCCGAGGGGGTGAGGGCGCTCGCCCTGCCCGAGAACCTCGGGATCCCTGCCGGACGCAATCGCGGGGTGCCCGAGGTCGAGGGGGAGTACCTGTTCTTCCTCGACGACGATGCGAGCATCCCGTCGCCCACCTTCCTGATCGACGCCATCGCGCTCCTCACCGGCGACCCCTCCCTCGGCATGATCCAGCCGAGGGTGGTCGATCCGACCGGGGTGGCGAACCCGCGGCGGTGGGTGCCGCGGATCCGCAAGGGGGAGGCGACGGCATCCGGACCGGTGTTCTCGGTCTGGGAGGGCGCCGTCGTGATGCCCCGCGCCGTCTTCGAGCGCACCGGAGGATGGGCCGAGCCGTTCTTCTACGCGCACGAAGGCATCGAGCTCGCGTGGCGGGTCTGGGATCAGGGGCTGCGCACCTGGTACGCGGGCGACCTCGTCGCGCATCATCCGGCCATCGAACCGACCAGACACGCTTCGTACTACAGGCTCAACGCCCGCAATCGGGTGTGGCTCGCCCGGCGCAACCTGCCGCTCGTCTTCGTTCCGCTCTACGTCGGCGCCTGGACGGGGGTGCAGCTCATCCGCTGGTGGCGGAGGCCCGCTGCCCTCCGCGCCTGGTTCGGCGGATGGCGGGAAGGCTGGCGGCGATCACCGGGCCCGCGGCGCCGTCTCAGGTGGATAACGGTCTGGCGCATGACTCTGGCCGGACGGCCGCCCGTGCTGTGAACGCTGGTTGACTGGAACGGGTGCCGCATCATCCATGCGTCCATCGGTCCCCGGGAGGAGGGCACATGTCTGTTCTGCACGATCTGAAGACCGCGCGACGCGTGCTCGTCAACCTGTGGAGATCGCGGATGACACGGCGCAGGATCGCCGGAGCGACACCCTCGAGCGGCACTCCGGGCCCCGCGACGGTCGAGGTCGCGGTGTACTTCGCCGACGCCGACGTGAACCTCTATCAGATCAGGCAGTGGTACGCCCCGCTCGCCGAACTGGCGAAAACGCGGCGGGTCGCGATCATCTCCCGCTCGCCCGGCGCTGCGCTCACGATCTTCGAGGAGTCACCCGTGCCCGTCGTGTACCTGCGGCAGGTCGTCGATCTGGAGAGGTTCATCCACGAGCAGCCGCTGAAGGTCGTGCTGTACGTCAATCAGAACTCGCGCAACTTCCAGATGATGCGGTACAGCCGCATGTGGCATGTCTTCGTCAATCACGGCGAGAGCGACAAGATGTACATGACGACCAACCAGTTCAAGGCCTACGACTACAGTCTGGTCGCCGGTCAGGCCGCGCTCGACCGCCTGAGCCGCAAGCTGTGGGACTTCGATCTCGAGCGGCGGGCGATCCCGATCGGCAGACCGCAGGCCGATCATCTCGGCGGCGTGCTCCCCTACACTCCCGACGACCGGATCGTGGTGTTCTACGCGCCGACCTGGGAGGGTGACAGGGCTTCCGCCGCGTACGGGTCGATCGCAAGCCACGGGGTCGAGCTCGCGTCGCGTCTGGTCGCCACGGGGCGCCACCGCGTCGTGTACCGGCCGCATCCGAGGAGCGGGGTGATCGACGCGGCCTACCGCCGGGCCAACCAGGAGATCGTGGCCATCCTGTCCGCGGCGAACGCGAGAGACTCTTCGGCGCGGCACGTCATCGACGCCGGAGCCGAGTTGGGCTGGCAGCTCGGCAGTTCGGATGTCGCGATCACCGACATCTCGGCGATGGTCTACGACAGGCTGGCGACGGGCCGCCCGATCGTGGTCACCCGCCCGGCGGACCCTGCGGCGGAGGTCGACCTCGAGGGATTCCTCGGCGATGCGGTGTGGCTCACCGCCGAGGCGGCGTCCGATGTCGTGGCGGTCGTCGACCGCGCGCTCGACGACGAGGAGGCGCGCGATCGGCTGGAGCACTGGGTGCGCCACCACTTCGGCGACACGACGCCGGGCGCCGCGACGGCGCGCTTCCACGCCGCGATCGAGGGTCTCATCGCGGAGTGGGAGCGGCATGCCGCGTTGCATCCGGAGGATCTCGTCGGGCCGGACGGGTCCGCTGGCGATGCGGAGGGCGACGACGACGCCGACGACGAGCAGGTCATCCGTCGGCGCTGAGAGGATTCGGATCCGACCCGGCCTCAGCCCCTGGGGGCTGCCGGATCGTCGTCGGTCCACAGCGCCTCATCGCGGCGGGCCCGCCGCTTCATCCTGCCGCGGCTGGCGACGGGGCCGCCACGGGTGTGATCCGCGGTCGCGCGGGGCTCCAGTTCGAGGGGGAACGATGCGGGAGGCGGACCGAATGCCTCGCGCGAACTGGTGATCACCTTGCGCCCCAGCAGGTGGTTGCCGGTGCCTCCGATGACGGCTCCGACGCCGAACGGGATCGCCCGCCCGATGATCGTGCCGCTCTGCGACGCGGCGAAGCGACGGATGAACGCCTTCCTGACCCTGTCGGTGACCTGCCCCATGGCGGCCTTCGGCATGCTCTTGGTGACCATCTCGCCCCAGAAGCCATTGCGGTTCGGGCCCTTGCCCGACGCTTGGCCCGCGAATTGGCGCACGAGCTCCCCACCGCCGGTGCCCAGGATCATCGCCATCACGAGGGTGCGTGCCCGCTCGGGGTCGTCGACGGCGATGCCGTGCACCTCGGTGACCGACTGGGCGAACAGGGCGCTCGCCTCGAGGAAGCCCGCGGTCTCCACCCCGGACAGGGCGAGCGACACTCCGACGCCGACGCCCGGGATGACCGCACTCGCACCGACGGCGGCTCCGCCCGTGGTGACCGCGGCGAGGTAGCGACGCTCGAGGATCTGGATGACTCGGGCCGGCGAGGCATCCGGATGCTGCTTCCGGATGCTGCGCACATGAGCGAGCACGAGAGGGCGCTGCACCGAGAGCAGCTTCTGGAGGCCTTTCTCGACCTGGGCGGGAGGATGTTCGATGTCGGTCACTTCTTCACTCCGTAGTCGGCGTCGTATCGCGCCAGGACATCGGCGATGGATGCGTCGAGCACCAGCGCCCCCTTGTCGAGATAGAGCCCCCGGGTGCAGAAGCGGCGGAGATCCTTCTCGTTGTGAGACACGAAGAACAGCGTACGTCCCCCGTCGAGGAGCTCCTCGATGCGCCGGTAGCACTTCTCCTTGAAGGCGCGGTCGCCGACGGCGAGCACCTCGTCGACGAGGATCACCGGCTCCTCGAGCCTCGAGATCACCGCGAACGCGATCCGCACGCGCATGCCGCTCGACAGGTGCTTGTACGGGGTGTCGAGGAAATCGCCGATCTCGGCGAAGTCGATGATCTCGTCGAATCGCGCGTCGATTTCGGTGCGCTTCATGCCGTGGAGTCCTGCGGTGAGATAGACGTTGTCGCGCACCGAGAGGTCGTCGACGAACCCGCCGGTGATCTCGATCAGCGGGGCGACCCCCGCGCCGACGGCGACGGAGCCCTCGTCGGGCAGGATGACCTCGGCGACGAGTTTGAGAAGCGTGGACTTGCCCTGGCCGTTGCGGCCGACCACCCCGATCGCCTCGCCGGGGGCGACCTCGAAGCTGACGTCGCGCAGGGGCCAGAACTCGTCCGGTCTGCGGCGGCGAGCACGGCCCGAGAGCAGATCCTTGAAGCTGCGGCGCGAGCGTCTGTTGCGGCGGAATCGGATGCCGGCTGCCGTCACGCTGATCACCGGATCGGGCACCTGCACTCCCGCCACCACGCGCCCGCCCATCAGATCTCCTTCAGCACGGCGCGTTCGGCGCCGCGGAACACCGCGATGCCGATGGCGAGCAGGGTGAACGAGAGGGCGGCGGCGATGCCCACGGCGAACCAGTCGAGCTGCTGCGGGAAGAAGGCGGCACGGTAGAGCGAGAAGATGCCCGACAGGGGGTTGAAGGCGGCCAGCACGTGGAGGCCCGGAGGAAGGTCGGTCACGCCGTAGATGATGGGCGAGGCGTAGAACAGGAATCGCAGGGTGAGCTTGACCGCGCGCTCGAGGTCGCGGAAGAACACCACGAGTGGGGCGACGATGAGGCCGATCCCGATCAGCAGCACCGACTGGAGGGCGATGGCGAGCAGGGTCCACAGCACCTCCAGGTGGAGGGTGGCACCGGCGAAGACGGCGAATCCCGCGATCACCGGAAAGCTGGCGACGAACTCGATGCCCTTCGAGAGCACGAGCCGGGTGACCCAGATGGTGCGGGGGATCTTCGTCGATCTGATGAGTTTCGCCTCACGCAGGAACGCCCTCGTGCAGTCCGACACCGTGCCCGTGAACCACATCCACGGCAGCAGACCCGCCAGCAGGAAGACGATGTACGGATCCTCGCCGACCCCCCGACGGAACACCTGCGTGAAGACGAACCAGTAGATGCCGGCCATCACCAGCGGGTCGAGGATCGACCAGAAGTACCCGAGTGCCGAGGTGGAGTACCGCACCCTGAGGTCGCGTCGGGTGAGCAGCCACAGCGAGTGACGGTACCGACCGAACCGCGACCACGGGGATCGCCTCGGCAGCACATCGGTCACGTCGGCGGTATCCTCTGGCGCGGGACATCCCGCCGCGGGATCAGACGAAGAGGTTGGCCCTCTCGAGGTCTTCGGCGAAGTCGACCTCAACGGCATAGAGGTCGGAGATGTCGATCGGCTCAAATCGTAGCCTGTCCTGCTCGATCGCCAGTTCGATGCCGCGCTCGAAGTAGTCCTGATCGCCGACGCGACCCAGCTGACGCACGAGCGCAGCCTTGTCGTCGCGAGCGACGTAGTTGATGCCGACGGCCTCGCCGAGACCGTTCTTCACGGTCTTCGAGAGCTCGCGGATGTACCCCTCCGCGTCGGTCGTGTACTTGACCTCCTCGTCGGAGACCTTCGCGGTGTTCACCGAGACGAAGGACTGATCGCGGGCCACCATCTTCGCGGCGCGCTCGAGGGCCTCGGGGTCGAAGACGACGTCGCCGTTCATCCACAGGACTCCACCCGGGGAGGAGGCCCGCAGCGCCCGGAGCAGGCTCTTGGAAGTGTTGGTCTGGTCGTACTGCTCGTTGTAGACGAACGACGCCTGTGGGAACGCCTCGATGATGTGCTCGAGCTTGTACCCGACGACGATCGTCACCTGGGCCGCGCCACCGAAGGCGTGGCGGATGTTGTCGAACTGCTGCTGCATGATGCTGCGGCCGTCGCTGAGTTCGGTCAAGGGCTTCGGCAGCGAACGGCCCAGTCTGCTGCCCATCCCGGCGGCGAGGATCACGATGTTCGTGGTCACGATGAGTCTCCCAACTAGAGGCTAGATGAGCCGTGCGGACGACACTGTGATCGGGATTCACCCGTTGTTCATGCCACGACTCTGGTTCAGACACCCCGTTGTGCTCGGTCGAGTCTACCGGGTGGGGTCGATTTCGGGCAGGCTCCGCTCATCGGACGTGTCCGTTTCGTGATATGACACGGGTCACGCGCGGAGTGCACCCGGGGCGTTGGTACGGTGGTGCGGTGCATTCCGAACCCGACGCCGACTCGCCTCAGACGCCGGATCAGGATTCCGATGCGGTGACGCAGCAGGCCGCGTCCGGGGCCGGTGGTACGGATGCCGCGGCCGCACCCCCAGCGGCCCAGCGGGCCTCGGCTCCGCGAACGCCGACGCAGCGCGCCTCGACTCCGCGAGCGCCCCGCACACCCCGATCCGGACCGAAGACCCCACGGACGCCCGCCAACCCGAGGCCGGCCTCGAGTGCGGTCTCCAGAGCGACCACGTCGGCCGGGATGCCCACGTCGACGGATGCGGACGCCGGGTTCACGCCGGAGGCGACCGGGCCGGACGCGCCCGAGTCGCGGGGGGGCGCCACTCCCGCCGCGAGAGCCACCCCGAGGGAGCCGGCGGCCAAGAAGACCTCGCGCACGACGTCGCCCGCTGCCGAGACCGGCGGCGCCGGCGGCGCGGCGAAGACCGGCGCGGCGAAGACCGGCGCGGCGAAGACCGGTGCGGCGAAGACTGGTGCAGCGAAGGCCGGCGCGGCGAAGAACGGTGCCGCGAAGGCTCCTGCCTCGAGAACATCGGCTGCGAGGAAGTCGGCGACCACCCCGGCCGGGTCGCGGACCGGCGCCCAGAGAGCGGCGCCCCAGAAGGCGGCGTCGCCGAGGCCGACCCCTCGGGCGTCAGGCGCAGCGACGAAGGCGACGAAGCCGGAGACAGAAGCCGTATCGGAGACCCGCGACGACGAGCAAGGGGCACAGGGGACACTGCCCGCGCCTTTTGGAATGACGACACGCGCGACGCCCGTCGACACCGAGGCCGCGGCCGGAACTCCACCGCCCGAACCGGAACCGGAGCCTGAGCCTGAACCGGCGCAGCCCGGACCGGACCTGGAACCACAGCCGGAACCCGAGCAGCCCGAACCCGAGCAGCCGGAACCCGATCAGCCCGAACCCGAGAAGCCGGAACCTGAGCAGCCCGGATCCGAGCAGCCGGTGGCGACGCGTCCGGCATCCGCCGGGTCCGCGACATCCACCGGTGCCGCCGCCTCGGAGGCGACCGAGCGTCGCCCCGACACCCGCGCCACGGTGCTCGTCATCG
>JBEANR010000218.1:0-17106 GCA_041165365.1 Actinomycetota bacterium | reverse complement strand
GTGGCCACCGCGGCCGATGCTTCGCTCGACGCCGCGGCGCTCGAGGCCAGATTCGCCGGACCGGCGCTCGAACTCCGTGCCGGCAACTATGCGCTCAGGGCCAAGGACAGCGCACAGGGCGCTCTTCCGACCATCCTGGCCGGCCCCGTGCAGATCACCCTCCCCCAGCAGTCCGAGGAGTGGCCGCGCACCATCGTCGCCGTGGTCGAGGGTGGCCCGGACGACTCGGTCGCTCCGGTGTCGTTGACGATGATCCAGGAGACCGCGCGCGACCAGTACAAGGTGCACTACGCGATCTCGCTCGAGCCGGGCGCGGTGCTTCCGGAACTCGCCCCCAAGGGTGTGGGAGCGACCAGGCTGGGCCCGGACTCGCAACTGCTGTCCCTCCCGCCCAGCCAGTTGCTCCCCACCTACCTGGATGTCGTCTCCAACGGACCGGCGAGCGCGTCGTACGGCCTCTTCGACCTCGAGAGGGATCTGTTGCTGCCCAGCATCGGGGTCGACAAGAGAGCGGAGCGCAAGGCGGCACTCCCCGCCATCGCATCCATCGAGTTTGCATTCGCCCCCGGCACCTCCGAGCTCGTGGCCATACTCTCGAACGAGTCCGGCGCACTCGTCACCGCGAGCTTCTCCGCCTCGGAAGTCGTCAAGCCTGTGGAGACGGGCGCCACCATCAACCCCGAGGGCGCGGTGAAGACTCTCGTGGGCCTGGCTGGCAGCACCAAGGGGACTGAGTCGTCCTACCTCAATCAGGTGCTCTTCTACATCCCACCGATCGGCAGCGATCAGAAGATCACGCTCCTGGGCTTCAGCCAGGGCATCACCTCCGCGAAGGAACTCCCATGACGTCAGTGCCCCCATCCAGCGCCAACCTGCGTGGCGCCGTCGATCTCTCGTCGCTCGTGCGGCCGCCGGGCGGGGCGGCCGCCACGCCGGCGACAGGCGCCGTGGGCGCAGCTGCACCCGGAGCGACCCCGGGCGCGACGGGCGGGGTCATCCAGGTTCCCGCCCTCGTCGTCGAGGTCACCGATGCCACCTTCAGCGCCGTCCTCGAGCTGTCCAACTCGGTGCCGGTCATCGTCGAGCTGTACGCGGCAGGGCCGACCGCCTCGCTCGTCGAGCTCGTCTCAGGATTCGGCGGCAAGCTCATCCTCGCCACCGTCGACGCCGGCGCGAACCCCCAGCTGCAGCAGGCCTTCCAGGCCCAGGTGGTTCCCACCGTCGCGGCCATCATCGGCGGTCGGCCCCTCGCCCTGTTCGAGGGAGAGCTTCCGGAGGCCGAGGCGAGACAGGTACTCGAGCAGGTGCTCGCGGTCGGAGCGCAGAACGGCGTGACCGGCACCGCCGAGGTGCCGGATGCCGCGGCGCCCGCACAGGAGCCGGTCGAGGAGCCGCTTCCGCCCCACCACCAGGAGGCCTACGACGCGATCGATCGCGGTGACTACGCCGGCGCGATCGGGGCGTACCGCACGGCGATCGCCCAGGACCCGAGGGATCAGCTCGCCGTCGCCGGCCTCGCTCAGGTCTCGTTGCTGCACAGGTTGGGCGACAGTCCGGCTGACGCGATCAGGAGCGCCGCGGCATCCGTTCCCGGCGACCTCGAGGCGCAGTTGGCCGTCGCCGACCTCGACGTCTCCGGCGGACACCTGGATGACGCGTTCGACAGGTTGCTCGCGATGTTCCCGTCACTCGACGCCGACGGCAAGACCGCGGTGCGCACGAGGCTGCTGGACTACTTCGAGATCGCGGGCGCCGACGACCCGCGCGTCGCTGCCGCGCGGCGGCGCCTCACGGGCCTGCTCTACTGACCGCCCCCCACCGTTCCCAACCGTTCCCGACCGATCCATCGCCAGTTGGCCGATACATCTCTCCTGAGGTGCATCGGCCAACTGGAGATGAATGGGAGGGGCGCTACCTCCGCAGCTTCAACCAGAGCCCGGCCAGCGGCGGCAGGGTGAGTTCGACCGAGGCGGGTCGCCCGGCCCACGACTCCTCCGTCGCGGTGACCGCCCCGAGGTTGCCCACGCCCGAGCCGCCGTAGTCGCCGGCGTCGGTGTTGAGGATCTCGTCCCACACCCCGGCGGTCGGCAATCCGACCTTGTAGTGGCCTACCGGGTTGCCGGAGAAGTTCATGATGACCGCGATGGGTTGCCCGTCGTGCGACCAGCGCAGGAACGAGACCACGTTCTGCTCGGCCGCCCCGCCGTCGAGCCACTCGAAGCCGTTCGGCGTGTTGTCCTGCTCCCACAGCGCCGGCTCGGCGCGATACAGACGGTTGAGCTGACCGACCAGCGTGAGCAGGCCGCGGTGCACGGGCTGATCGAGGATCCACCAGTCCAATCCGCGTTCTTCCGACCACTCGGAGGGCTGGCCGAACTCCTGACCCATGAACAGCAGCTGCTTGCCCGGGTGCGACCACATGAAGGCGAGGTACGCCCGGAGGTTCGCGAGCTTCTGCCACTGATCGCCGGGCATCTTGTGCAGCAGGGAGCCCTTGCCGTGCACGACCTCGTCGTGACTGATCGGCAGCAGGAAGTTCTCCGTGTACTGGTACACCATGCTGAATGTGATCTCGTTGTGGTGATGCGCCCGGTACATCGGGTCGGTCTGCATGTACGAGAGGGTGTCGTGCATCCATCCCATGTTCCATTTCAGGCCGAAGCCCAGCCCGCTCGTGGAGGTCGGGCGGGTGACCCCCGGCCAGGCCGTCGACTCCTCGGCGATCATGATCGTGCCCGGATTGCGCTTGTACGAGGTCGCGGTCACCTCCTGCAGGAAGCTGATCGCCTCCAGGTTCTCGCGCCCACCATAGATGTTGGGCTCCCACTGCCCTTCTTCACGGGAGTAGTCGAGATAGAGGATCGAGGCGACCGCGTCGACGCGAAGCCCGTCGATGTGGAACTCCTCGAGCCAGAACAGGGCGTTCGCGACGAGGAAGTTGCGCACCTGTGAATCCCCGAAGTTGAAGATGTAGGTGCCCCAGTCCATCTGCTCACCGCGACGCGGGTCTGAGTGCTCGTACAGCGCCTGCCCGTCGAAGCGCGCCAGAGCCCACTCGTCTTTCGGGAAGTGCCCGGGCACCCAGTCCATGATCACGCCGATGTCGGCGCGGTGCAGGGCGTCGATGAGGTAGCGGAGGTCGTCGGGATGCCCGAAGCGACTGGTCGGTGCGAAGTAGCCGGTGACCTGGTACCCCCAGGAGCCTCCGAACGGATGCTCGGCCAGGGGCATGAACTCCACGTGCGTGAATGCGGTCTCCTGCAGGTAGGCGACGAGTTCGTCGGCGAGCTGCCGGTACCCGAGACCTGGGCGCCAGGAGCCGACGTGCACCTCGTAGACGCTCATCGGCGAGTTGTGCGGGTCGCGGTCGGCCCGTCGACTCAGCCAGTCGGCGTCTCCCCAGGTGTAGTCCGACGTGCCCACGACCGAGGCGGTGGCCGGTGGATGCTCGGTGTACCTGGCCATCGGATCCGCCCGGGTCACCCACTGGTCGCCCTCGGTCAGCAGCTCGAACTTGTAGGTCGTGCCCGGCTCGATCCCCGGCACGAAGATCTCCCAGACCCCGTTGTCGTCGAGGCGGCGCATGGTGTGCAGCACGCCGTTCCAGGCGTTGAACTCGCCGACCACCCGCGCCGCGCGGGCGTGCGGGGCCCAGACGCTGAACGAGGTGCCGACGACGCCCTCGTGCGGCCGGAACTGGGCACCGAAGACCGTCCACATCTGCTCATGGCGGCCCTCGCCGAAGAGGTAGAGGTCGGTCTCGCCGACCGATGGCACGAACCTGTAGGGGTCGTCCGTGACCCAGTCCGGTCCGCTCTCGTAGGTGGTCTCGAGCTCGTAGGCCTGCCCGGCGCCCGGGAGGAAGGCCTGCCAGAGGCCGTCGGCGAGGTGCTGGAGGTCGACCCTGTCGCCGTTCCTCCTGATCGCGGTGACCGTGGTCGCGAGCGGCCGCAGCGCCCTCACGACGAAACCGGTCTCGAACGCGTGCTGGCCGAGGGTGTCGTGCGGGTGCGGGTGCCCACCCGACGCTATCGATGCGATCAAGCCGGGGTGCAACGGGGGCAGCTCGGGTCCGTGCAGAGCGGGGGGCGGAGTGACCGTGGCCATCAGATGCCTTTCGGATAGTCGACGCGGAGGATGTGCACGGGCTCGGTGAAGGCGTCGAGACGCACGAAGTTCGCGAGCCCCCACGTGTAGTGCTGCCTGGTGATCAGATCGGTCACCTCGAACGGCTGGGAGGGGTCGACCCCGAACTTGGTGGGGTCGAGGTACACGCTCGACGCTCGCACGGAATGCGGATCGACGTTCGCGACGACGATGATGGCGTCGCGCTTGCCGCTGCGGGTGAACCGACCGTCGAGGTACTTGCTGTATACGAGGATCGAGTCGTCGTCGCTCCAGTGCACCTCGAGGTTGCGCAATTGGCGGAGCGCCGGATGCTCGGCCCTGATCGTGTTGAGCATCGTGAGGTAGGGCGCGAGGGAGCGGCCGAGCGCCTCGGCCTTCGCGAAGTCGCGGGGCTTGAACTCGTACTTCTCGTTGTCGATGTTCTCCTCGGCTCCCGGGCGCGCGACGTTCTCGATGAGCTCGTAGCCGCTGTACACGCCCCAGGTCGGCGCTGCCGTCGCGGCGATCGCGGCGCGGATCTTGTAGGCAGGCACCCCGCCGAACTGCAGATACGGCGGCAGGATGTCGTGCGTGTTCACGAAGAGGTTCGGCCGGAGGTAGTCGCTGGTCTCGTGCGACAGTTCGGTGAGGTACTCCTCGAGCTCCTTCTTCGTGTTGCGCCAAGTGAAGTAGGTGTACGACTGCTGGAACCCGACCTGGGCGAGACTGCGCATCATGGCGGGCTTGGTGAAGGCCTCGGACAGGAAGATGACGTCGGGGTTCTCGTCGAGGATCTCGGCGATGAGCCGCTCCCAGAACGCGAGCGGCTTCGTGTGCGGATTGTCGACCCGGAAGATCGTGATGCCGAACGCGAGCCAGACCCTGAAGACGCGGAGCATCTCCTGATAGATGCCCTCCGGGTCGTTGTCGAAGTTCAGCGGATAGATGTCCTGGTATTTCTTCGGCGGGTTCTCGGCGAAGGCGATGGATCCGTCGGGCAACGTCGTGAAGAACTGCGGATGCTCGGTGACCCAGGGGTGATCGGGCGAGGCCTGCAGGGCGATGTCGATCGCGAGTTCGAGCCCGTGCTGCGCGCACGACTTGACGAAGTAGGCGAGGTCCTTCTCGGTGCCGAGCTCGGGGTGGATCGAGTCGTGACCGCCCTCCGCCGAGCCGATGCCGTAGGGCGAGCCCGGATCGAACGGGCCCGCGACCAGGGTGTTGTTGGGGCCTTTGCGGTTGGTCGTGCCGATCGGATGGATCGGCGGGATGTAGACCACGTCGAAGCCCATCGAGGCGATCGCCGGCAGTCTGCGGGCGGCTGTCCTGAAGGTGCCGCTGGTCCAACTGCCGTCGGCGTTCTGCTTCGCGCCCTCCGACCGCGGGAAGAACTCGTACCACGAGCCGACGCCGGCGCGAGCGCGCTCGACCCTGATGGGGTGGGGCGCGCTGAAGGTCTCCAGGCTCACGAGGGGGTGCTCCGCCATGGCCGCGGCCACGCGGGGGTCGGCGGCGGCGGCGAGGCGCTCGTCCGGTGAGAGTCTCTTCGACGAGATCGCCTTCGCCGCAGCGGCCAGCGCCTTGGCCGCAGGGGTGGAGCCCGTCGGGCCGCCGACGGCCGACAGGGCTCGGGTCAGCAGGATGGTGCCCATCGTGAGCATGAGAGGAACGTCGACCCCCGCCGCGATCTTCAGCGTCGCGTCGTGATGCCAGGTGGCCCAGTCGTCGTGGTACGCCCGGATGCGGTAACTCCAGAACCCCTGCGAGTCGACCATCGCCTCGGTGGCCCAGGTGTCGAGCCCCGTCGAGGTGTTGACCATCGGATGCCGCGTCTCGACGCCTGCCGGGTCGGTGAGGTAGAGGTCGACCCTGAGCAGGTCGTGCCCCTCTTTGAACACGGTTGCGCTGAAGGGCACGACCTCGCCCACATAGCCCTTGGGTGGCCAGTGGCCCTCCGGCTGACGGGGGGACAGGTCACGGATGGGGATACGACCCATCTTCGGTTCGAATGCCATAGCCACCACTCGACCGTACCGCGCCGACCTACCCCGCCGCGGCCCGTGTCGGCACCCGAGCGTTTGCCTCTAGAGTGGTCGCTCGTGAAAGCAATCAGGCGATTTACCGTCAGAACCGTCCTGCCAGAATCACTCTCCGGTCTCGAAGAACTCGCCACCAATCTGCGCTGGTCGTGGCACGAGCCGACCAGGCAGCTCTTCGCCAGGCTCTCGCCGGAATTGTGGGAACGCTCGGGTCATGACCCGATCGGTCTGCTCGGGGAGATCGAGCCGACGAGACTGGCCGAGCTCGCCGCGGACACCGACTTCGTGCGGGCCGTGGACGCCGAACGCGACGGACTGCACGCGTACCTCACCGAACCGCGCTGGTACCAGTCGCTGCCTCCCGACGCCCCCTCGGCGATCGGGTACTTCTCGCCCGAGTTCGGGATCGCCGCAGCTCTGCCGCAGTACTCCGGCGGACTCGGCATCCTCGCGGGAGACCACCTCAAGAGCGCTTCCGATCTCGGCGTGCCGATCATCGGCGTCGGTCTCTTCTACCGCTCCGGCTACTTCGCGCAGGCGATCTCGGCCGATGGCTGGCAGCAGGAGTCCTACCCCGTGCTCGACCCCGACGGCCTCCCGCTCCGGGTGCTGCGGCATCCTGACGGCACGGCGGCACAGGTCGCGCTGGCCCTCCCCGGTGGTCGCGCGCTCTACGCCCGCGTCTGGCAGGTCGCTGTCGGTCGCATCACCCTGCTGCTGCTCGACACCGACATCCCCGAGAACGACGACGACCTGAGAAGCGTCACCGACAGGCTCTACGGCGGCGGGGGAGAGCACAGGCTCCTGCAGGAACTGCTGCTCGGCATCGGGGGTGTGCGGGCCATCAAACTGCTCGTCGAGTTGACGGATGCCGAGGCTCCCGAGGTGTTCCACACCAACGAGGGTCACGCCGGATTCCTCGGACTGGAGCGGATCAGCGATCTCGTCGGCGGGGGACTGTCGTTCTCCGAGGCGCTGCAGGTCGTCCGCGCCGGCACCGTGTTCACCACCCACACGCCGGTGCCCGCGGGCATCGACCGGTTCGACGCCCCACTCATCGCCCAGTACTTCGGCACGGACCTGCTCCCGGGAGTGCAGGTCGACGACGTGCTGCTGCTCGGCGCGGAGAACTATGAGGGAGGCACCCCCGCGACGTTCAACATGGCGGTCATGGGCCTGCGCCTGGGGCAGCGCGCCAACGGGGTGTCCAAGCTGCACGGCGAGGTCAGCCGCGGCATGTTCGGCCCGCTGTGGCCGGGCTTCGACAACGCCGACGTTCCGATCACCTCGGTGACCAACGGTGTGCACGCGCCCACCTGGACCGACCCCGCGCTGCTCGCGCTCGCCGCGACCAAGCTCGGCACGACCGACACCACCTCGGCCGACTGGGCGAGCGGGGCCGTGAGCGACCTCGATCTGTGGGAGGTGCGCACGGCCATGCGCGCACAGCTCGTACAGGACGCCCGGCGCCGCACCGCCGCGGCCCTCCAGGAGCAGAATCCGGGCTCGATCACGCCGGCGTGGGTCGCCGACCTGCTCGATCCCGAGGTGCTCACGATCGGGTTCGCGCGCCGCGTCCCGACCTACAAGCGCCTGACCCTGATGCTGCACGACCAGGAACGCCTCGCGCGCATCCTCACCTCCACCGAGCACCCGGTGCAGATCGTGATCGCGGGCAAGTCGCATCCGGCCGACGAGGAGGGCAAGCGACTCATCCAGAAGCTCGTGCAGTTCACCTCCACTCCCGAGTTGCGCACCAGGATCGTCTTCCTCGAGAACTACGACATCGCGATGGCTCAACTGCTCTACCCGGGCACGGATGTCTGGCTCAACAACCCTCTCCGTCCGCTGGAGGCCTGCGGTACCTCGGGCATGAAGGCCGCCCTCAACGGTTCGCTCAACCTCTCCATCCTCGACGGGTGGTGGGCCGAGTTCTACGACGAGGAGAACGGATGGGCCATCCCGAGCGCGGACTCCGCCGGGGATGCCGCCGAACGCGACACCCTCGAGGCCGAGGCGCTCTACGACCTGATCGAGCATCAGATCGCCCCGCGCTTCTATCAGCGGGGATCCGACGGAGTGCCGTCGCGTTGGGTGCAGTCCATCAGGCACACCCTCTCGACCCTGTCGCCGGCGCTCTCGGCCGACCGCATGGTGATGGAGTATGTGAACCGGCTCTACGTACCCGCCGCGAACGCGCAGCGCGCGATCGAGGAGCGGTCGTACGCGGGCGCGCGGGAACTCTCGGCCTGGAAGGCCAGGATCACCGAGGCGTGGCCGCTCGTCACGGTCACCCACGTGGAGTCCGGTGGGGTCGATGCGGTGCCGCAGGTCGGAGACGAGCTGCACGTGCGCGCCCACGTGCAACTCGACGGACTGTCGCCGGACGACGTCGCCGTCGAGGTCGTCTACGGGCGCGCCCGCGAGGGTGACAGCCTCGAGAACCCGCATCACGTCGCGCTGATGCCCGATCCGCCGGTGGCCGGTGCGCCGGTGCAGTTCTCGGGCACGGTGCCGCTGTCGCGCGCCGGGAGCTTCGGGTACAACGTGCGTGTCGTACCCCGGCATCCGCTGCTCGCCGGCCCCGCCGAGTTGGGGCTGATCGCCACCGCGGGCTGACCGCCCGCCGCACCTACTGAGACGCCCCGGCTCGCCGCCGGGGCGTTTCTGCGTCTTCGGGGAGTTCCGTCGCCGCCCTCCTCGAGCAGTTCGGGTTACAAGGACGTACCCCGCCATCGACCGGGGTACAGCGGTCGGGGCTACGGATCACCGACAGAATCACGGCCTATACCGCCGATATGCGCCGCCTTGCCCCGTTGTCAACGCGAATTGCGTTGTCGAACGCCCGATTCACGGTGACCCCACCACTGGGGTCACGGGGAGGATAGACGAGTCGGTCTGTCCACGTTAGGTTCTTCATCAGGGGAAGGCGCGGGAGCCGGAATCGCCGAGAGGTGGTCACGGAAACCGCGCAGTTCTGAACGTTCGAGTATTCGGACGGGGGAACGGATGACTCCGGGGCTCGCGCCCATCGCGGGCTCCGATGCCGCGCGAGCGGTGACCAACTCGAACACAGAACCCGGCACCTCGTGCCGCGAAAGGAAACACTCATGAACAAGCTCCTCAAAGGTGCAGTCGCCGGCGCAGCTGGTGTGGCCCTCCTTCTCGGCGGCGCCGGAACCTTCGCGCTCTGGAACTCGACCGCGACCGTGAACGTCGGAACCGTGGCGTCGGGCACGCTGTCCATCGCCTCGTCGGGTACGCCGTCGTGGAGGGACATCTCGCCCGACCGCACCGCGGCGGCCATCCCGTCGATCAGCTCCTACAAGATCGTGCCCGGCGACAAGCTCGAGCTCACCCAGGTCGTCACCATCAACGCGACCGGCAACAACCTCGCGGCGACCCTGTCGTACGACGACGCCTCGATCGTCGCCTCGGGTGCGGCCAACGCCGCCCTCAAGTCGGCGCTCGTGTTCGCTGTCGACGCGACCGGTGGAGCGAACGTGACCCGCATCGGCACGACCAACACCTTCTCGGTGACGCCCGCGGCCGCAACGAGCACCGTCACGCTCAAGGTGACCGTCGACCTGCCCTCCTCGGTCTCCGGAACCACGGCTCAGGCCGGCTCGGTGGACTTCTCCGCTCTGGCCTTCAAGCTGCAGCAGAACGCCCGCTAGCACCCGGGAGGCGCGCCGACCCCGGTCGGCGCGTCTCGTCGGCCCGACAGAACCACCGCCCCCGGAAAGGAGACCGCGATGAGCACCTCGACACCCTTCACCCGTACAGACGCTACGGATGCGCAGGGCCGACGCTCATCGCGGTTCCCCCGGCGGCTGCTCTCCGCCGCCGGCGCCGTCGCCATCGCGATCGTCTTCGCCCTCATCGGCACCGGCACGAGCTACGCCCTGTGGAACGGCCGCACCACCGTGAACGCCTCGAGCGTCACCTCCGGTTCCACCAGCATCACCATCGACGGACAGTCCACCGCCTACGCGCTCGACGCCCTCGACACCACCAAGCTCGGACCGGGCCAGTCCGTGATCACCCCGACGCCGTTCGTGATCCAGAACACCGGCACCACCCGCCTCGCGATCACGGTCTCCGGCACCACGGTGCCCTCCGCCTCGGCCGCGCTCGCCGCCGAACTGTCGTTGACTCTCTCGATGGCCTCCACGTGCGCCGTCGGCACCTCCGGCGTCACCGCCCCGCTCGTCGGTTTCACCACGACGGCGACCCCCATCGTGCTCGCCCCCGGCGGTTCCGTTCCGGTGTGTCTGCAGGCCACGCTCGATCTGGATGCCCCGGCCACCCTCCAGGCGAAGACCGCCACCTTCACGCTCGCGATCGACGCCGCGCAGGTGCGCTGATGTCGATCAGGCACCGTCTCGCCGCCGCGATCGGCATCGCGCTGTTCCTCGTGCTCGCCGGAACCGGCGCGAGCAGCGCTCTGTGGAGCTCGCAGTCGAGCATCTCGACCTCGGGCACGGGCATCGCCTCCGGCACCATCAACGTGCGACAGAGCGGTTTCAACGGCCTCGCGAAGACCTACAACGCGAGCCTCGTCGACAACGCGACCATCACGGTGACCAATTCGGGCACCGTCACCGCGCCGCACAGCTTCGCGCTCGGCGTGCAGACCCAGAACACGCTGTCGGCCGCGGTGCTCGTGCGCACCTGGCCGCAGACCGCCGCCGCGTGCACCGTCGCGACCCCGCCCGCCGTCGCGACCACGTCGTCGTGGAACGACATCCCGGCACTCACCTCGACGCTCGCGCCCGCCGCATCCGCCGTCTACTGCGTGCGAACGTCGGTCACCTCGGCCCAGCAGACCTCTCTCGCCGGTCAGAGCATGGTGGGCACCGGATCGGTCACCTCGACCCTCGGCACCTGGACGAGGACGGTGGCCATCACCTCCATCACCCAGAACGTCGCCGACACCGCGGCGCCGTCCGTGCCCGCTGCGCCGACGGCGTCCGCGACCACCAACACCACGACGACCCTCACCTGGCCGGCTTCGAGCGACAACGTCGGCGTCACGAGGTACGAGCTGCAGCGCGACGGCGGCACCCCGGTCTCGGTCACCTCGACGAGCTACACCGACTCGACCCTGGTGGCCGGCACGACGTACACCTACCGGGTACGCGCCATCGACGCCGCGGGCAACGCCTCCGCCTACTCGGCGACGACCTCGGTCACCACCACGGCGATCAGTTCCACGGCCTGGTACCGCATCACCAACCCGAACAGCGGCCTGTGCGTCGACGGCAGGGGTTCCGGCACCGCGAACGGCACCGCGCTCATCATCCAGACCTGCTCGACCGCGACCAGCCAGCAGTGGCAGTTCGTCGCGACCACGAACGGCTTCTACAAGGTGGTGCCGCGCAACATCCCCTCCTCCGCCTGGGATGTCTCCGGTGTGAGCGTCGCCGACGGCGCCCTCGTGCAGCTGTGGAACTACGGCGGGGCCGCGAACCAGCAGTGGAGGGTGCAGCAGGAGGCCGGAGGACTGTTCTCCTTCGTCAACCGCAACAGCTCGAAGTGCCTCGACATCAACGGCCGCAGCACCACCCCGGACACGCAACTGCAGCAGTTCACCTGCAACTCGACTCCCGCACAGACCTTCTCTTTGACGGTGGTGGGCTGATGCCTACCTCTGTGCGGCGGCGCGGGCCGGCGCGCGCGGCGGCGCTGCTCGCGGCGGCGCTAGTCGCTGCGGCGACGCTCGGTGCGGTGACGATCGGGGGCGAGGTGGCGGCGGCCGCGTCATCCGGTCCGGTCGTGCTGGTCAGTGACGACGGCGTCACCTTCACCGACAGACTCGCCGGAGGGCTCTTCGACGGTGCGGGCGCCCTCGTGCCGGGGGGCCGAGTCAGCTCGACCCTGTGGATCAAGAATCCCGCGCCGGTGGCCGCCTCCCTGCGGGTGAGCGTGCGCGGAGCGGATGTCTCGTCCGCCACCTTCGCCGACGCCGTCGCCCTCGACGCGTGGAACTCGGTGACCGGCACGACCACCTCGAAGTCGTTCGCCGACCTCCGTTCATGCGGCGTTCTCATGACCGCTCAGGATGTCCCGCCCGGCGGGGTCACCAGGCTCGAGTTCGCCATCGTCATGGACGAGCAGGTCGACGGTGCCACGGCACAGCGGGAGTCCGCCCGGTTCGACCTCCTCGTTGCGATGCGCGACGGCTCGGGAGGCCCTTTGCCCGCGTCGGCGTGCGAGGATGTGGGCGTGATCGTGTCGTCGTCGGGGAATGGCAGAGCTCCGAGCGCCACGCGGTCGGCGTTGGCTTTCACCGGGGGCCTTCTGCCGCTCGGTGGCATCGTGAGCGCTTCGCTCCTCGTGGGCGCCGGCGCAGCCCTCCTCGCCGCGAGGCGCCGACGTGCCGACTCGACGCCTGCGGCGGGTGCCGGTGACTGAACCGGCTCCCGAGAAGGGGCTCGGGCACTACATCGTGCTCGGCCTCAGCGCGGCGCTCCTCGTAGCCGTGCTCGCGCTCGCCGTGGTCGTGATCATCGTTCCGAAGCTGTCGGGCGCGACGCCGCTCACGGTGCTCACGAGCTCCATGGAACCCTCTCTGCCGCCCGGCACGCTCATCGTCGTGCAGCCTGTCGACACCGCAGACCTCGCGGTGGGGGATGTCGCGACCTACCAGATCCGATCGGGCGAACCCGAGGTCATCACGCATCGGATCATCGCGATCTCCGAGGCCACGACCGGGGCGCGCAGTTTCGAGTTCCAGGGTGACAACAACAGCGATCCCGACCCGGATCCGATCCTCGCCGAGCAGATCCAAGGGAGGGTGACCTACTCGATCCCGCTGATCGGATGGGTCAACATGGCGGTGAACGGCGAGAACCGCAGCTGGATCATCCCCGCCCTCGCGATCGGGCTGTTCTCCTATGCGGGGTACATGCTCGTGGGCGGCATCATCTCCTCGGTGAGGGCGCGGCGCGCTGGGTCGGCTGTCGAGGTCCCGAAAGTCTCGAGCGCGGAGGACGCCTGACAGTCAGTGCGCGCGGAACAGCTGCATCGAGGTGCCCGACACGCGCCGCGGGCGCCCTGGACGCAGCTCGATGGCCCCGGCCGCGTCATCCGCGCTGTCCCACAGGAGGGTGTAGCCCGTCACGCCGCGGTGCTTCGGAAGGGTGACGGTGGTGTCGGTCTCGCGACCGTGCACGATCAGCAGGATGCGGTTGAGCTGCTCGAACTCCGGGGTGGAGGCGGCGAGATATTGCAGGGTGCGTGACCTGGGGGAGTCCCAGTCCGAGATCGACATCTCCTGCCCCAGGATGTTGTACCAGCTCATCTCGCTCGCCGACGGGGTGTGCTCGCCCAGTACCCCGAAGCGCACCGGTCGCAGCGCCGGGTTCTCGCGCCGCAGTCTCAGCAGTGTGCGGACGACCTCACGGAGGTCGTGCTGCCAGGGCTCCACCGTCCACGGCAGCCAGGTCAGCTCACTGTCGTGGCAGTATGCGTTGTTGTTGCCCTGCTGGCTGCGGCCGAATTCGTCGCCCGCCGTGATCATCGGCACCCCCGCCGAGAGCAGCAGGGTGCCGAGGATGTTGCGCAGAGCCTTACAACGGGCGGCGAGCACGGCCGGATCGTCGGTCGGGCCCTCCACTCCGTGGTTGAACGAGTGGTTCTGGTCCGAGCCGTCGTGGTTGTTCTCGCCGTTGCCGAGGTTGTGCTTCTGGTTGTACGCGGTCAGGTCCGCCGCGGTGAAACCGTCGTGGGCGGTGATGAAGTTGACCGAGGCGAGAGGGCCGCGTTCGCGGGAGAAGACGTGCGCCGACCCGGCCAGGCGCCGCGCCATCCCGCCGATCCCCTGCTGAGCCGAGCCGTGGGTGCGTTCCTCGGCGATGTCGGTGAGCCAGAAGTCGCGCATCCTGTCGCGGTAGCCGTCGTTCCACTCCGACCAGCCGTCGGGGAAGGCGCCGACCTGCCAGCCGCCCATGCCGACGTCCCACGGCTCGGCGATCATGATGACGCCGGCGAGGGCTGGATCGGTGACGATCGCCGTGAGCAGCGGATGCTCGGGGTCGAAGATCGCGCCGGCGTCGCGACCGAGGGCGGGGGCGAGGTCGAACCGGAACCCGTCGACCTGCACCTCGTTGGCCCAGTACCGCAGGGAGTCGAGCACGAGCCTCTGCGCCGCGGGAAGCGAGAAATCGACCGTGTTGCCGCACCCCGTCACATCGATGTAGCCGCCGTCGGCCATCTGACGGTAGTAGTGAGCGTTGTCGAGACCCCGCAGGCTCGTCGTCGGTCCGAGCGGGCCCTCCTCCGCGGTGTGGTTGAAGACCACATCGAGGATCACCTTGATGCCGGCCTCGTGGAACAGCTTCACCATGCCCTTGAACTCGCGGAGCACCGCGCCAGGGCCGCCGAACTGCGCCGACCGCGAGGCGTAGGCGGTGTGAGGCGTGAAGTAGTTGAGGGTGTTGTAGCCCCAGTAGTTGCGGAGTCCCTGCTTGACCAGCCGCTGCTCGCTCGTGAACTGATGCACCGGGAGCAGTTCGACAGCGGTGACCCCGAGGTCGGTCAGATACGCCAGGTTCGACTCGTGGGCGAGCCCCGCATAGGTGCCCCGCAGGCGCTGCGGCACGGCGGGGTTCAGCTTGCTGAGGCCCTTCGCGTGAGCCTCGTAGATCACGAGGTGGTCGAGTCCAGTCGTGGGTTTGCGCACGCCGGCCCAGTCGAACGCGTCATCCTGCACGTACGAGCGCCACGCGCCATCCGTCGTGCGGGCGAGCCCTCTCGACCACGGGTCGATCAGATGGCGGCGCGGATCGAAGTCGTGGTTCGGGCCCTTCGGGCCGCGGGCGCGCACCGAGTACTTCGTGCCGACCTGCAGCCTCGTCGACGAGCCGCTCCACACCCCGTGCCCGTCGCGCTCGAGGGGCACAGAATGGGCGACCCAGTTGGAGTCCTTCTCGCCGAACACGCAGAGATCGACGCCGGTGGCGCTGCCCGACCACACCCGGATCTCGCCCGAGCCGTCGCGCACCCGGACACCCAGATCGCGCAGACCGTCGGTGAGATCACCGGCGTCGGCGCCATCAACGGCGTCGGCGCCATCAGCACCATCGGTGCCCCTGCCGACCGCGTCGCCGGGCTCTGTCGGGTCGGTCTCGGGCATGAGTCATAGAGTAATCAGTACGATGACCGTCTACCTCGACCATGCGGCGACGACGCCCATGCTCGCGGAGGCGATGGACGCCTACGTCGATTCGCTCGGGATCGTGGGCAACCCGTCGTCGATCCACACCCAGGGGCAGCAGGCCAAGCGGATGCTCGAAGAGGCCCGTGAGAGCGTCGCGGCGTCGCTCGGGGCCGATCCCATCGAGGTCGTCTTCACCTCGGGGGGTACCGAGGCGATCAACCTCGGCATCAAGGGGCTGTTCTGGGCGCGCAACGCGGCAGGCGATCGCCCGCGCATCGTCGCACCGCGGGGCGAGCACCACGCCACGATCGACGCCGTCGAATGGCTCGAACGGCACGAGGGGGCCGTCGTCGACTGGATCCCGATCGACTCCGCCGGCCGGGTGGATGTCGCGGCGCTCGCCGAGGCACTCGGGCCCGATGTCGCGCTCGTCACCCTGCTCGCGGCGAACAACGAGGTCGGCACCCTGCAGCCCGTGGACGAAGTGGCGGCACTCGCCGACGCGCACGGTGTGCCCGTGCACGTCGATGCCGTGTCGTCGTACGGGCACGTTCCGCTCGACTTCGGGGCGTCAGGACTCGCCGCGGTCAGCGTCTCGGCCCACAAGATCGGCGGCCCGCTCGGCATCGGCGCCCTCGTGCTCTCCCGCTCGGCCGCGGTGGAGCCACTCATCCACGGCGGCGGTCAGCAGCGCCAGGTGAGGTCGGGCACCCAGGACGCCCCGGCGGCCGTCGCTTTCGGGGTGGCGGCGCGGCATCCCCTCCCTGCTCTCGAACCTCTGCGGGACCGCATCGTCGCCGGGGTGCTCTCGTCGGTGCCGGATGCGGTGCTGCGCGGCGATCCGCGACGCAGACTCCCGGGCAATGCGCACTTCACCTTCCCGGGGTGCGAGGGCGACTCGCTGCTCTTCCTGCTCGACAGCGCGGGCGTGTCGGTCTCGACCGGGTCCGCATGTCAGGCGGGTATCCCCGAGGCGTCCCACGTGCTGCTCGCGATGGGCCTCACCGAGGACGACGCCAGGGGGGCCCTGCGGTTCTCGGTCGGCCATTCGACGACGGAGGCGGATGTCGACGCCCTCCTCGCAGCATTGCCGCCCGCCGTGCAGCGCGCGAGACGTGCCGGCCTCACGGGCAGCCCCGTGCGATCGTGACCGCGCCGGACCGTGATCGCCCGGCCTGGCGCTCGAGCGCGTCGAAGCGCAGGGTGCGCGCGTTCGTCGCAGGTGGCATCGTGCTCGCCGTCGGCCTGTCCACCGCGATCGGGGTGGCGCTCAGCGGCATCACGGCGCCGGGCGGTCGGGCGCCCGGCGTCAGTGCTTATGCCAGTGCCAGTGCCAGCGCGAGCCCGAGCGGTGAGCTCGCGGCATCCACTCTGGTGCCCGTCTATCCTGAACCGTTCACCGTCGAGGCCGTGAGCGCCGAGACCATCAGGGTGGCCGACCTCATGGTGGGCTTCGTGGACGCCTCGGAGGGCGGCGCCTCCACCGTGCTCAACGACGACGTGTTCGAGCAGGTCGTGCCGGCCGAGGGCGAGGCCGCGAGCTACTTCGGCGTGCTGCACACGCTCACGCTCGAACCCTCGATCGACTCCGCGGCGCAGGCCGAGTCCCTCCAGTCCGCGCTCGAGGCCGGAGGCTGGATCGTGCGCACCGTATCCGACACTGGTGCGGCGTACTCCGCCGTGCTCTCGAGCTCGCCCGACCCCGAGAAGTCGTGGTTCCTGCAGATCGGCGCCGACCTCTCGGTGCCCGGCCAATCGGTGGTGGCGCTGCAACTGGCGAGTCCTTCGCTGCCCTGA
>JBEANR010000217.1:0-8424 GCA_041165365.1 Actinomycetota bacterium | reverse complement strand
GGCCTCGCCGAGACCGATCCTGCGGCCGCGAACGAGAAGTTCCAGCAGGCGCAGGAAGTGCTCCTGACGGATCTGCCGGCCATTCCGCTGTGGTACTCGAATGTGACCGGGGGATACAGCGACCAGGTCGACAACGTCGAGTTCGGATGGAACTCCGTTCCGATCTACTCTGAGATCACCAAGGGCTAGTGTCCCCGGCTAGTCATCGGTCCGAATGACTTCGTGACCATGACCGCTGGCCCGTCTGGGGCGGTAGCGCTTGCGCTACCGCCCCAGACGTGTGCAGTCCACGCCAGAACCGCGCCATGCGCACTCATCAGAATCCGAGTGTGCAGGCGACAGGACCGCAGGATCGACAGGGTAGGGTCGCTCGTCAACTATGAATACGCCAACACAGCTTGAGAGTGGGCAGACATGATCTGGTACATCATCCGCCGGATCGTGCAGGTCATCCCGGTCTTCTTCGGGGCGACATTTCTGATCTACTTCATGGTCTTCGCGCTTCCGGGCGACCCGGTTCTCGCCCTCGGTGGAGATCGGGGCCTCAACCCGGCCGTCGCCGATGCGATCCGCTCGGAGTACAACCTCGACAAGCCGTTCATCGTGCAGTACTTCCTGTACATCGGGGGCATCCTCACCGGTGACCTCGGAACGACCTTCTCTGGGCAGCCGGTCGCGAACATCCTCGCCCAGACCTTCCCGGTCACCCTGAAGCTCGCCCTCATCGCCATCGTCATCGAGGCCGTGATCGGCGTCGGCGTGGGATTGGTGAGCGGCCTCCGCAAGAACGGGGTCTTCGATACAGTCTCGCTGCTGATCTCGCTCGTGCTCATCTCGCTACCGATCTTCGTGCTGGCGTTCGTGGCCCAGTACTTCATCGCCATCAGGCTCGGATGGGCGCGAACGACGGTGAGTAGCACCGCGCCCTTCAACGAGCTGCTGCTGCCGGCAGTGGTGCTCGCACTCTTCGTCGTTGCGAACGTCATCAGACTGACCCGCACATCGGTCATCGAGAATCTCGATGCCGACTTCGTGCGCACCGCGACCGCGAAGGGTTTGCCGCGCCGACGTGTCATCGGGGTGCACATCCTGCGCAACTCGCTCATTCCGGTGGTGACGCTCATCGGTACGGATTTCGGGCTGCTCATCGTCGGCGCCACAGTGACCGAAGGCATCTTCAACGTGCCGGGAGTCGGCAACACCCTGTTCAAGGCGATCATCATCAGCGAAGCCCCGACGGTCGTGTCCTTCGTCACGGTGTTCGTGATCGTCTACCTCGTCACGAACCTGCTCGTCGACATCCTGTACGCCTTCCTCGATCCAAGGATCCGCTATGGAAAATAGCCAGCAACTCAGTGCGTCCCACTACGTCGCGCCGCTCGAGGAGACTCCGTTGGTCGCCACCGACACGGTGTCGGTCGAAGCAAAACCGAGCAATCTCTACATCGATGCGTGGCGAGATCTTCGAAAGCGACCGCTGTTCTGGATTTCGGGGGCGGTGATCGCGCTCGTCGTCATCGTCGGCCTCTTTCCCACCCTGTTCACGCAGCTGGACCCTCGTCAGTGCTCGCTGTCATTGAGCAATCAAGGACCGTCGGCCGAGCACATCCTCGGCCTCACCAAACAGGGATGCGACGTCTACGCCCGAATCATCTTCGGCACCTCGACATCGCTCACGGTCGGGCTCCTGGCGACGATCATCATCACCGTGATCGGTGTGATCTTCGGTGCGCTCGGGGGCTTCTACGGTCGCTGGGTGGATGCGGTGCTCTCACGCATCGGCGACATCTTCTTCGCCATCCCCTACTTCCTCGCCGCCGTCGTGATCATGTCGGTCTTCAGCGCCAACCGCAGTGTGTTCATCATCGCGCTCGCCATCGGGGTCTTCGCCTGGCCGAGCACCGCTCGCATCCTGCGCGGTCAGATCCTGTCGGTGAAGAACACCGACTACGTGACTTCGGCCACAGCGTTGGGAGTCACCCGGGCACGGATCCTCCTTCGTCACGTTCTGCCGAACTCCATCGCGCCGGTCATCGTCCTGACCACGATCGGACTCGCGGGAGCGATCGTGGCCGAGGCGACGCTGTCGTTCCTCGGTGTGGGCCTCCCGAACACGATCATGTCGTGGGGCAACGACATCAACGCCGCACAGGGCGATCTGAGGAACAATCCGATGACCCTGATCTATCCATCGATCGCGCTCACGGGCACGGTCCTCGCCTTCATCATCATGGGCGAGGTCATGCGCGACGCACTTGATCCGAAGGCGAGGGCCAGACGATGACCGACTATCAGACCGAGGCGGGCACCGCGGCCCCGCGACGCGGGCGACCACTACTGGACATCCGCGATCTGCAGGTCGCGTTCGCTACTCAGAACGGCATGGTGCCGGCGGTCAACGGCGTCGACCTCGCTCTCTGGCCGGGTGAGACCCTCGCGATCGTCGGCGAGTCCGGATCGGGCAAGACGACCACTGCTCTCTCGGTCATCAACCTCTTGCCCGGATCTGCGAAGATCACCGGCGGCAGCATCTTTCTCGACGGGGAAGACCTGACCGGGTACACCGAGAAGCAGCTCGAAGACGTCCGCGGCAATCTGATCGGGTTCGTCCCGCAGGATCCGATGTCGAATCTGAATCCGGTCTGGAATGTCGGGTTCCAGATCGAGGAGACCCTGGTCGCGAACGGCAAGGCCGCGCGCGGTAAGGACGCGAAGGCCAAGGCCATAGCCGTGCTCGAACAGGCCGGTCTCGCCGACGCGAGTAGCAGGCTTCGTCAATTCCCTCATCAGTTCTCGGGGGGGATGAAACAGCGGGCGCTGATCGGAATGGCTCTGTCGTCTCAGCCCAAGCTCCTCATCGCAGACGAACCGACTTCGGCACTCGATGTCACGGTGCAGCGCGTGATCCTCGATCACCTCGAGAACCTCACGCGGGAGAGCGGCACAGCGGTGCTGTTCATCACCCACGACTTGGGCCTGGCCGCGGAACGGGCGCAGAAGCTCGTCGTGATGTACAAGGGGAAGGTCGTCGAGTCGGGCCCCTCGAAGGAGCTGTTGCAGAACCCACAGCATCCCTATACCCAGCGACTCGTCGCCGCCGCGCCGAGTCTCGCCTCGAGACGCATCCAACGCAGTGAGCAGCAGCTCGGGTCCATCGATCACGTCGTCGAGAGAGCCTCGGCAGACGTCGACCTCATCGCCACCGCGGAGGCGCGTTCGGAGGCGATTCGAGCGAACCGCCTGGCGGAGCCTGCCATCGTCGTGCGGGACCTCACCAGGGTCTTCCAGATCAGCACGGGCAAGCTCAAGCGCGAGCCTTTCACCGCGGTCGACGCGGTGTCGTTCTCGATTCCGAGAGGAACCACCACGTCACTCGTTGGGGAGTCGGGATCGGGCAAGTCCACGGTGGCCCGCTTGATCCTCAAGCTCGACGAGCCGACCTCCGGTTCGATCGAAGTGGACGGCAAGGACCTCGCCTCCCTGAGCGGCAAGGAGTTGCTCCAGCTTCGCCGCCAGATGCAGCCGGTGTTCCAGGATCCGTTCGGGTCGCTCGATCCGCTGTACAACATCGGGGCGACGATCTCCGAACCTCTGAGGGCCCATCATGTGGGGTCGAAGAGGGATCAACGTTCGCGCGTGCTGGAACTGCTCGACCAGGTCGCGTTGCCGAAGACACTGGTCGATCGATATCCGAACGAGCTTTCCGGCGGTCAGAGACAGCGGGTGGCGATCGCCCGGGCTCTCGCCCTCAAGCCGGAGATCGTGGTTCTCGACGAGGCGGTTTCTGCTCTCGACGTGCTCGTGCAGGCGCAGATCCTCGCTCTGCTCACCGAGCTGCAATCCGAACTCGACCTCACCTATCTGTTCATCACCCACGACCTCGCCGTCGTGCGTTTGGTCGCCGACAATGTGTGCGTGATGCGACAGGGTCGGATCGTCGAGGCCGCGAGCACCGACGAGGTCTTCGACAACCCTCGCGAGGAGTACACGAAGGAACTGCTCGCGGCCATCCCGGGGGCCGGGATCACGCTCGGGGTCTGATGCACCGAGCTTGTCTTACCCACAGCCCGTCGGGGAGGCGCCTGCCGGACGGTAGACTGGGGCCGCAGGACACCGGTGTCGTGACCCTGCGACACCCCACAGACCCCATTCCCGTGCCTCTGGCGGCGTCCGCTCGATCCCTCCGCGTCAACACGCACCGGCGGCCGGTCGTGGCTGGCGGTCGCCGAGCGCGGCGCCACAGCAACCGAGGATTCGATCCACATGGCCATTTCCACCCGCAGTGACCTGCGCAACGTCGCGATCGTCGCCCACGTCGACCACGGCAAGACCACGCTCGTCGACGCGATGCTCAAGCAGACGAACTCGTTCGACGCCCACTTCGAGGGCGAGGACCGCATGATGGACTCGAACGACCTCGAGCGCGAGAAGGGCATCACGATCCTCGCGAAGAACACCTCGATCCTCTACAACGGCATCCACGCAACGGAACACGGTGCCGGCGGACCCATCGTCATCAACGTGATCGACACTCCCGGCCACGCCGACTTCGGGGGAGAGGTCGAGCGGGGGCTCTCGATGGTCGACGGTGTCGTACTGCTCGTCGACGCGAGCGAGGGGCCGCTGCCGCAGACCCGCTTCGTGCTCCGCAAGGCCCTCGAGGCGAAGCTCCCCGTCATCCTGCTCGTCAACAAGACGGACCGACCGGATGCCCGCATCGACGAGGTCGTCGCCGAGAGCCAGGATCTGCTGCTCGGCCTCGCGAGCGACATGTCCGACGACGTGCCAGACCTCGATCTCGACGCGATCCTCGACGTGCCCGTCGTGTACGCCTCGGGCCGCAACGGCGCCGCGAGCGACACCAAGCCCGAGAACGGCACCCTGCCCGACAACGACGACCTCGAGCCGCTGTTCGAAGCGATCCTCAAGCACGTGCCCGCCCCCACCTACGACGACGAGCATCCGCTCCAGGCCCATGTCACCAACCTCGACGCCTCGCCGTTCCTCGGCCGACTCGCCCTGCTGCGCGTGTTCCACGGCGAGATCCGCAAGGGTCAGCAGGTAGCCTGGGTGCGCCACGACGGCAGCGTGCAGACCGTGAAGCTCACCGAGCTGCTCATGACGAAGGCGCTCACGCGGTTCCCGGTCGAGAAGGCGGGCCCGGGCGACATCGTCGCGATCGCCGGCATCGAGGAGATCACCATCGGCGAGACCATCGCCGATCCCGACGACGTGCGCGCGCTGCCCACGATCACCGTCGACGACCCGGCCATCTCGATGACCATCGGCACGAACACCTCACCGCTCGTCGGCAAGGTCAAGGGTCACAAACTCACCGCGCGCATGGTCAAAGACCGGCTCGATCGCGAACTCGTCGGAAACGTCTCGATCAAGCTCGTGGACATCGGCAACCCCGCCGCCTGGGAGGTTCAGGGGCGAGGCGAACTGGCTCTCGCGATTCTCGTCGAGCAGATGCGCCGCGAAGGCTACGAGTTGACCGTCGGCAAGCCACAGGTGGTCGTGAAGAAGGTCGACGGCAAGATCCACGAGCCGTTCGAGCACCTCACCATCGACTCCCCGGAGGAGTACCTCGGCGCGATCACCCAGCTCATGGCTGCGCGCAAGGGCCGGATGGAGAACATGACGAACCACGGCACCGGTTGGGTGCGGATGGAGTTCATCATCCCGTCGCGTGGACTGATCGGATTCCGCACGGAGTTCCTGACCACGACCCGCGGCACCGGCATCGCGAACGCGATCGCCCACGGCTACGAGCCCTGGGCGGGGTCGATCGTCACGCGCAGCAACGGCTCGATCGTCGCCGACCGCTCGGGTGTCGTGACGCCGTTCGCCATCATCAACCTGCAGGAGCGCATGTCGTTCTTCGTGCAGCCCACGGAAGAGGTCTACGAGGGGATGATCATCGGCGAGAACTCCCGCGCCGACGACATGGACGTCAACATCACCAAAGAGAAGAAGCTGACCAACATGCGTCAGTCGACCTCCGACACCTTCGAGTCGATGACCCCGTCGCGCATCCTCACCCTCGAGGAGAGCCTCGAGTTCTGCCGAGAAGACGAGTGCGTCGAGGTCACGCCGGCCGCGATCCGCATCCGCAAGGTCGAACTCGACGCGAACGCCAGGGCGCGCTCGACCTCGAGGCTCAAGAAGCAGGACGCGTAGGCGGTCCGCCCGGGGAGTCGACGTCGCGCGAGCACGTTGACTCCGCCGGGACGATCGTCGACACTGGGTGAAATCGATTACTCATCCGACCCGCGGATGTATCGCGCACCGCGTCACCGCTCGCCGTGCCCGATCGCGACCGCGGGTCCGCGATGGGAGGAAGCTGACACCATGACGTCGTCCACCGCGCTGACCACCCGCCATGTCCACCTGGATTTCCACACCTCCGGGGCCATTCCCGACATCGGCGCAGACTTCGACCCCGACCGGTACGCCCGCACGCTGGCCGACGCGCACGTGACGAGCGTCAACACGTTCGCGCGGTGTCATCACGGGTACGTCTACTACGACTCGAAGGTCAACCCCGAGCGCATCCACCCGAACCTCGTGCGTCCGAACCTGCTCGTCGAGCAGATCGAGGCGTGCCACCGACTCGGCATCCGTGCTCCGATCTACACGACGGTGCAATGGGACCAGTTCACCTCCGACGAGCACCGCGACTGGCTCCTCGTCGGCGAGGACGGCGCTCCGTACGGCAACACACCTCTCGAGCCGGGCTTCTTCCGCAGGCTCGACGTGTCTCATCCCGAGTACGTCGCCTTCCTCGAGGCGCACGTGCGCGAGCTGTTCGACACGGTGCCCGTCGACGGCCTGTGGTTCGACATCGTCGTTCCCTACTTCTCCTATGCGCGGCACTGGCTCGACGGCATGGCGCGGGCCGGCCTTCGGGTCGACGACATGGAGCACCGCACCAGATTCGCCCGCACGTCCATCGACGACTTCCAGCACCGTATGAGCGACTTCGTGCGCGGGCTTCCGGCGTCGTCGTCCGCGACATCCATCTTCTTCAACGCGGGGCACATCGGCGTTCGCCATCGCGAGAGCGAGTCGGCGTTCACGCACTTCGAACTCGAATCGCTGCCCGCGGGAGGGTGGGGTTACCTGCACTTCCCGACGGCGCAGCGGTACGCGAGGGGGCTCGGCAAACCGACGCTCGGGATGACCGGCAAATTCCATTCCTCGTGGGGCGACTTCCACGGCTACAAGAACGAGGCGACCCTCGAATTCGAGGTGTTCACCATGCTCGCCCTCGGGGCGGGGACGAGCATCGGCGATCAACTGCGGCCCCGCGCGACCCTCGATGCCGAGACCTATCGCCTGATCGGCGGAGTGTTCGCACAGGTCGAGGCGAAGGAGCCGTGGTGTCTCGGCGCTGTTCCGGTGGTCGACGTCGCCGTGCTGCATCCCGAGGAGTTCTCCACCGCCGAGGGGGTGTTCCATCATCAGGAGGCGGGTGACGGGAGCACCCACTTCGGTGTGGTCAGGATGCTGCAGGAGCTGAGCTGCCAGTTCGACCTGGTCTCCAGCGACCGTGACCTCTCCGGCTACCGGTTGGTGATCCTGCCGGACACCATCCCGGTCGACGCGCCTCTCGCCGAGAAGCTGACCGGATTCGTGCGCGGCGGCGGGTCACTGATCGTCTCGCATCGCTCGGGCCTCACCCCGGGCGGGGCGACGTTCGCCCCGATCGGCCTCGGGCTCGAACTCGTGGGCGAATCGCCCTTCGAGCCCGATTTCGTGCGCCCGGGGGAGCACCTCCGGGCGGGGCTGGCCAACACGGCCTACGTCATGGCCCAGCGCGCGCTCGAAGTGAATCCGGTCGGGGCGACGCCCATCGCGCAGACCGAGCGGCCGTATTTCAACCGCACCTGGGAGCACTTCTGTTCTCACCTCTACGCGCCCAGCAACGGGGAGGTCGTCTACCCATCGGTGACGCGGCACGGGTCCGTCGTCTACTTCGCGCATCCGGTGTTCCGGATGTACGACCACGAAGCCTGCCGCTGGATCAAGCGACTCGTGCGGAACGCCATGGATCTCGTCGCTCCCGACAGGCTGCTGGAGCACGACGGCCCCTCGACCGTCATCACCACCCTCACCGAGCAGGCTGACAACAGCAGGTACGTGGCGCACGTGCTGCACTACATCCCCGAGCCACGCGCTGAGAAGTTCGACGTGTTCGAAGACGTCATCCCGCTGCACGATCTGCGGTTGACATTGCGCGTTGCGAAGCAGGTCACGCGGGCGGTGCTGGTGCCCGAGGGCGAGGAACTCGACGTGGTGCAGGGCGACGGCGAAGTTCACGTGGTCGTGCCTCGGGTGCACGGTCATCAGATGGTCGAGTTCGACTACCACTGAGTTCGACTACCACTGAGTTCGACTACCACTGAGTTCGACTACCAC
>JBEANR010000216.1:0-2750 GCA_041165365.1 Actinomycetota bacterium | reverse complement strand
CTGCGCTCGTCTCGACCGGGCGCGCTCACAGGTGGGTGGGGCCGCGTGGGCTGATCGCCGGGCGTTCCGGGCTCCGCCTCCAGGATTCGAACCTGGACCGAACAGCTCCAAAGGCTGTCGTGCTGCCGTTACACTAAGGCGGATCGCGCGGGTCCAAGTCTGCCAGACGACCCGCGGGACTCGGTCGCCGCGATAATGGTCGGATGCCCGCCCGCCCCGCCGATCGCCCTGATGCGGTCAGCATCGACCCGGTCAGCATCGTCCCGAGCCGCCGCGATCCGGCCAGCGCCGACACGGTCGCCGCCGACCCGGTGAGCGCAGACCCGGTCAAGTCGGGCGCGGTCCACGGCGATCGGGTGGCCAGCGACGAGGTCGACCGCATCGTCGAAGCCTGGGCTCGCGAACGCCCCGACCTCGACTTCAGTCCGCTCCAGGTGTTGAGCCGCGTCGCCCGGTTGTCGAGGCACCTGGACCGCGCCCGCCGTGCCGCGTTCGCCGCATCCGGCCTCGAGTCGTCGGAGTTCGACGTGCTCTCCGCGCTGCGCCGCGCGGGCGATCCCTACCAGTTGAGCCCGAAGGCCCTCCTGCAGCAGACACTCGTGTCGAGCGGAACCATGACCAACCGCATCGACCGTCTGGTGGGGCGCGGGCTGGTCGAACGTCGCACCGACCCTCACGACGGCCGCGGCATCCTCGTGGTGCTGACCGTCGAAGGACGCACCCGGGTGGATGCCGCGATCACCGGCCTCCTCGCGGGTGAAGCCCAAGTCCTGAGTTCGCTGCCCACCGGCGAACGCGAGCAGCTCGCGAACCTGCTGCGCCGTCTCAGTCTCGATTTCGACTGAGCCTCGACCAGATCGGCGACGGAATGCCGGCAACCGCATCACGCTGGATGACGCGCGCCTCTGGCACCGTCACTCTGACGCGAGTAGGCTCCGGTGATCGTCCACACAGGGGTGGGCGACATCCCCCCACAGAATCGGATCGGTCGATGACGACTCGCCCCGCCCTCACTGTCGGTCTTCTGGCCGCCAACCTCGTACTGCTCTCGTTCGTCGATCGCGGCGACGGCCGATTCGGCCTGATCGTCGGGCTGGGCATGCTGGCCTGCTGCATCTGGCTGTCGATCGTCGCGGTGCGCACTCATCACGCCGTCTGGATCGTGCTGTTCGCGATCTCGCTGCTCGTGTGGAATCCAGCCGGGTCCGTCGACCTCAGCCCGTCTCTCGCGTTCATCGCCCACGCGGTCGGGATCGCGGGGTTCGCGGCGACGGCGTTCTTCCTCACGGGCCGCAGGCCGTCATCCCGTGCGGACGGCGTCGCTTAGCCGCCGTACCGTCCCCTCCGGTCGGCTCCACGGACGGGCGGATCCCACCGGCCTGGCTCGCAGGCGGCGGCCCTTCTGGGAGGAGATCCGGGCACCTCGGGCCCGTTTCTCCTTCCTCGCGTGCTGGTCGCGCAGGATTTCCGCGGGTCGGATCAGGGGAGGCGCGATCGCCGACCCGATCCGTTCCCCTACCCCTCGAGCAGCTCCGTGAGCTCCAGCCAACGGAACTCGAGTTCGCTCTGCGCATGCTCGACCGCCGTCAGTTCCGCCTGCAGGGCGCCGAGGCCGGTGTAGTCGCTCTGATCGTGGGTCGCGAACCTCGCGTGCAGGTCCGAGATCTGACCGCGGTACTTCTCCAGCTTGCGGGATGCCGCGGCAAGCTCCTTCTGCGCGTTCCGCAGCTCCGCTCCCCCGAGGCCTGTCGGCTTCGCGGACCCCGACGACGCCGCAGCCTTCGCCGCCTTGGCGCCGCCCGTCCGCTCGACGGCGCGGAGCTTCAGGTACTCGTCGACTCCTCCGGGCAGATGCCTCATCCGACCACCGAGGATGGCGTACTGATCGTCGGTGACCCGCTCGAGCAGGTACCTGTCGTGGCTGACCACGATGAGCGTGCCTGGCCACGAGTCGAGCAGGTCCTCGATCGCCGCGAGGATGTCGGTGTCGAGGTCGTTCGTCGGCTCGTCGAGGATCAGCACGTTCGGCTCGCCGAGCAGGATCAGCAGCAACTGCAACCGTCGCTTCTGACCGCCGCTGAGGTCTTTCACGGGCGTGCTGAGCTGGGCGCTCATGAATCCCATCCGCTCGAGCAACTGCCCGGGCGTGAGCTCCTTGCCGCCCGAGACGTACGAGCTCTTCTGACTCGCGATCACATCCATGACGCGGGTGTCCTGGATGTCGTCGAGCTCGTCCAGTTGCTGACTCAGGATGGCGACGCGCACCGTCTTGCCGCGCTTGACCCTGCCCACGGTCGGCTGCAGGGTGCCGGCGATCAGCGAGAGGAGGGTGCTCTTGCCCGCCCCGTTGACCCCGAGGATGCCGGTGCGCTCGCCGGGAGCTATCCGCCACTCGATGTCGCGCAGCACCTCGCGGGAGCCGGAGCCCGAGCCGGTCCCCGAGCCCGAGCCGGTCCCGGAGCCCGAGCCGGTCCCCGAGCCCGAGCCGGTCCCGGAACCCGTCGCTTGTCCTGAGCCCGTCGCTTGCCCTGAGCCTGTCGAAGGGAAGGGGCGGCCCGCACCCCGCTCGTAGGTGACCCCGACGTCCAACAGGTCGACCACGTCCTTGCCCAGTCGCGCGGTGGCGAGTTGGCTGAGGGCCACCGTGTCGCGCGGCGGCGGCTCGTTCGCGATGAGCTCGTACGCGGCATCCATCCTGAACTTGGGCTTCGATGTGCGTGCCGGCGCACCCCGACGCAGCCAGGCGAGCT
>JBEANR010000215.1:0-9691 GCA_041165365.1 Actinomycetota bacterium | reverse complement strand
TTCCGCGGGGGAGGGTTCAGCGACAGCGCGGCGAGTGTGGGGGCGTCGGTGCGTCGCGGGGCGCTGCCACGGAGTGTGCACGACGATGTCGGGGTGCGGCTGGCGCGGGGCGGGTTCGATGGGGGCGGGGTGGGCGCGGTGGTGCAGGGGTGGGATGGTCGCGGGCTTCGGGGGCGATAACCGAGCAGATCGGCAACAGCACGGGCGATCATAAAATCTGACATTCGTGGTGTGAATGGACATGTTTAATGTGAGACTGGACAATGCGGGTGTTCGATATCCGATCGATCCACCCCACCTGTTCGAAGGAGAACGGCGTGTCCACTACCCCCCGCACAGCGGCCGACGATGAATTGTCGCTCAGCACTGGCCTCAAGGCCGGGTCCATCGGTCTCGGTGGCACCCTCATGCAGTCGATCGCTCAGATCTCCCCGACCCTCGGCATCTTCTACACGATCGCCTTCACGACGGGTCAGGCGGGTATCGCAGCCCCGCTGACCTACCTCGCGGCCTTCCTCATCTGCGTGTTGATCGCGGTGCCGATGCGGGGGCTCGCCCGACATCTGCCCTCCGCTGGCGGCTTCTACACCTACGTCTCCGCAGGAGTCGGGCCGAAAGCCGGGTTCATGACCGGATGGCTCTACGCGATCTCGGTGACGATCGTCCCTGCAGCGCTCGCCGCGTTCACCGGCGCGGTGCTCGAAGACGAACTCACCAGCGCCTACGGATTCGCTGTTCCATGGTGGGTGTACGCGACGATCATCCTGGGCATCTGCTTCGCCTGCGCCTATCGGGGCATCGTCATCTCGATCAAATTCCTGGTGGTCATGACCTGCTTCGAGATGATCGTCGGACTCGGATTGGCCGTGTCCGGAATCCTCAACCCAGGTCCCGGGGGTGTCAACCTCGACGGATTCAACCCTGCGAACATCAGCAACGGATCGGGCTTCTTCCTGGCGATCGTGCTGTCCATCTTCGCGTTCACCGGGTTCGAGAGTGCGGCGGCGGTCGGCGAGGAGTCGCGCGATCCGAAGCGCATCGTGCCGATGGCGATCGTGGGGTCGCTCATCCTCGTCGGCGTCTTCTACGTCGTCACCGCGTGGGGACTGCAGATCGGATGGGGAACCGACGACCTCCCCGCGCTGGCATCGTCGCCGACCGCTCCGGCCTTCGTGCTCGCCGACCGGCTCTGGCAGGGGGCTTCGATCCTGGTGCTCATCGCGCTGGTCAACTCGGGCCTCGGCGTCTGTATCGCCTGCACCACGAGCGCCACCCGCACCATCTACGGCATCGCGCGCACCGGAGCGCTCCCCTCGTTCTTCGCCCGGGTGCAGGAGACGCACCGCACGCCGATCACCGCCGTCATCGTGCAGTCGATCGTCGCGCTGACGATCTGCCTCGGAGCCGGGCTCCCGCTCGGCCCCTACAACCTGTTCAACGTGCTCGGCACCACGGGAACCTTCGTGTACATCCCGGTCTTCATCATGATGAACATCGGCGCGTTCCTGTTCTTCCGGCGCAAGCATCCTGAGGAGTTCAGCGTGTGGGCGTATGTGATCGCGCCGATCGTCTCGACCGTCGCCCTTCTGCTCATCGCGTACAACAGCCTCGTACCGCTGCCCGCATTCCCGGTGCTCCTCGCCCCGTTCATCGCCGCCACCTACGCACTGATCGGTGTCGCGATCCTGATCGGGCGCAACCTCCGACCCGGCAATGAGCAGTGGATGGCGCGGGCAGGCGAGCTTCCCGATGTTGACTAGACGCTCGGCGACGTCGCAATGTGGAGCGAGCGCGAAGGGCGTGGAACCGGCATGAACGCAGAGACTCGACAGCATGACATCCTGGCCCAACTGGCCCGTCGCGGTGAACTGAGCATCGCCGATCTGAGCGCACGCTTCGACGTCTCGGAGATGACGGTGCGGCGCGATCTCAACCAGTTGGCCGCAGCGGGACTCGTCGTGCGCACCCACGGCGGTGCGGCGCCGGCGGCGAGTGGCAGTTTCGAGCCCCCGTTCAGCCTGCGCACCCGCACCAACAGCGACGCGAAGCGCAAGATCGCAGCCGTCGTCAGCCGACAGATCATCGACGGACAGACGATCATCCTCGACGGCGGGAGCACCGGGGTCGCCGTCGCTGAGGAGTTGGTCGGCCGGAGCATCACCGTCTGCGCGCTCAACCTCCGGATCGCCGAGATCCTGTCGACGGATCAGGCCACGAAGGTGATGATCCCGAGCGGCGTCATCCGCACCGGGGAGTCGAGCATCATCGGCTCCGAGGTCGAGGCCGCGCTGGCCAGGTACCGCTTCGACGTGTACATCATGACGGTCTCCGCAGCGTCGACGGGTAGCGGGTTCACCGAATGGAACGTCGATGACGCGGCCGTGAAGCGGGCGGCCCTGCGGGCATCCCGCCGGACCCTCGTCGCCTGTGACGCCTCGAAGTTCGGCCGCGAAGCCTTCGCGAAGCTCTGCGGCCTCGACGAAGTCGACGCCCTCGTCACCGACGACACCCTGAGCGTCGAGCACCGCCGCGAACTGTCACTCGGCGGGCTCGAACTCCTCATCGCCTGATCGACAGAAACGCCTGATCACATAGAAACGGAGGAATCCATGGACGACTCACCCACGCAGATTCCCACCTCGGTCGACACCCTCGTGATCGGCGGCGGCACCGGGGGAGCAGCGTTCGCAGCGACTCTCGTGGCGCATGGCGACGAGACTGTGCTGCTCGTCGAGGCGGGCCCGGATTACGGCCCGAGAGCAGACGGCAGATGGCCCGCCGACATGCTCGACGCCCGATCCATCCCTCTCTCGCACGACTACGACCTCCACACCGTGAGCACACCCGGCCAGCAGTCGCTCGACCTGCCCAGGGCCCGGATACTCGGCGGATGCTCGGCGCACAACGGCTGCACCGCCTCGCTCGGCGGGCGGTTCGAGTACGACGAATGGGAAGCACAGGGAAACCCGGGCTGGTCTGCCGTGGAGGTCGAACCGCTGCTCGAGTGGGTGCGCGAGAAGTTCGAGGTGCGGCGCTATCAGATGCACGACCTCACACCACCCCAGCGGGCGTTCGTCGAAGCGGGGATGCTCGCGGGGCTGCCCTTCGCAGACGACCTCGACACCCTCGAGGCCGCCGAGGGCATCGGGCCGATGCCCGTGAATGTGCTGCCGGACGGCGTGCGGTACAACAGCGTGTTCGCGTTCCTCGACGAGGTGAGGGACCTGCCGAATTTCAGCATCCTCGCCGAGTCCACCGTCACCCGGATCCAGATCGAAGACGGGGTCGCGACCGGAGCGTTCGTGCAGCACCCGCACGGCGTCAGCTTCATCGCCGCGTCGCGTGTCGTCGTCGCGGCCGGGGCCCATCTCTCTCCTGCACTGCTGCTCCGGTCGGGTGTCGGCCCGGCCGCCGAACTGTCGGCTTTCGGGATCCCTGTCGAGATCGACCGCCCAGGGGTCGGCAAGCATCTGCTCGATCACGCATGCGTCAAGCTCGACTTCGCCGGACAGCCTGGACTCGTCGAGGAGCTCGCGCGATTGCCGTGGAACCCCGACGAGCAGACTGTCGGTCGCGCGAAGTCCTCGCTCTGCGATGACGGACCCTACGACATCCATGTCTTCATGGTCGCCGGGGCGAACAGCGGGCATCCCGGTCTTCCGCCGATCACGCTCTACGGCGGAGCGATGCGCGCCCGCTCCGAAGGCACGGTCACCCTCGACCGGGATCCGGAGGCGGCGAGCCCCGTCATCGACCACCGCTACGGCACCGACCCCGAGGGGCACGACCGTCGGGTGCTCACGGAATCCCTCGAACTGCTGGAGAGGATGGTGGCGCAGCCCGGCCTCTCCGACATCCTCGGCGAGAGGGTCGCAGCCTCGGTCGACCCGCTGGCCGACATCGTGAACTACTGCCACCCGGCCGGAAGCTGCAAGATGGGCCCGGCAACCGATCCACTAGCCGTGGTCGACCACACCGGGCTGGTGCACGGCGCCTCCGGACTGTTCGTCGCGGACGCGTCGATCATGCCGACGATCACGCGCGGCAACATCAATCTGCCGACCGCGATGATCGGTGCCCGCATCGCCGCCGGACTCCTCGGTCTCAGCGCCGAGACGATCGCCGCCTCCAGCCGCTCCACCACCCTCACCGCCTCAGCCAAGGAAACACGCGATCATGCCTGACCTCACCCCGTTCGAACTCGACGTGCTCGGCCAGCCCGCCGCTCTTCTCGCAGTCGCCGCAGCGGCCCCGGAACCGGGCTTGTATGAACTGGCGTCCCACGCCTGGGACCGCGTGTTCTTCACCGGGATGGGAAGCTCGTACTTCGCGGGCATCCCCACCTGGCGTGCTCTCACCGGCGCCGGTCACTCGACGTGGTCGGTGGATGCCGGCCAGCTACTCGACACACCCGGACTGATCACGCCGAACTCCCTGGTCATCGCCACCTCTCAGTCCGGGGCCAGTGGAGAGATCGTGGAGCTCGTGGACCGCCTCGGCGATGGACGGATTCCCCGCGGCCACCTCGTCGGGATCGCCTCCGATCCTCTCAGCCCGCTCGCCACAGCCGCAGACCTGTTCCTGGCTCTGCACAGCGGCGACGAGGCGACGGTCAGCACGAAGAGCTATCTCAACACCCTCGCCGTGCATCGCCAGCTCATCGGCGCCTTCACCGGAGAGGACCCCGAGCTCGCGCGCGCCGACATCCGTCTCGCGGCCTCGAGCATCTCGACGGTGCTCGAGTCGACGAAGGTCGCGGCACTGGCTGAGCTCGCCCTCGGCTTCTCGGACCGACGCCTGGCCGCCGTCGGACGCCGCGACGATGCCGCCACGGCCCTCTTCGCCGGACTGATCACGAAGGAATCGTCGAAGGTGCCGATCGAGGGGCATATCGGCGGCCAGTTCCGGCACGGACCCTTCGAGCTCGCCGGGCCCGGCTTGACCGCATTCATCTACGGCGCGCATCAGGATGACGACGACCCGTCGATCCGGCGGCTGGCCGAAGATCTGGCGGCCACCGGGTCCACCGTCGTTCTCATCGGAGACCTCCGCCTCGACGGAGCGACGACGCTGGGAGCGTCACAGACCTCCGCACTGGAGGGCCTGGCCACCGGAGCGGTCGTCGCCGAGCTCATCGCCATCGAGCTGGCCAAGGCGAACGGCGTCGTGCCCGGCGCGTTCGCCTTCGGAAGCAAGGTGACCACCGCGTTATGACCGGTCGTGCCGCCGCCCCGCCAGGCCTGTACGTCGGGGTCGACCTCGGCGGAACGGCGACCCGATTCGTCGCGACCGACGCGCACGCCCAGGTCGTGAGATCGCAGATCGTCTCCACTCCGTCGGGGGCCGACTCCACCGATCTCGAAGTGTTTCTGACGGGCGCGATCGTCAGTCTCAGTGAGGGGATGTCGCTGACGGCGATCGGCGTCGGCGCGAGCGGGCCGATCTCCCGCGACGGCATCATCCGAAATCCGGACACGCTTCCCGCCTTCACCGGTGTCGACGTCCCGGCCATGCTCAACCGCGTGTTCGGTGTTCCGAGTTTCATCGCCAACGACGCTGTCACCGCGGCTCTCGGGGAGGCGCTCCGCGGAGCCGGGCGGGGGTTCGAGGACATCCTGATGATCACCCTCGGCACGGGGATCGGTGTCTGCATGCTGCAGCGCGGCGAACCCGTGCGCGGTGCAGACGGCCTCCATCCCGAGACCGGGCATATGAGTATCGGTGGATCGATTGCGCGATGCTACTGCGGACGAGACACCTGCTGGGAGCAGGCCGCATCCCGATCCGCCCTGCAGAGGGCGTGCGCGGCACTGGTGGTGAACCCGACGAACTCGTCGCAGGACATCGACACGATGGCGCAGCTGGCGTCGGCGGGGGACCAGCCTGCGATCAGCGTGTTCGACGACTTCGGACTCCGACTCGCGCACGGGGTGGCCACCCTCCTCGCGGTGTATCGGCCCGAGGTCCTGATCATCGGCGGCAGTGGATCCGCGTACTTCACCCACTTCCGGGTGGCGCTCCACCGCACCCTCGGCGGCCTCACCGGCACCTTCCCCCCGTCGACGATCTCGGTCGCGCACTTCGGCGAACACGGGGGAGCGATCGGGGCGGCTGCGTTGGCGATCGCAGAGATCGCTCGAGGTCGACCCGGGGTGTGATGGGCGCCTGGAGAGCGGCGCCACGTTCTCCGACGAAGGCGGGCGACACCGGACATGACCGTGCGGCCCGCGCTCGCGCTCGTCGGGTGCGGGCGGTGGCCGGTCAGAACCTCTTCCCGCGCAGAAGCCCGCCGAGCTGCATCGGGTTCGCGAAAGCGGCCGCCATGACCGACCAGGCCGTCGCACCCACGTGCTGGATCTGGAAGTACCCGAATCCGAACCCGGAATCGAGCAGGCTGGATGCCGCGACCACACCTCTCGGCGCGATCTCCGCGCCCCCCACCCGCTGGCCCGCGCCGAGGCTGCCCACGGCGGTGGTCACAGCGCTCTGCAGGCGATCGGCGGTGGCCCGGTCGCCGCGGGCGCCGCGATCGCGCAAGGCGGAGACGAGTTGCGCGGTGCCCTCGAGCCACACACCGTTCGGCGCGACCGGGATGCCGTTGTACGACGCCGTCGAGGTCAGGCTCGCCGAGCTGAAGGTGACGCCGCTGAGCTCGACGCCGGCGGGGAGCTGCGAGTTCGCGCCATCCGGTCGGTCCGTCGTGGCGAGGTTCGACGCCGCCCAGTCGAGCGCGCCGGCGTACCGGCGGTCGCGCAGGGCGAGCCAGCTCCAGGCCTGCGGGTCGAGCGGGAGCGGGGTGCGGTTGATCGTCGATCCGTCGTTCGAGCCGGTGTAGAAGTAGCCGCCGGTGGGTTCCCAGACGCGCTCGACGAACGCTCGGGCCCGGTCGGCTGCGGCGCGCCAGGAGCGGTCCCGTCGGTCGAGGGTGGCAAGCATGCCGAAGAAGGAGGTGCAGTCGATGTTGTGCTCGGTCGAGCAGTTCGGGATGGATGCGTCGGCACCGTTCACCCCGAACGAGAAGCCGCCGAGGGTGCCGGGGTTGGTGGCGCGGTCGATGATCCAGCGGCCGATGCGCTTGGCGGCCTCGAGGTAGTCGCGGCGTCCGGTCACGAGACTCGCCTGCGCGAGCGCGATGCCCGGCCAGGCCATGTCGCCGACGGCTGTGCCGAGGAATCCGAACTGGAACCCGATGTTGGCCGTGCCGTCGGGCAACACGAGACCGTGCGCGTTCACCGAGCCGTCGTAGAAGGTGTACGGCCCCACGTTGTAGCCCTGTCGGAGGCGGCCGTCGTCGTAGACCGGGTCGTTCGCCTGAGCGAAGACGATGCCGTCGGCGATCGAGGTCGCGAGGCCGCGGCGCCCTGCGGCGATCGCGGCGCACACCGCCAGCGCGGAATCGTAGATGAACGCGGTCGAGAACAGGCCGAGCTCGTCGGCATAGCTCTGGGGGAGTCTCGGCCCCGGTGGAAGCGCGGGGTAGGCATCCGTCATGGTCTGCAGGAAGTCGGTGAGCGGGCCGACGAGGGGGTCTCGCCCGGGCCGGTTCGACGCGGCGATGCTGGATGCCGCGGCCACCGTCTCCACGGCGCCGGCTGGTGTCGCGGCCGCCACCGCGATCGTCGCGCCCGCGATGCCGGCGGCGGCGAGAACGCCGCGGCGGGTGAAGCTCGGACCTGCGGAAGGGTTCGTGGTCATATCGACTCCATCGTCATGGGCGGCCCCGTGTCGCCCTCGTCGGAGCGTAGCCCGGGGTGGTGGGCGCGGCAAGGGTGAGGGGTGGTGCGGGTGCGGGTGCGGGTGCGGGGTGAGGCGGCTCTCTGCAGGTGAGTGCGGGCGGGTGCAGCGAGTCGGAGTGGAGGGATGACGCGCCGCTCAACTAGGACGACACGCCGCGGCACAGGGCACGAGTCCTACTCCGCGCCCGCTCAGGGACCCGGGCACGCTCAGGGACCCGGGCCCTTCGACAGGCTCAGGGACCCGCACGCTCAGGGACCCGGGCCCTTCGACGGGCTCAGGGACCCGGCAGGCTCAGGGACCCGGCAGGCTCAGGGGCCCGGGAGCTCACGGTCCGGGAGGGCCCTCGGGCAGCAGCCGGGCGAGCGCTCCACCGAGCAGGCGGCGCATGCGGGCGGGGTCGGCCGCGACATCCGGCCCCCTTCGTTCGACGGTGAAGCGCAGCACGCCCGCCATGATGTGGGTGATGAGGGCCGCCTGCTCGCGGGTGTCGATCTCGGGCTCGGACTCGGGGGCGGATCGGCGCAGCCGCAAGAACAGCACCTCCTCCATCTCGTCGCGGACGGCGAACAGTCGCTCCATCTCCTTGCGCAGCAGTCCGGGGCTCTCACCGACGATGCGCATGCGCGAGGCCGCGAGGGTCACCTGCGAGGTGTCGAACGGGGCGAGGCTCACGAAGAGCCCCATGATCTCGCCGAGCAGATCCGGGCTGTCCGACGCGAGGAACTCGCGCACCCTGCGTTCGTCGAGTCGCGGGAGCGCTGGGCCGAGGATCGCGGCATCCTTCGTCTTGAAGTAATTGAAGAAAGTGCGCTGCGAGACCCCCGCGGCCTCGCAGATCATGTCGACGGTCACCGCGTCGATGCCGTGTTCGAGCACGAGGGCGACGGCGCTCTGTTCGATGCTGAGCGCCGTCGCCGCGTGTTTACGCTGACGGAGGCTGGGGACGCCGGGGTCCGTCATGCGCTTGTCCTTCCACTACTCGTAGCGTAGCGATTCGATCGGGTTCTTCCTGGCCGCTCGCCGCGCCGGCAGCGTGCCCGACAGGAACGCGATGACCATGATCAGCAGGATGATGCCGACGATCGACACCGGATCGAACAGCAGGATGTTGAGCCCCGGCAGCGCGGACAGCGGTCCAGCGGCGAGAACTCCGTTGAGCCCTGTGCCGAGCAGCACTGCCACGCCGGCGCCGATCGCGCTTCCGAGGAAGCCGATGAACGCCGCCTCGAGGCTGAACAGGGCGAAGACCGATCCGCTGCGCATGCCCATCGCCTTCATGAGCCCGATCTCTCGGGTGCGCTCCTGCACGCTCATCAGCAGCGTGTTGACGATGCCGAAGGCTGCGGCGATGAGGGCGACCACCGCGAAGGCGTTGAGCACTCCGATGATGCCGTCGATGACCGTCTTGATGACGCCGAGCTGATCCTGGATGGTCTGAGCGCCGAAGCCCTCGTCGACGACCTCCTGCTTGAGGTCGGCGACCTCGTCGGCGGTCGACGTGTCGTCGAAGCGGGCGATCGCGATCGCATAGCGCTGGGGACCCGTGTCCACCCCGGCGGCCTGCACCTCGGCGAGCTCGCTCACGAGCGCGCCGTTGGCACCGGCGCCCGACGTGAGCAGGCTGGTCTCGGAGACCCCGACGACCGTCGCCTCGACGACGTGCTTCTCGCCGAGCACATCCGTGATTCCCAACTGAACGACCTGATCGACCGCATCGGCGGCGCTGTCGAAGCCGAGCCCGTCGAGGTAGTCGGAGGGCAGCATCAGCTCGCCCGTGGATGATGACTCCTCGAGTTGATCGCCGGCCGCGAGATCCGATCGGGTGATCGACGACGTCGGGTTCACCGTGATCTCGTATTCGGTGCCGCCGTCAAAGCTCACGTAGTCGATGGCGACCACCTGGATGGGGTCGACACTCTCGATTCCGTCGATGTCGGCGAGGGTGTCGAGATCG
>JBEANR010000214.1:0-3486 GCA_041165365.1 Actinomycetota bacterium | reverse complement strand
GTGCTCGACCTCGTGACGGGGGTGCAGGCCACGGCGCTCGCCGCCGGCGAGGTGCTCAGGTCGATCGAGATACCGTCGGCGGCGCTGAGGAGTCGCAGCGGTGTTCGGCGCATCGCCCTCTCGCCTCTCGGGCGCTCCGGCAGCCTCGTGATCGCGCGAGTGGACGACACCGGAGCGTTCCTGCTCACGATCACGGCGGCGACCGTGCGTCCTGTGCGGATCGCCTTCGACGGCATCCCCACCTCGGGCGAACTGGCCGCCGCGGTACACGGCATCGACCGCTGGTTCGACGACGTGCACGGAGCCCCGGACTGGCGCGCGGCGATGACGGCGCGATTCGCAGAGCAGCTGAGGGAGGCCCTGGCATGAGGTTCCACGTGAACGGTCAGGCCGTCGACGCCGACCCGAGCCCGGGTCAATGCCTTCGCACCCTGCTGCGTGAGCATGAGCACATCGAGGTCAAGAAGGGGTGCGACGCCGGAGACTGCGGCGCGTGCACGGTGATCGTCGACGGCGCGGCGGTGCACTCGTGCATCTACCCCGCATCGCGGATGGAGGGCCGCTCGGTCACCACGGCCGCGGGACTTGGCCCCGTCACGAAGACCGGGCAGCGCGACCTCCACCCCGTGCAGCGGGCGTTCGTCGACGCCGCCGCCTTCCAATGCGGATTCTGCACGCCCGGCATGGTCGTGACCGCGTCGACCTTCGACGACTCCGACCTCGACGATCTGCCCAGAATGCTCAAGGGCAACCTCTGCCGGTGCACCGGCTACCGCGCCATCGGTGACGCGCTCGCCAGTCGCACCAACGTCGAAACCGGGGCCGTCGGTGACACCGTGGGCCGCTCGGTGTCCGCTCCGGCCGCCGAGCGCATCGTGCGCGGCACCGAGCCGTTCACCTTCGACCTCGCGACGCCGGGCCTGGTGCACCTGAGCGTGCTCGGCAGTCCGCACGCGCACGCGCGGATCGTGTCGATCGATGTCGCCGCGGCATCCGCTCTCCCCGGGGTGCGCCTCGTGCTCACCCATCTCGACTCCCCCGACCGGCTGTTCTCGACCGGGCGGCACCAGAATCGTGACGACGACCCCGACGACACCAGGGTGCTCGACACCGTGGCGCGGTTCAGGGGTCAGCGGGTCGCGGCGGTGGTCGCCGAGTCCGTCGCGATCGCCGAGTCGGCGTGCCGCCTGATCGACATCGAGTGGGAGGTGCTGCCGGCGAACTTCGATCCGGAGCGGGCGATGGATGCCGGCACACCGGTGCTGCACGCAGACAAGGGCCCCGAGGCGCGCTTGGCCGACGCCTCCCGCAACCTCGTGGCGGAGATGCACGGTGAGCGGGGCGACGTGGAGGCGGCGATCGAGGGCTCGGCCGCCGTCATCCGCGGCACCTGGACGACGCAGCGTGTCTCCCACGTCGCTCTCGAGACCCACGGGGCACGGGGATGGGTCGACGACGACGGGCGCATCGTGGTGCGCACGAGTTCGCAGGTGCCCTTCCTCGTGCGGGATGAACTGTGCCGGCTGTTCGACCTCGAACCCGACCGGCTGCGGGTGCTCGCCGCGCGGGTCGGCGGCGGCTTCGGCGGCAAGCAGGAGCTGCTGACCGAAGACCTCGTCACCCTCGCCGTGCTGAAGCTCGGGCTGCCGGTGCAGTACGAATTCACCCGTGCGGATCAGTTCACGATCGCACCGCCGCGGCATCCGATGCGCATCGCCGTGCAGCTCGCCGCCGATGCCGACGGCATCCTCACGGCGGTGGATGTCGACATGCTCGCCGACACCGGAGCGTACGGCAATCACGGCCCGGGCGTGATGTACCACGGCTGCAACGAGTCGCTCAGCGTGTATCGATGCGCCAACAAGCGCGTCACCTCGCGGTCGGTGTACACGAACAACCTCCCCTCTGGTGCCTTCCGTGGCTATGGGCTCGGGCAGATCGTCTTCGCTCTGGAGTCGGCGATGGATGATCTCGCGACCGAGCTCGGCATCGACCGACTCGAGTTGCGCAGACGCAATGTGATCGTGCCGGGCGACCCCATGGTGGTCATCGAGCAGGACGACCACGACGACTTGCTCTACGGCAGCTACGGGCTGGATCAGTGCTTCGACCTCGTCGAGGCCGCGCTCGCCCGCGGGAATGGTGTGGATGCTCCGGACGGCGACACCTGGAGGGTGGGCACTGGTCTCGCCTCGGCGATGATCGCGACCCTGCCCCCGCGCGGACACTTCGCCGACGCCTCCATCGAGGTCGATCGCGACGGCTTCTACACGCTGAGCGTCGGTACGGCCGAGTTCGGCAACGGGACGACCACCGCGCACGTGCAACTCGTGAGCACGGCCCTGGCCACGACGGCGGACCGCGTGCGTGTGCGCCACTCCGACACCGATGCCGTGCACCACGACACGGGCGCCTTCGGGTCCGCGGGCACCGTGGTCGCCGGCAAGGCGCTGCTCGTGGCTGCTCGATCGCTGCGGGAGCGACTCGAGCGTGCGGCGCGCACGGTGGTGGGGTCGGTGGCGGCGGCTGCTGCAGATGCAGGAGCGGGGGCAGGGGCGGCGGCTGCCGCCGATGCAGGAGCGGGGGCGGTGGCGGTGGCCGCGGGTGCCGAGGCTGCGACTACCCGGGTCGAGGACACCGGAGTCGACGAGGTGCCCCGGCTCGCGGCATCCGGAGTCCGGCTGGGCGACCGCCTGGTGCCGTTCGACGAGCTGCTGGGCACCGATCCGGCGCCCTGGGTCGCGCACGGGAGCGATGACGGCAGTCCACGGTCGGTGGCGTTCAATGTGCACGGGTTCCGGGTCGCGGTCGACACGGCGACGGGCGAGGTGCGCATCCTGCAGTCGGTGCAGGCCGCCGATGCCGGAGTGGTGGTCAATCCGGAGCAGCTACGCGGCCAGATCGAAGGCGGCACGGCGCAGGCTCTCGGCACCGCGCTGTATGAGGAGATGAGGCTCGAGGACGGCAGGGTGGTCAACGCCGACATCCGTAACTATCACGTGCCTCAGTTCGCGGACATCCCTGTCACCGAGGTGTACTTCGCGCAGACCGTGGACGCACTGGGTCCGCTCGGGGCGAAGTCGATGAGCGAGGCCCCGTACAACCCCGTGGCGCCTGCCCTCGCGAATGCGATCACCGATGCGATCGGGGTGCGACCACGGGAGCTGCCCATGTCGCGCGAGCGGATCTGGCGGATGCTGCGGGGCTGAGTGGCCCCTGAGTCTGTCGAAGGGGCCGCCCGCCGACACCACTGCCACCCGTGTCATCGGCGGGCCCGGGGTGGGGCGCTTCGTCAGGCTCAGCGACCCGGTCATCCCTCCCCCACCGGTGGGTCCCTGAGCCTGTCGAAGGGGCCCGCCCGCCGGTCCCTGAGCCTGTCGAAGGGGCCCGCCCGGTGGGTCCCTGAGCCTGTCGAAGGGGCCCGCCCACGGGTCCCTGACCCTGTCGAAGGGGCCCGCCCGCCGCCAGGAAGGAGAAACGGGCATC
>JBEANR010000213.1:0-2917 GCA_041165365.1 Actinomycetota bacterium | reverse complement strand
CGGAACACCTCGCCGCCGTCGAACGACGAGACGAAGACGAGCTCGTCGGGCACCGGGATGTCGAACGGCTCGCCGTACATCTCCTGCCGCTCGATCACGAGTGGGCTCGGGATGCCGGCGGTGATCGGATGCCCGGTCGCGATGGTCCAGACGAGCTCGCGTTCGCCGTCGTTGCGCCACAGCAGCGACGCGGTCGATCCGGTCAGCCTCTGGAAGATCTTGGAGTAGTGCCCCGAGTGCAGCACGAGGATGCCCATGCCTTCGAGCACGCGCCGATGCACCCGCTCCACGACCTCGTCGGCGACCTGATCGTGCGCGATGTGCGCCCACCAGAGCAGTACGTCGGTCTCGGCGAGGACGGCCTCGGTGAGTCCGTGCTCGACGTCGTGGAGGGTCGCGGTGCGGATGATGTCGCCGTCGGCGGAGAAGTGTGCGGCCAGGCCCGTGGCGATCGCCCCGTGGATGCCGTCCGGGTAGTTGGCGGCGACGACCTGATCGCCGCGGGTCTCGTGCACGTTCTCGTTCCAGACCGTGATCCTCATGCGACGAGCACCTCCCTGCCCAGGCGGGCGGATTCGTAGACGGCGTCGAGCACGCGGCTGCGGTGCAGGCCGTATTGGCCGTGCGCGTCCGAGAACTCGCCGGAGCGGATGGTGGCGAGGAACTCGGCGATGACCGACTGGTGATGGCCCGACGGGATCTCGAGAGTGGGGACGGTCGTCGTCGGGGTGCCCGCGACCTCGGAGTACAGGCGGACCGTGTCATCCGTCTGGTAGTCCCTCACGAAGATGCGCGCACCGCCGGTCGCGCCGAGCAACTCGACCGAGATGTCCTCCTGGTCGGCGGAGTAGCTCGCCCAGGTCGCCTCGAGGTGGATGCTCGCGCCGGAGTCGAGGCGCAGCAGGGCGCTGGAGAAGTCCTCGACCTCGAAGGTCTGCGTGCCGCCGGTGGTGTTCGCGTAGGTCGATCCGCCGCGTCCGGTCTTGCCCAACTCGCCGTACGCGACCGCGCTCACCGTGGTGACCCTCGGCTCGCCGAGCAGATGCAGCACGATGTCGAGCACGTGCGAACCGAGGTCGATCATCGGGCCGCCGCCGGCCATCGCGGCGTTGGTGAACCACGAACCGATGCCCGGGATGCCGGCCCGCCGACGCCACATCGCGCGAGCATGGTAAATCCCGCCGAGGTCGTCTCCGCGCAGGTGCTCGGCGACAAACTGCACGTCGGCCCGGCGGCGGTGGTTGAAGGCGATCTCGAGCACGCGGTCGTTCGCGGCCGCGGCATCCGACATCTCCTGAGCGAGGGCTCCGGTGGTCGCGAGGGGCTTTTCGCAGAAGACATGCTTTCCGCTCGTCAGCGCGGCGAGGGCGATCGGGTGGTGCAAGTGGTTCGGCACGCCGATGCTGACGATGTCGAGGTCGTCACGGGCGACGAGTTGCTCCCAGTCGCGGTAGACGTGCTCGACCCCGTGCTCACCAGCCAGTTCTCGCAGCCTGGGCTCCTCCTGGCCCGCGAGCGCGACGACGGTGGCTCCGGGAAGAGCGGTGAATGCCTCGAGGTGCGTCGTGCCGGCGAAGCCGAGGCCGATGACGCCGACTCGGAGGTCGGAGGTGGGGGAGGGGGGCATGTCGCCGACTTCCGTGGTCGTGAGGATGGGAGATGGTTGACACGACAATGGTTGAGCGCTCAACCTAGTCGTGGACAAGTCAACCGACTGGGCGACGGACTGTCAAGCCGAGCGCCGAGCGGAGTCCGATTCGAGAGAGGACGCGGATGCGGGTCACCCTGCGCGACATCGCCGCCGAGGCCGGCGTCAGTCTGCAGACCGTGTCGAATGTCGTGCGCGGCCGCACCTCGCGGGTGTCCGAGGCGACCACGGAGCGCGTGCTCCGGCTGGTGAGCGAGCGCGGATACGTACCGAACGCCTCGGCGCGCACCCTCGCGGCGAGTACCTCGCGCACGATCGGGCTCTTCGTTCCCGCGCGGGAGCAGACAGAGCAGTTGCTCAGCCCCTACGACGTCGCCGTGCTCGGCGGACTAGAACGCGAACTGCGGATGCGCGGATACGACCTCCTCCTCCGAGGAGTCGGTGGCCTCGGCGAAGTGACCGGGCTCGTGCAGACGTGGTCTCTCGCCGGTGCGGTGCTGCTCGAGTTCCCCGAGGCTCTTCTCGAGAAGGTCGAACCCATCGGCGACGCTGTCATCGTCTCGCTCGACGCCTACATCCGTAATCCCGCGGTGCTGTCGGTGCGCTCGGACGACAGGGCGGGCGGCCGCCTCGCCGCAGCCCGCCTCCTCGCCGCCGGTCATCGGACGGTCGCGTTCCTCGGCGATGTCGGGGCCGACCGTGACGACGCCGCGGCAGCGGGCACCATGGCGGTCGATTCGTTCAGCGTCCTCGCCGAGCGGCTGTCCGGGTTCCGCACCGAGGCCCTCGCGGGTCTCGCCACGGTCGAGTATGTTCCCGCGCGGCTCAGCCACGGCGACGGCTACGCGCTGGCACGCTGGTGGCTCGATCATCCTGGCGTCCCTGGCGTCCCTGGCGTCCCTGGCGCATCGGGCCTGTCTGGCAGTTCAGACAGGTCGCACAGCGGTCGACCGACGGCCGTGTTCGCCGCCGCAGACATCCTCGCCATCGGCTTCATCCAGGGACTGGCGGATGCCGGCGTGCGCGTACCTGCCGACGTCAGCGTCATCGGCTACGACGACCTCGCCGCGGGCCAGTACATCACCCCGCGACTCACCACGATCGCGCAGGACTTCACCGCCAAGTCCGCCGCCGTGAGCGCCCTGCTGTTCGGAGAGACGGATGCCGCGTCTCCGGTCATCACGCCGGTGACGCTGGTCGAGCGCGCATCGGTGGTGGCGCTGGGGTGACTGGCGGGGCAGGGGTGACTGGCGGAGCGCGACCCGGGAC
>JBEANR010000212.1:0-9949 GCA_041165365.1 Actinomycetota bacterium | reverse complement strand
GTGGACCGCGTCGCACGACACGAGCCTGACCGTACTCAGACTCCAGAACGTCTACGGACCGGGCCAATCGCTGAGCAATCCCTACACGGGCATCGTGTCACTCTTCTCCCGTCTGGCCCGCGGTGGCGAGTCGATCCCTGTCTACGAGGACGGGGACATCACTCGCGACTTCGTCTTCATCGACGACGTCGCCGACGCCTTCCGGGATGTCATAGCTCATGGCCCACGTCACGCCTACTCGACCCTCGACGTCGGTTCCGGGGTCGGCACGTCGATCCTCGCCCTCGCTTCACGCATCGCCGAGTTCCATGGAGCACCGGCACCCCACATCACCGGGGCCTTCCGCGACGGTGACGTGCGGCATGCCGCGTGCGTCATCACCGACACGCTCGCGGAACTGCGGTGGACCCCGCAATGGGACGTTCAGCGCGGTGTCGCCGCGCTGCAGGGCTGGATAGCATCACGCGATTGAGCGGCATCCAGCCCGGGCGGCGCGGGCCGCTCGGCTAAGATCCTCGAGCGGGAGCAAGCCAGGGATATCGCCACTCCTTCGCCCGAACAGACTGGAAACCATGGTCGATTCACTAGCCAAGAAGGCCGTCATCACCGGTATCACCGGACAGGACGGGAGCTATCTGGCCGAATTGCTTCTGGCGAAGGGCTACGAGGTGCACGGTTTCATCCGACGCTCCTCCACCTTCAACACGGATCGCATCGACCACATCTACCAGGATCCCCACGAGGCGAATCAGCGTCTCGTCCTCCACTTCGCCGACCTCACCGACGCCTCCAGGCTCGTCACGCTCATGAACGAGATCAACCCCGACGAGGTGTACAACCTCGCCGCGCAGTCGCATGTGCGGGTCAGCTTCGACGAGCCCGAATACACCGGCGACACCACAGGCCTCGGCACGGTCCGGCTCCTCGAGGCCATCCGCTCGGCAGGGGTCTCGCCGCGCTTCTACCAGGCCTCCAGCTCGGAGATGTTCGGGGCCTCGCCCCCTCCGCAGAACGAGGACACCCCGTTCTATCCTCGGTCGCCCTACGGGGTCGCGAAGGTCTACTCCTATTGGATCACTCGGAACTACCGCGAGGCCTATGGTCTCTTCGCGTGCAACGGCATCCTCTTCAACCATGAGTCCCCCCGCCGTGGCGGCACTTTCGTCACGCGGAAGATCACCCGGGCCGCGGCTCGAATCGCCGCGGGTACCCAATCTGAGCTCTTCATGGGCAATCTGGACTCGGTGCGTGACTGGGGGTATGCGCCCGAGTTCGTCGAGGGGATGTGGCGGATGCTGCAGCACGACGAGCCCGGTGACTATGTGCTGGCGACGAATACGGCGTACACGGTGAAGGACTTCCTGCAGCTCTCGTTCGAGCACGTCGGGCTCGACTGGGAGAAGTACGTCAGATTCGACGAGCGGTATCTGCGGCCCACAGAGGTCGACTCGCTCATCGGAGACCCGTCCAAGGCCACCGACACCCTCGGCTGGGTGCCGAAGGTACTGACCCCGCGGCTCGCGCAGATCATGGTCGATGCCGACGTCGCGGGACTCGCCGTCGCGGGGTCGCGATACGTCGACACCGTGGAGGGTACCGCCTAGGGTGCGTGTCCTCCTCACCGGTGCCCACGGCATGCTCGGGTCGAGTTTGCTCACAGCATGGATCTCCGCGCGTCCGAGCGACACCGTCGTGCCTGTCGGCCGGGACAGGGTCGATCTCCGAGATCGTTCTGCGACCGCCGCCCTCCTCGCGGAGGAGCGCCCCGACGCCATCATCCATGCCGCGGCAACGGTCGGTGGTATCGCCGCCAAGCTCGCCAACCCGACCCGGTACCTCCTCGACAATCTGCTTCTCGACTCGAGCCTGGTCGGGGCGGCGATCGACGCCCGGGTGCCCGAACTGCTGTACATCGGCAGCGCGGCCGTGTATCCCGAGCACTACCGCCAACCGTTCATCGAGACCGACTTGCTGGCCGCGCCGCTCGAGGTCGCCAACGAGGGCTACGCGATCGCCAAAATCGCGGGGACTAAACTCTGTGAGTACGCCTCTGCCGAGTTCGGGCTCGACTACAGGGTCGCCGTGCCGTCGAACCTCTACGGCCCCGGTGACGACTTCTCCGAGTCGCACGGGCACCTGATCTCGGCGGTACTCGGCAAGCTCCACACCGCCACTCTCGACCGCGCTCCGCTGGTCGAGATCTGGGGCGACGGTACTGCACGTCGGGAGTTCACCTACGCGCCGGATCTCGCCGACTGGCTCGTGTCGCAGATCGGGCGGCTCGGCTCGTGGCCGCCGATGATCAACATCGGTGTCGGCGTAGATCTGTCGATCGCGGAGTACTACGAGGCCGCACGTCTCGTGACCGGCTACAGCGGGGACTTCAGCTTCGACACCAGCCGGCCCGCCGGAGTGCACCAACGTATCCTCGATTCGACGGCGGCGCGTGCACTCGGCTGGGCTCCGTCCACCTCGCTCGAGGACGGCATGGCCTCGGCCTATGCGTCGTTCGTCGACACTCACGAAAGGCGCGTCAGAGCATGACCCCGCAGCAGTCCATCGTCGGATTCCCCCTTGCCACGACGACGTGGGACGAGAGGGAGTACGCAGCACTACATCGCGTCATCGAGAGCGGTCGATTCACGATGGGACCCCTGGTCGCCCAATTCGAAAAAGAGTTCGCCGAACACTTCGGATCGGGTTTCGGCCTCATGGTCAACTCCGGCAGTTCGGCGAACCTGTTGATGATCGCGGCGGCGGTGCTCGACCCGCGCAGCGACCTCAACGCCGGTGATGAGGTGCTCGTCCCCGCGGTATCCTGGGCGACGACCTACTACCCGCTTCAGCAGTATGGTCTGAGGCTCCGGTTCATCGACATCGACATCGACACGTTGAACATGGATCTCGATCTGGCCGAGGCGGCGATCGGCCCCCGCACCAAGGCGATCTTCGCCGTCAACCTCCTGGGGAATCCCAACGATTTCAGCCGTCTGACCGGCCTCGCCGAGACACACGGACTGCTGCTCTTCGAGGACAACTGCGAATCGCTCGGCGCGATGTACGAGGGGAAGGCTGCTGGGACCTTCGGTCAGATGGGTTCTTTCAGCGCGTTCTTCTCCCACCACATCTCGACCATGGAGGGCGGCCTCATCCTCACAGATGACGAGCGGCTGCATCAGATGCTCACCTCCCTGCGGGCGCACGGCTGGACCCGTGAACTGCCGCAGGACAACTTCGTGCATCACAAGTCCGGCGACATGTTCGACGATCTCTTCAGATTCGTACTGCCCGGTTACAACGTGCGCCCTCTCGAGATGTCGGGCGCACTCGGGATCGAGCAATTGCAGAAGGTGCCGGGGCTCATCGACGGCCGTCGTGCCAACGCGGCGTACTTCGTCGAGCGGATGTCGCAGCTGCCCACGGTCAAGGTGCAGCACGAGACGGGGGAGAGCAGCTGGTTCGGCTTCTCGATGGTGCTCGAGGGCGCGCTCGCCGGACGCCGTCGTGAGGTGGTCGATGCTCTCCATGCTGTCGACGTCGAATGCCGCCCCGTCGTCGCCGGTAACTTCACCCGCAATCCGGTGATGAAGTATCTCGATGCCATTGTGCCCGACGAGCTGCCTGCTGCCGACAAGGTCCACGTGGACGGATTGTTCGTCGGCAATCACCACTTCCCGATCGAGGCCGAGATCGACTCCCTGGCCGATACCCTCTTCCGCTTGGCGTGATCTGAACGCTCATGGCGCGCACATTAGACATCATGTTGCCCTTTTATGGGAGGTTCGATCACCTCAGGGCGGCTGTAGATAGCGTGATTGCCCAGACGGACACCGATTGGCGCCTCACCGTCGTCGATGACGTCTATCCCGACCCGGCCCCTGGCGACTGGGTCCGCTCGCTTGAGGACCCGCGCATCCTCTACCTCCGCAACGAGGTGAACCTGGGGGTGAGCGGCAACTACCTCCGGTGCGTCGAACTCATGCAAGACGACTTCGGCGTGCTGTTCGGCTGCGACGATGTGATGCTCCCCGGCTACGTCGCGAGAGTCAAGGAACTCCTGGCAGCACATTCCGATGCCGCCGTCGTGCAACCCGGTGTCGAGGTGATCGACGATGATGGTCGGGTCTATAGACCGCTCGTCGACAGGATAAAGGGCCACTACAGGGTGGGAGGATCTGGTATCAGGGTGCTTGTGGGCGAGGATCTCGCGGTGAGTCTGCTCCGCGGCAACTGGACCTATTTTCCGGCCCTCGTGTGGCGGGTCGAGACGCTCCGACGATTCGGATTCCACCCTGAACTGATCGTCGTGCAGGACCTCATCATGCTGATGGACATTGTCGCCGATGGGGGCACATTCATCCTCGACGACGAGGTGGTGTTCCAGTACCGGCGTCATCAGCACAGTGTCTCGTCGGCCATGGCCACAGACGGCTCACGGTTCGTCCAGGAGCGTCGGCTCTTCGACTCCGAGCGGGAGCGCTACGAGCGGATGGGATGGAAGCGCGCGGCCACCGCGGCCAGGAGGCACGGATCCTCGAAGCTCAACGCGCTCACCCGTATTCCCGCTGCACTCCGCGCAGGTGATCTCTCGGGCATCCGCGACCTCGTGACACATGCCGCGGGCCGCCGGATCAGGAGCCGGGCCGGTTGATCCGCCTGCTCTTCGCCTTTCGCGGATCGGCAAGCGCGCGGTCGAAGACTTCCAGGGTCTTGTCGGCGGTCTGGCTCCACGTGAACTTCGCCGCCTGCTCATACCCCCGTCGCCCGAGCTCAGCGAGTCGCCCAGGGTCCGCCGCGGCCTCGAGCATCGCGGCAGCGATCGACTCCGGTCGTGTGGTGTCGAAGTACCCGACGGCGTCGCCACCGACTTCGTGATACACCGGAATGTCGGACATCAGAACGGGGAGCCCGACGAGCATTGCCTCGAGTGCCGGAAGGCAGAATCCGTCACAGAAGTTCGGCACCATCAAGGCGCTCGCGTGACTGTAGAGCCATTCGAGTTCGTCGGCCGACACCCACTCTTTCAACTCGACGGATCCGCTGAGGTCGAGGGCCTCGACGATCGGGCGCAGAGGATCGTCACCTCGGCTGCCGGTGATCACGAGTCGGGGCCGATCCGCTGCCGGGATCGTAGCCATCGCATGAACCAGGCCTACGAAATTCTTGTGCGGGAGCCGGTTGCCCACGGCGAGAAGCAGGTTGCTCTCACGAGTGACGGGAGCGTCGGGCATCCTCGTCGGCGGGGTCCCGGCCAACTGGACGACCTCGATGCGATCGCGCGGGAACCGGAGGTACCTCTCGATGTCCTCCGCCGAGGCCACGCTGTCGGTCAGGATGAGGGTCGCGTTCGACGCCGCTCGCTTCTCGAGCCACTTCATGGGCTCGGTGTAGAACGGGGTGGCCATGAGCTCGGGGGCGCGGAAGTAGAGCATGTCGTGCATCGTGTAGACCGCCGGCATGGATGATCGCCACGGGCCGAGCGTCGCGGGGGAGTGGATGAGGTCGGCCTTCTCTCGCCGCGCCGCGCGGGACACCATGAACATCTCGCCGAACGCCCAGGTCCAGCGGTTCTCCCCGCTGATGCCGGAGTCGATCACAGGCCCGGGGAACCAGCGGTGATCGCGGGCCATGAACTCAGTGCTGCCGTAGCCGACGTATTCGTGACCGGTCTCCCGCCCGCCGAACTCGCGATAGAGCTCCGTGGTGTACGTCTCCATCCCGCCTTTCGTGCCGGTGAAGGAGAGCAGGTTGACCAGGATGCGGGCCATGGACCTATTTCTTGATATCGACGGTGAGGATGCCCATGAACATCCCGGACATGATGGTCTGCGCCCCGAGGATCATCGCGAGCGCCGCCGGGATGGCGAGTCGCATCGTGTCGGCGGCGTCCAGGCTGCCGAACGACTGCCCCGCCCAGATGGACAGTTGGGTGATTGCCCCGGCTAGCCCGCCGAGGAATGAGAGCACGCCCAGGATGAGGGTGTTCTCCACGGTGACCCTCTCAGCGATGGTGCGAAACGCCTTGCCTCTCGGCAGTAGGAAGCCCTCCCTCTGACCGTAGAGCTTCGTCAGCAACCAGAACATGATGCCCTGGTAACCGACGAGGGCGAGCGCCGCGAGATAGACCTGGCTCGAGACGTCGAAGCCCACGCTGCCGATCTCGATGGGACCTGCCAGCAAGGCGACCGTGCCGAGGATCCCGAGTACGAAGGCCACGGTGCCCGGGATGAGGAAGAGCCAGCGCGGGGAGAACACGAGGAGAAACCTGAGGTGGCGCCATCCGTCCCTCCAGCTCCTGAGATGGGGTGGCCTGCTTCTGCCGTCCTTCTTGAGTGTGGTCGGAACCTCGCTCACTCGAAGCCCCGCGAGCGTCGCTTTGACGACGATCTCACTCGCGAACTCCATACCGGTGGTGCGGAGGTTGAGGCCCAGGATGGACGAGCGGGAAAAACCGCGGAGGCCGCAGTGGAAGTCGCGGATGTGTGACGGGAACATCCGCCGACCGATCCAGGACAGCACGGGATTGCCCAGGTACTTATGAAGCGGGGGCATCGCCCCGGGCTCGATCCCCCCGCGGAACCTGTTGCCCATGACGAGTTCATCGCCGGCGCGGAGGCGCTCGACGAACTGGTTGAGGTTCTCGAAGTCGTAGGAGTCGTCGGCGTCGCCCATGATCACGAAGATGCCGTTGGAGGCTTCGATACCCCCGAGGAGAGCGCTGCCGTACCCTTTCTCGGCGATGGAGACGACGCGGGCGCCGTTCTCGGCCGCGATCTGTTGAGATCCGTCGGTGCTCCCGTTGTCGGCGACGACGATCTCGCCGGCCACTCCCGACCGGGCGAGGTAGGACTGCGCCTTCCGGATGCAGACCGCGAGCGTCTCCGCCTCGTTCAGACACGGCATGACGATGGAGAGCTCGATGTCATGGGGCACGTGGGGAACTCCTAAAGCGGGGACAGGCTCACCGTACGGCCTGGGTGTCCGATGTCGGCCTCGACTCGCGCGGCGCCGGACAGCGGCCAGACCGGGGGAAACTATACTTCACGGGAGTCGGGCGACGTGGCGACGGCGGCTCGAGCGGAAAGGACCCTGTGATCTCCCTTCGCGAGGCACTCGACGGTCACCGCAACTCTCTCGGGCTCGTCAGGCTCATCATGGCGATGGCCGTGATCTTCGACCATGCCTTCCCTCTCGGAGGCTGGGGGACGGCGCCATTTCTCGGGATGACACGGGGTCAGCAGTCGCTCGGGGGGCTCGCCGTGCTCGGGTTCCTCGCAATCAGCGGGTTCCTCGTCACGAAGAGTGCTCTCGGAAGCGATGTGCTCCAGTTCTTATGGCGACGATTCCTGCGCATCTTTCCTGGTTTCTGGCTCGCGCTCCTCGTGGGCGCCTTTGTAGTGGGACCCGCACTCTGGCTTGCCGAGGGTAGGCCGCTAGGCAGCTATCTGTCGATAGGACCTGGTTCGCCGATCGCCTACCTGTATTCCAACGCGACCCTGACGATCGGTCAGTACGGGATCTCAGATCTTCTGGTCGAGACGACGCCCTACGGAGACGCAGGAAATGGCGGCCCGATCAACGGATCCATCTGGACACTGACATATGAGTGGGTCTGTTACCTCCTGCTTGCGGGCCTGTTGGCGGTCGGCGTGTTGGGCAAAGCGAAGCTAGTCGTCCCGTTGACCGCGGCGTTCTTCTTTCTGATGCAATTGGTCAACCAGATTCAGCCCGGTGGCGCGGCTGCGGTCTTTCCCTTCTTCGGGGATGTGTGGAGGCTGAATTTCGGATTCATCTTCTTTGTCGGTGCGTCTCTCGCCCTCTACTCGCACAAGATCCCCTTCGATCACAGACTGGGTATCGCGGCCGGCGTCCTCTCGCTGGTACTCCTGAGGACCGGGGGGTTCAACACTGTCGGGTACGTGCTCTTTGCGTACACGGTGCTCTATGTCGCAGCGGCCCTCCCGAGGCAGACCCAATGGATCGGCGCGAAGAACGACTACTCGTACGGTGTCTACCTCTACGGATGGGTGGTGCAACAGGTTCTGGCGTATCTCGGCGTCAACCAGCTCGGCTACCTGCCGTATGTGATGCTCTCTCTCGCCGGGGCGTTCGTGCTCGCCGTGGGAAGCTGGCACCTGGTCGAGAAGCGGGCACTGAAACTCAAGGACTGGGGACCGGGACGCGGCCTACGCTCATTCTCAGAGGCCGGACGCACGCGTCGAGCCGAACGACAGGCGGTCGCGGTCGACCCCACGCACCGGTGAGGGGTCCCCTCGCGAGGATCCAGGGGCTCGGCCCTGCCGGCCTCATCCTCGGGGCGAGCATCCTGTCGGGTGCCTCCGGCTACCTCGTGACCATCCTCGTGGCCGCAGCGCTCGACGCGGCCGACTACGCGGTGTTCGCGGTCTTCTGGTCCGCCCTCTATCTCGCCGTCGGCGCCTTCGGTGGGGTTCAGCAGGAGATCACGAGATCGACGACGCGCTCGGAAGCTGCTCCCGGCCCTTCTCGACCGGGCATGGCGCGAGTCGCCGTCTTCGCTTCAGTGCTTGCAGTGGGCACTACGGTCGTCTTGGCCTCGACGGCCGTAGTCTGGGCGCCGGTGGTGCTCGGTCGGGGTACCGATGCCGTGGCGGCGGGGATCGCGTTGGCGGTCGGCGTCGGCTCGTACATCGTGGTCGCAGCTGTCGCGGGTGCGTTTTACGGGGCACGATGGTGGGTCCCGATCGCCGCTCTGATACTGATCGACGGTCTGACCCGACTCGTCGTGGTCGCCGCCGCCCTCGTCACCAGCGCCAGCGCGGTGTGGCTGACTATCGCGGTCATCGCACCATTCCCCCTCGCCCTGCTCGCCGTCGGACCCTTCGTCGCGAGGCGGTTGCGCAGATCAACTCGAGCGGATGTGGGCTACCGGGCGCTCACATGGAACACCACCCGCACCGTAGTGGCCGCAGCCTCGACGGCGGTCATCGTCAGTGGGTTCCCTGTGCTGCTGTCCGTCACCTCGGCCGAAGTCCCTCGCGCCGCCCTCGGGCCGATTGTCCTCGCTGTGACCCTCACCCGCGCCCCAATCGTCATTCCCCTTCTCGCCCTGCAGAGCTATCTCGTGGTGAGGTTCACCGGGAGACCCCCCGACCTCCGACGGCTGACAGCGCTGGTCGGGGCTGTGATCGTGGCTGGCATCGCACTCGCGGGCGTGGCGGCCCTCGTCGGACCGGCCGTATTCGAGGGTCTCTTCGGTGCTGCGTTGGTCGTCGACGGTGTCGTTCTCTTCGTTGTCGTTGCCTCCTCGGGACTCGTCGCTGCGCTGTGCATCAGCGGGCCGGTTCTGCTCGCGCTCTCCGCTCACTCTGCGTACGTCCTCGGCTGGTTGGTGGCCGCGGCTGCGACCGTCCTTCTCCTCCTCGTACCGTCCGGGCTCGAGGCCAGAGCGTGCCTCGCCCTCGTCGGAGGACCGCTCGCCGGACTGATCGTGCAACTTGTCGCCGTGCGCCTCCCCCGACTCACCGATCCCCCAACCGCGCCCGCCAACTGAGGTCTTGCGACGCCTTCAGGATGCAGATGACGAGGGTGAGCCATCCGAATTCCACCAGCGCGAAGCTCTCAGCGGCCGACACGATCACGAGCAGCAGGGTGATCAGCGCGAGCCAGACGAAGTTGATGCTGCGCCTGTTCGCCCCGAGCAGCCACGAGCGCACGAGCGCGAGACCGACCAGTGCGATGAAGGAGAACAGCCCGACGATGCCGAGTTGCAGCAGCACGTCGAGGTAGGCGTTGAGCGCCGACTGGTGGGGACCCGAGAAGGTGCGCAGCGCGGCGAAGGGCGGGATGTCGCCGCGCCAGTAGCCGATCCATCCGAATCCCTCGATCGTGCGTTGCGCGCTCGCCGAGACCACGTCGCGCCAGAGGAAGTAGCGGAACTCGAACTCGCTCCCCGCGTTCAGCAGCAGCA
>JBEANR010000211.1:0-11561 GCA_041165365.1 Actinomycetota bacterium | reverse complement strand
GGTGCAGCACGCCCTCGTCATCGAGTACGTAGCGCGTGCCGGTCTCCTTCTCGACGATGACCGAGTCCCCTGACTTCCACCGGGTCGAGTTGCCCGGGCTCAGGATGCCGATCACGGCCATCACGGCGAGAGCGAGCACGCCGATCACGCCGCCGACGATCGCGCTGATCACGAGTCGCCGGTCCGGCCGCTCGGTGGTCTCGGGATCGGCCACCACCAGCGACCGCACCAGGCGACGGTGCTGGAATTGGAAGGAGGTCAGTTGATCGCGCTGCGCCCACGTCGGCGAGATGGGATTCCGTGTGGCACCGCCCCGCTCGGGGAGAGACCGCTCGGGATTGAGAGACCGCTCAGTGCTCAGAGACCGCTCGGTGGGAAGGGAGCCGCGCGTGCCGCGGCGACCGCGACCGCTGGAGAGCAGGCTCATGCGTCATCCGCCTATTCCGCGGAGCGTCGCGTACAGATCGAGAACACCGAGCAGCAGAGGAACGAGGGCGACGAGCGCCAGGATCTCGACCACATCGAGCCACCGCGCACGGTGCGGTGACGGCCTGCGCACGGGAGACCTGTCGACGAGCAGGCAGGTGACCGTAGTTCCCACCACGACGACCCCGGTCAACGGAACGACGAGGTCCACATCGCTCAGCGAGGCGATCCCGCCGACGACGAGCAGGCCGGACAGGATGCCGACCGCGAGCGCGGAGGCCTTGCTCGAGGTCGCGCGCAGATGCCTGGCACGCGCCAGCATGGCGATGACGAGCGTGGTTGCCAACGCGCACGCCCACCCGGTGCGCTGACCCACGACGACGACTGCACAGCCGGCGACGACGAGGCCGGTGGCGACGATGATCGCGGTGAGATGACGCCCGGACTCCCGCGCCGCGGCGACCGAGTCCTTCGTGTCGTCGGTCGAGGTGAGCTCGGTGAAATCCGACACGTCGCGCGGGATCCGCGGCATCGGCACGCGACCCAGCCTCAGAGCGATCGTCGGCCACGCCGGCGCCGCGAGCACGACGGCGACAGCGCCGACCCCGGCCACGCGAGCGGGCTCGGTGTCGAGCAGGATGGTCACCGAGGCGAGCACCGCGACAGGGCCAGCGGACCAGGCGACGAACGCGACGACCGCACCGCGACCGGGCACCGTGAGCAGCCCGGTCGCCCCCGCGGCGAGAGCGAACACCGCCGCGAGAAGCAGATCCGGCGCGACCGAGAACGGATCGGGTCGCTCCACCGCACCGTCGAAGGCCGCAACCGCCGCTCGTGCGTCGGCGAGCAGTGTGCCCCCCGCCACGACGGCGTATCCGACCCCGAGACCCAGCGCCACCACCGCGGGTCCGTCCCGACGCAGCACCCGGCCGAACAGTGCACTGGCGCCGAGCAGCAGGAGCGCGGTGAGACCGGCGACGGGGGCGACAGCGTGACCGGCGGGAGCGATGCGCAGCAGGACCAGTCCGGCGGTGGCGACGATCGCGGCGACGACGAGCGTCGAGGCGCGCGTCTGCTCCGGGCCCCAGCGATGCCGGGCGCCCGTCGTGAGCGCCACGGCATCGACCACGTCGTCGAACAGCGGCTCGGGCACGGTCGGGGTGCGCGGCTGGAGGTACAGCAGGTCGCCGTCGCGGATGCCCGCCTGCGCCACGGTCTGCTCGTCGTCGAGCGTGGAACCCAGGAGTGTCGTGAGCACCCATCCGGCGGCGTCGGCACGGGCGGCATCGGCACGGGCGGAATCCCCCGGTCCGAGCGTGCCCGCCCGGTCGGCGGCGGCGAGCGCCGCGAGCTGGGTCACGACATCGCCGATGATCGCCTGCCCGGGCAGACTGACGTCGGCCTGCGCTCGCGGCGAAACGACGGTGACCCGCCGGGGCGGCAGCGAAGTCGTCGATGCAGCCATATGCCGGCCTCCGTTCCTGGTCGATTCCCTCGGTGATCCCCGCTGCTCGGCGGCGCCGGGCCGGGTCCGCTCGGCCTGGCCGGGTCGGACAGCCGCCGGCGGTCGAGCGACGGGCCCAGGTAAGCATCCGTGGCTCCCGCATTCAACGTCTGGGCCCCGTGATCGGGTGAAGATGCGGAGAAGTACCCGCGCTGGTGGGTGCGCGGCCTGCCTACCGTGTCGAGGGTGGACACCACGATGCTCGACTCGAGAACCGGGCGCGGGGCCGACCGCCCCGCCCCGCAGGAGATCTCCCTGCAGCCACCGCCCGGCACCCCGATCGCGGATGCCGCGGGGGGCGGCTCCGGCGGTCAGCTGATGATGGTGCCGATGATGCTCGGCATGGGCGCGATGGGCTTCTCGTCGCTCGCGTCGCGCGGTGGGCCGATGCTCATCGTCTTCGGCGTGCTCTTCGGCGGTGTGCTCGTCGGCATGCTCGTCATGATGCTCGGCAGAGGTCGACGCGCCCGCACCGCCGGGCTGAACGTCGAACGGCGCACCTACATGCGCCATCTGCAGCAGGTGAGGGTGCAGGTGCGGGATGTCGCGCGCCGGCAGCGCGAGGTGTCCACGACCCTCAACCCCGACCCGTCGACCCTCGTCGCGACGGCGCGTCAGGCGCGCCTCTGGGATCGCGGCCGCGGGCATCCGCAGTTCGGGCACGTGCGTGTCGCGACCGGGCCGCAACGGCTCGCCTGCCGGCTGGTCGTTCCCGAGACGGCGCCCCTCGAGGATCTCGACCCGCTGTGCGCCAGCGCGCTGCGCCGACTGCTGCGCACGAGCACCTCGGTCGGAGACCTACCGGTGGCGCTCGCCCTCCCGACCCTGCCGCGGTTGGGGCTCTCCGGCGATCGCGAGGCCGTCGCGGCACTCACCCGCGCGTTCGTGGCGCAGTTGGTCACGTTCCACTCCCCCGACGACGTCAGACTCGCGCTGTGCATCGCTCCCGAGCGGGCGTCGGCCTGGGGGTGGGCGGCCTGGCTGCCGCATCTTCTGCATCCGACGGAAGTGGATGCCGCGGGCCCGGTGCGTCAGTGCTCGACCACGCTCGGCGGGGTCGAACGACTGCTGGGAGACCAGCTCGGCGAGAGGCAGAGATTCTCGCTGACCACGCCGCCGCCGACCGATCGGCCGCACCTCGTGGTGATCGTCGACGGAGGTGACCCCGAGGGCGCCGTCGCGCTCGCCGACGAGTCCGGTCTCTCCGGGGTCACCGTCGTGAACGTCGGATCGTCACGCTCGCTCGGCGCCCACGGGGTGCAGCTCGTGGTCGAGCAGGGCCGACTCGGAAGGGTCACGCCCGGCGGGGTCGCCCTGGTCGGCGAGGTCGACGGCCTCGGGCGGGGGACGGCGGCGACCCTCGCCCGCTCGCTCACCCGGCTGCATCAGACCAGGCGGCGGGCCGCCACGCCGTCGGTGATCGCACCGCTCAGCGGTGACCTCGGCCTGCCGGACCTCCTCGGGTTCGGGGAGCTCGACGCCCTCGACATCCCGACGACCCAGCGATCCCGGCTGGGAGCCCAGCGCCTGCGCATCCCATTCGGCGTCGACGCCGACGGTCAGCCCGTCGAGCTCGACCTCAAGGAGTCGGCGGAGGGCGGAATGGGACCGCACGGTCTCGTCATCGGGGCCACCGGCTCCGGCAAGAGCGAACTGCTGCGCACCATCGTGCTGGGCCTCGCCGCCACCCACACCTCCGAGACCCTCAACCTCGTGCTCGTCGACTTCAAGGGTGGTGCGACGTTCGCCGGCCTCGGCGGACTGCCGCACACCGCCGCCGTGATCACCAACCTCGCCGACGACGACGGCCTCGTCGACAGGATGCGCGACGCGCTCGCGGGTGAGCTCGTGCGCCGTCAGGAGGTTCTTCGGGACGCCGGCAACTTCGCTTCCGTGCGGGACTACGAACGGGCGCGGGCGGCGGGCGCCGACCTCGACCCCCTCCCGAGCCTGCTGGTGATCATCGACGAGTTCAGCGAGATGCTCTCGGCGCAGCCCGACTTCATCGACCTGTTCGTGATGATCGGCCGCCTCGGCCGCAGCCTCGGGGTGCATCTGATGCTCGCCTCCCAACGCCTCGAGGAGGGCAGGCTCCGCGGCCTCGACTCGCACCTGTCGTACCGCATCGGCCTGCGCACGTTCTCGACGGGCGAGTCTCGATCGGTGCTCGGAGTGCCGGATGCCGCGACCCTCCCGTCCGTGCCCGGCTCCGGGTTCCTCAAGGTCGACAGTGACACCCTCATCAGGTTCAAGGCCGCCTACGTGTCCGGGCCGGTGGCGAGGAGGACTGTCCCCCTCGCGCGGCGCCCGGTGGCCGGAACGGCGGGGGATGACTCGGGGCCGTGGCGCATCAGGCCGTTCTCGCTCGCTCCGCAGCCTCTGCCTGCGCCGCGGCATCCGCAGAGTCTCCCTGAAGACCCGCGGGAGCGGACCGAGGTAGCGCGCGCCGGTGTTCTCTCGGAGACGCCGGCCGATGCGTTCGCCGAGTCGGTGACCGACGTGCTCGTGCAGCTCCTCGAGCCTCACGGTGTGCCGGCGCACCGGGTCTGGCTGCCGCCGCTCACCGAAGCGCCCGCGCTCTCCGCGCTGCTGCCACCCCTCGCAGCGACCGAGGAGCGAGGACTGTGCCCTGCCGGATGGGCGGGCAACGGTCAACTCTCGGTTCCCGTCGCCCTCGTCGACCGCCCCTATCAGCAGCGGCAGGACCTCTCGTGGGTGCACCTCTCCGAAGCCGCGGGGCACGTCGCCGTCGTCGGCGGACCCCGCAGCGGCAAGAGCACCTGGGTACGCACTCTCGTGCTGTCGCTGGCCCTCACGCACACGCCGCGCGAGGTGCAGGTCTACGGATTGGACCTCGCGGGCGCGACACTCTCCCCGCTGACCGGCCTGCCGCACGTCGGAGGAGTCGCCGGCAGGCTGCAGACCGATCGCGCCTCGCGCCTCGTCGCCGAGGTCGTCGCGGCCGTCGGCGAACGCGAGCAGCTCTTCGTCGACGAGGGCATCGACTCGATCGCCGAGTTCCGCAGGAGGAGGGCGGCGGGTGAGCGGCTCGGCGCCCGCGACTTCGGCGACGTCTTCCTGGTCGTCGACGGGTGGCTCACCCTGCGCGACGACTTCCCCGACCTCTACGACAGGGTGGTGACCCTCGTCTCCCGCGGTCTCACCTACGGGGTGCACGTCGTCATGACCGCGCAGCGGTGGATGGAGATCCGCCCGCAGGTGAAGGACCTGGTCGGAAGCAGGGTCGAGCTCAGGCTCGGCGACCCTCTGGACTCCGAGTTCGGGCGTAAGGCGGCGGCGCTCGTCCCGGAGGGGGCGCCCGGCCGCGGGATGAACGCCGAGAAGCTGCATCTGCTGACCGCTCTGCCGCGCGTCGACGACGCCACCGGGCCCGAGGGCGCGGCCGCAGCGATGCAGGACGCCGTCGAACGCGTCTCCGGAGCATGGAGAGGGTCGCCGGCCCCGCCCGTGCGGATGCTTCCGGCCACAGTGTCGACAGCCGACCTCGACACGGCGGTGGAGCAGTCCGGTGCACAGCCCTCCGCGTTGTTGCTGCCCCTCGGGATCGGGGAGCGCGACCTGGGCGCGCTGCTGCTCGACTTCGCGGCGGAACCGCACCTCACGGTGATCGGCGACCAGGGCAGCGGTAAGACCGCGCTCCTGCGCGAGCTCGCTCTGCGGTTGACCGACCTCGCGAGTCCCTCCGAGGCGAAGCTCGTGGTCATCGACTACCGCCGGGGGCTCCTGGGAGAGCTGCCGGACTCCCACCTGGTGGGCCTCGCCGGCTCGGCTCGGCAAGCAGGAGAGGTGGTCGATCGGGTGCGGGTGACGCTCGAGGGTCGCATCCCGGGTCCGGATGTCACGCCGACCGAACTCAAGCAGCGCTCGTGGTGGACGGGGCCGGAACTCTTCGTGCTCGTCGACGACTACGACCTCGTGGCCACTGGTCAGTCCGACCCGTTACCCACGCTCGCGGAGTTCCTGCCACAGGCGCGCGACCTGGGCCTGCACGTGATCGTGACCAGGCGGAGCGCCGGAGCCGGGCGATCGTCGTTCGGTGGACTCCTCCCCCAGCTGGCCGACGCCGGCGGCGCAGGACTTCTGCTGTCGGGGACCGCCGATGAAGGTGCGGTCTTCTCCGGGGTGCGGATGTCGCCCCGCATCCCCGGTCGCGGCACCCTCGTTCGGCGCAGCAGCGCCCCCGGCCTGGTGCAGCTCGCCTGGCGGGAGCCCCGGTAGGGCATCAGTCGGCGCCCGCTCCACGTCGCGCGTGTCAAGGGGGGCACCGCTCCGCCTCGATCACCGTAGTGTCGTTGCCGCTACGACGCCATCGGGGATGCCTGCCATGAATGAACGCCAACGTGTCTCGGTGGTGATCCCGGTGAAGAACGACGCGTCGAGCCTGGCGCGATGCCTGACGGCTCTGACGACTCAGACGCGATCGGCCGACCAGATCGTCGTCGTCGACAACGGCAGCGAGGACGCCAGCATCGACGTCGCGCGCCGGTTCGGAGCACTCGTCGTCATCGAGCGCACACCAGGCATCCCGGCTGCGGCCGCGGCCGGATACGATGCCGCCTCAGGCCACATCATTCTGCGTCTCGACGCCGACTGCGTGCCGCCTCCGGAGTGGGTCGAGCATGTCGTCGCGGCGTTCTGCGCGATGCCCACCGTCAGTGCAGTGACCGGTGGCGCCCGCTTCGTCGACGGGCCTCGAGCGGTGCGGCGAGTCGGAGCCACCGTGTATCTGGGCGCCTTCTCCATCGCGATGACTCTGGCGCTCGGGCACACACCGCTCTTCGGATCGAATTGCGCCTTCCGCCGCGATGCCTGGCTGGACATCAGGGATGTGGTTCACCGCCGCGACCCCCTACTCCACGATGACGTCGACCTCTCGCTGCACCTGGGTCCGGTACGACGCATCGCCTATGTTCGCGGGATCACCATGGGCATCTCGTCCCGCCCGCTGACGGCACCGCCTGGGGCCCTGCTCCTGCGGATCCGCATGGGGTTTCATTCTCTCGCCGCACATTGGCCACACCACCTGCCTTGGCTGAGGATCGCTCGGCGCTTGATGAGGCTGCCATCGTCCGACACCGCACACGAGGGGGCCGGACGGTCATGAAACCTGGGGATCGACCCCCGAGCGCGCCCGTCAAGCGATGGACTTCTCCAGTCCGGATTCACGGAAGAGCGCGAACGTCACCCCGACGTCTTCCCCCAATCCATCGAGACCTCTGCCATCTCGAGGTCCGCCGTGGCCTGGATGAGCGCGAGCAGTTCCGGGTCCAATCCGGGAGCGAACTCCTCGAACCGTTCTGGAGCGATGACCGAGGGCACCCCCTCAGGAGCCTGCTCGCTCGCGTCGAGCCGGGTGCCGTCGTTCGACGGTGAGAGCCCCTGGAAGATCTTTCCCGCTTCCGACTCACCTGCGAGATCGAACGTGTACTGCTTCGACTGCAGGCCCAGGTCGACGAGCTTCTTGACCTCGGGGAACTTCTCGGCGTTCGTCTTCGGGATGGGGAGGGCGGTCCTCCAGTTGACGCCGAGGGTCTCGAGTGACTTCGCATAGGCGTTCTCGTGGGCCTGATCCCGCACGATGAGGTAGGCGATCGTCGACCTCGCGGTCTTGTTGTCCGTCATCTCGTAGATACGGCACTTCTGCAGCCGACCGGTCGACTCGAGCATGAGGTTGTAGAGCAGATCGAGCACCAGGTTGCCGGAGTTGTAGACGTAGCTACCACTCCACGGATTCCCGGCGGCGTCGACGGGCATGGCGCCCTGAGCCCCGACCAGGAAGTGATGGATGTTGCCTTCGTCGAGAGCCACCTTCAGTGGGATGGCGCCGCCCGCCCCCGGAGTGTCCAGCGAGTCCTCCGGCTTGCCCTGGTAGCGGGGAGAACCATCGAGAAGGCGAGAGATGGTGGTGCCGATGAGCTCGACGTGGCTGATCTCCTCGGTGCCGACCCCCTGGATGAGGTCGCGATACGGTTTGGCCGCGGCGCCTCGGAAGTTCATGCTCTGAAACAGATACTGCATCATCGTGCGCATTTCGCCGAACTGTCCGCCGAGTCCCTCCTGGAGGGCATTCGCCGCGGCGGGGTCCGGCTCGTCCTGCTCGATGTCGCTGATCAGTCGTTGAACGTGAAAGTACATTGCTGTCTCCTCCGTTGCGGCGGTGTTCACCGCCTCACTGCGACTGTGAGGTCTCGTGGGCGATCCGGGGAGGCCTTGACATCTCTCGACCGCTGGACCGGTCACCCCGGTGGGTACTTCTGCCGTCGCCAAGATACGAAGGAGCGCTGTGCCGGGCGCGAGCGGCCGAATCTACCGTCGATAGCACAGAGCGGACGAGAACCTCTCGGCCGCAGTAGTCATCCCGAGAGAGAGGAACGGCGCTATGGCCCAGCCAGGCTCCTACAAGTTCGACATCCCCGCCGGGGAGAAGGCCGTGCAGATGCTCGACCAGTTCGCCGAGGACTTCCACAAGCGGGTCAACCGACTCGAGCAGGAGATCATCAACGACTTCAACTCCCGCCACGAGGGTCAGACCGCGGGGGCGATCAACACCGGCAGTTCCGCCCTCGACTCCAAGGCGGTCGACGTGAAGTCCACCGTGATCGACATGGGGTCCAGGCTCACCGGTGCGGCGCGCGACTACGCCGCCGGTGACACCACCTCGAGCGAGAGCGTCTCCCGCTCGGGCAGCGAGGTCTCCAACATCCAGCCGATCCGCTGAATCCGATACGACCGCAGAGACCATCCGAGAACTGAGAGAAGAGAGAAGACATGCCCAGCTATGACGGATCCATCGTCGCCATCAACCAGGTCGACATCGCCGGCATCCAAGACAACATCAACCGCGCCATCTCCGAGCTCACCAGGATGCACGAGGACGCCCAGAAGAACGTGGCGACCCAGGTGAACGAATGGACGAATTCGCCCTCCGACGGCGCGATCGCCTACCGCGAGCGCGAGGCGAAGATCGTGCGGTTCATCGGCGAGGTGCACGATGCCGCGCACAGGTTCGCCGCCAGCATCGGCGACGCCGGCGAGTTGGCCAGGGGTACCGACGGCAAGGTCTCCGGCTCGATGGCGTGAGGCCGGACAGGACGGACGCGATGCTTCCGTCATCCGCACCACCCCACCGGGTGCCTGGCCAGTGGCTCGGCACCCGGTGGCATGAAAGGAGTAGATATGAACGGGGCAGGCAACTACAGCGTGCAACCCGATGTACTGCGAGACTTCGCCGAGACGCTCAAGTCGCAGGCGATGGCGATCCAGCGGCTGCAGGACACCCTCAACGACATCAGCGGCTCGGCCGGCACGATGAACCTCTTCGGGGCGTTCCCCGAGGCCGCATCGCTGGCGCACGTGCACTTGAACGCGCTGATGAACGTGCGCAAGCTGATCGAGCAGGTCGAGACCCTGTACTGGTTCGGCGACGAGGTCGCCAGTCAGGCGGCAGCGGGATATCAGACCACCGACGCGGCCGGCAGAGACGGCCTCAGTCGGTTCACGATCGACGACGGCTCGCTCGTGGGGAGGCTCAGCTGATGGACGCCACGACCGCGGAACCCGCGGCAGACACCACGACCTCCGACGTGACGGCCACGGACACCCCCGCAGCCCCCGTAGCGGTCGCTCCGATCGCGAGAACCGACTTCTCGACGATCGACGACTCCAGCATCCTCGGCTACCTGCACGCGGGCACGCCGGAGCTGCTCGATCAGATCGCCGACGCCTGGAGCGGCCTCGGCATGACCCTCGGTGAACGCGGCGCAGATCTCGAGCTGGAGTTCCGCCGCCTCGAGCCGACCTGGACCGGCGACTCCGCCGAGCTCTACGCCGAGTCGGTGCGCTCGCTCATCGAGGCCACCCGGGTGATCGGCACGATGTCCACCGACCTCGGCGAGGTGGTGTATTCGAGCGCATCGGCTCTCGCACAGGTGTGCGCGATGTACCCCGCGGGCTCGATCGACGCCTCTGTCAGCATCGATGGGAAGGCGAGCTGATGGCCACCCCACTAGCGCAGACGGCGACCGACCTCGCGACGATCTACGTGCGCAACGAACAACTCATCTCCGGCATCCTCAAGGGCGTCGATGCCCGGATGACCGGGGTGGCGACCCCCGGCGGCGTGTCGATCGGTGTGCCCGCCACCGCACCCGGGCCCGGCGGGAACGGTTCCGGCGGTTTCCCGGCCGCCACCCCGTCGACGGGGAGCGCGGCGGGCACGTCGGCCACGGCGGGTTCGCCGGTCACCGGCAGCGGATCGGGCGGATCCGGCCCCTCCGGTACAACTCCAACCGGCACGACACCCGGCGGATCCACCTCGTCCGGCACGACACCGTCCGGCACGACACCGTCCGGCACGACACCGTCCGGCACGGCACCGTCCGGCACGACAGCGTCCGGCACGGCACCCGGCGGCACGCCGCCGACAGCTGCGGCGTCGACTCCCACCCCCGCATCAGGCGCGGCGTCCGCCCCGACCGGTTCGTCTACGAGCACCCGTCGCCCGTACGGTGGCCTGCTGGGCGACGGCTTCCGATCCGGTGCCGCAGCCCTCGGCGATCCGAGCGCCGCGAACGCGTTCTCACCCGACGGCGTCTCGTTCGACTCGGCGGGCAACCCCTATTTGTCCACTTCGTCGGGCGGAAGCGGCCTCGGCTCCTTTCAACCGGCGCTGTCTGGTGGCGGCTTCGGCACCGGCGGGTTCGACGATGCTGTCTACGACGGCGCAGGCTTCGACAGCGCTGGCTTCGACGGCGCCGGTTTCGACGGCGCCGGTTTGGACGGCGCCGGCTTCGACAGCACAGGTTTCGAGCCCTCCGGGCTGAGCGGCAGTGCTGGCGGCGCGCTGGCAGGCGGCGGCGGAGGGGGCGTCTCGCCCGCGTCCTTCGGGGGCGGAGCCCTGGCCGGAGAGGCAGGTCTCGCCGGCTCGATGATCGCCACGTCGTCTCCGGCCGTCGGGTCGGGCGCCACCGGCGTCGCACCGTTCGCCGGTGCGGCGGCCGCGGCATCCGGGGCGGGCAGAACCGGCTTCGGTATGCCGATGATGCCGATGGGCGGACTCGGAGGCGCAGGCGGGGGCGCGAGCGGCACCGCTCGCACCCCGGCGTGGCTCGTCGAGATCGAAGACCACTGGGGCGTGGAGACCATGGTGACCGCTCCGATCATCGGCAACGTCGCGCCCAGATCGGACCGACGCTAGGTCGGGGCCGGGGGCGGCGATCTGAGCTGCCCTCGGCCTCGATCAGGCGTCGTGAGGGTCTGCGATGAGCCCTTCCTGGTAGGCGAGGCGCGTGAGATCGGCTCGGCGCCTCGCCCCGGTCTTCGTGCGGATGTGGTCGAGGTGAGAACGCACCGTACGGATGCTGATGACCAGCTCGACCCCCACCTCCTTGTCGGTGTTGCCGCTCGCGACGAGCGCGAGCACCTCGCGCTCCCTGGCGGTGAGATCCTGCATGGCCGAGGTCGCCGTGGTGCCGCCCCTCTCGAGGAACAGCTTCGCCGCGAGATCCGGCGCCACGTACCGTTCGTTCTGCGACACCCTGCGGATGGCGGCGGCGATCTCGTCTGAGGAGGCGAGCTTGCCGATGTATCCACTCGCTCCCGCGTCGAGGGT
>JBEANR010000210.1:0-17831 GCA_041165365.1 Actinomycetota bacterium | reverse complement strand
CGGATTGCGCGTGGCCGACGCGTCGGTGATGCCGACGATCATCCGCGGCCACACGAACGCCCCGTCGATCGTCATCGGAGAGAAGGCGGCGGACCTTCTGCGCGCCGACCGGTGACTGCTCGTCGCGGGCTCGGTCTGCGCATCGACCCTCGCGCAGTCACGGAAACTCAGGAGAACCGTACGCCGCCGACCCGCTGATCCCCGTACATCCCGCGCGGGGAATGCGGTTGTCCTGAGTTTTCGGCCGACATGATCGGGGTGCGGCAGGACTGGCAGGCGCCATCGCCGCGATCGGCGTCAGGCCAACGAGCCGCGCAGTGACGGCCAGGCCTCGCCGAATGCCGGATGCAGCATCATCCCGTCCACCTCGACGACCGGCACCCAGCGCAATTCCCGGCTCTCAGCGTCGGCGATCACCGGCTCGAAGTGCTCCATCGATTCGACGATCACCGTGGTGTACGACCAGAATCCGAGATCGAGCACAGACGTCGTGATCACGCGCAGCAACGCCCGCGGCACTGTCGCCTCCTCCGCGGCCTCACGCAGGGCGGCATCCACGGCCGACTCACCCTGCTTGCGCGCACCACCCGGCAGCCCCCAGGTGCCGCCGTGGTGACTCCATGAGACCCGGTGCTGCAACAGGATGCCGGCCTCCCGATGCCACACGAGGAGTCCGGACGCCCCGAACCTGCCCCAATGCCGCGTGCCGTCGGGCCCCTCCACCCACGCATCCCCCGGGTCGCGGAGGTGCTCGGGGAGCAGGGGTGGACGCGGAGGCTCGGTCATCCCTCCAGCATGCACTGTCGGGATGGGAGGTGGCGGGATGGGAGGTGGCGGGATGGGAGGTGGCGGGGCGGGCGAGCACGGATCGCCGACCGGGAAAGCCCGCTACGTGCGCTTTCGCCGCTCCCGGACCCGCATGTTCACGTTGATGGGGCTCCCCTCGAAGCCGAAGATCTCGCGCAGGCGCCGCGTGATGAACCGGCGGTACCCCGGGTCGAGGAACCCGGTCGTGAACAGCACGAAGGTTGGCGGCCGGATCGCGGCCTGCGTACCGAAGAGGATCCGCGGCTGCTTCCCGCTGCGGACGGGATGCGGATGCTCGGCCGCGAGCTCGGCGACGAGCGCGTTGAACTTGCCGGTCGGAATCCTGGTATCCCACGACCGCAACGCCAACTCGAGCGCAGGTACGAGCTTCTCGAGATGCCGACCTGTACGGGCGGAGATGTTGACCCTGGGAGCCCACGACACGTGCGCGAGGTCCTGTTCGATCTCGCGCTCGAGGTAGCGGCGGCGTTCGTCATCGAGCAGGTCCCACTTGTTGAAGGCCAGCACGAGCGCCCGGCCCGACTCGAGCACGAGGTCGATGATGCGCACATCCTGCTCGCTGATCACGTCGCTCACGTCGAGCACGACGATCGCGACCTCCGCCTTCTCGAGGGCGGCGCTCGTGCGCAGCGAGGCGTAGAAGTCCGCGCCCTGGGCGAGGTTCATCCGGCGTCGGATGCCCGCGGTGTCGACGAACCGCCACACCTTGCCGGCGATCTCGACCTGCTCGTCGACAGGGTCGCGGGTGGTGCCCGCGAGGTCGTTGACGACGACGCGCTCCTCCCCGACGGCTTTGTTGAGAAGGCTCGACTTGCCCACGTTCGGGCGGCCGAGGATCGCGACGCGACGCGGTCCCCCCACCTCCTGCTTGGCCACGGCCGACACCGCGGGCAGCACCGTGAGGATGTGGTCGAGCAGATCGGCCACACCGCGACCGTGCAGCGCCGAGACCGGCCATGGCTCGCCGAGACCGAGGCTCCAGAGCACGGCTGCCTCCGGCTCCTGGCGAGCGTCGTCGACCTTGTTGGCCACGAGGATGACGGGGCGGTTCGTCGCGCGCAGCATCCGCACCACATGCTCGTCGGTCGAGGTCGCACCCACGTTCGCATCGACGACGAAGAGCACGGCGTCGGCGAGGTCGACGGCCACTTCGGCCTGGGCGGCGACGGACGCGTTGATGCCGCGGGCATCCGGCTCCCACCCGCCGGTGTCGATGATCGAGAAGCGGCGGTCGGCCCAGTCCGCCTTGTAGGTCACCCGGTCGCGGGTGACGCCGGGGGTGTCCTGCACGATGGCCTCGCGGCGGCCGAGGATGCGGTTGACGAGCGCGGACTTGCCGACGTTGGGCCGCCCGACGATCGCGAGCACGGGCAGCGCCGGCAGATAGATGGGCGCGCCGTCGCTCGCGATCTCGTTCTCGAGCACCTCGAGATCGTCGGCGTCGAGCTCATAGTCCGCGAGGCCCGCGCGAAGCGCGTTCGCCCGGTGCAGTGCGTCGCTCTCGTCGAGCGTCGTGATGCGGTCGGCAAGGCGCGGGTCCGACTCGGGGTAGTCGTCGCGCGCGGCCGATCTCTCGTCGTCGGACCTGTCGTGATCGGCCATGGGTGCAAGTCCTCGTGATGATTGCGTGGATCGAGCGGTGCTCGTCCGCCCGATGCATGCTGGGTCGGGCGGGTGCACACGGGATCCGGATGACGGGCACTCGACTCCCTGCGGAGGCGCCCGGTGCCGCAGCGCGGCGGCGGTTCCACGATTCTACCGTGACGGCGCGCCACGGGAGGAATGCGTCTGACGGCGCACGGGAGTGCGTGCGTGCGTTCCCCCGTGCACCCACCCGCACCACTGGCCGGGAAGGCACCGTCGCGCGCTCACGAAGGTGCACAACCGACCACTCGCGCGAACTCCCGCCGGACGTTCGCGGATCTACCCTGACCCGGCAGGTCGCGCCCGCAACCGGGCCGGTGGGGTCTCAGGCCCCACTCCGCCGCGCACCAGGGCGACCACGGCATCCACCGTCTGCTCGAGGTCGAGTTGCGTCGAATCCAGCACGGTCACACCCTCCGCCGCGTTCATGAAGTCGATGACGCGGGAGTCCTGGGCGTCGCGCGACCTGAGCTGGGCGCCCGTCACTTCCGCTGACTGCCCCGCGACCTCGGAGGAGCGCCGCGACATCCTGGCCTCCTCCGTCGCCGTCAGCAGGATGCGGATGTCGGCGGTGGGCGTCACGACGGTCGTGATGTCGCGGCCCTCGGTGATGATGCCGGGGCGGGAGGTCTCGGCGATCACCCGGCGGAACAGCGCCACCAGGAACGCCCGCACCTCGGGCACCCGCGCGATGTGGCTCACCACCGCGGTCACGCGCGGTTCGCGGATCGCGTCGGTGACGTCGGCCACGCCGACCCTCACGAAGTAGTCGTCCGGATCGGTGCCGATCTCGTACTGGAATGAGTCGAGCGCGCGGATGACGGCACCCGCGTCCTCGGTGTCGACACCCCGTTCGAGCGCCGACCACGCGAGCGCACGGTACGCGGCGCCAGTGTCCTGGTAGGCGAAGCCGAGGCTGCGGGCCGCTGCGCGGCTCACACTGGACTTGCCGCTTCCGGCCGGCCCGTCGATGGCGACGACGATCACCGGGACTCCCCCGCGATGCGCCAGCCTCGTGCAGCGAGCTCGTCGACGAGACGCTGCTCGACCTCGGGGAGCACGGCGATCTCGGCGAGGCCGATCTGGGCACCCGGTGAGTGCTCGAGCCTGAGGTCTTCCATGTTCACTCCGGTGTCTCCGATGTCGGTGAGCAGACGGGCGAGCTCTCCGGGCCGGTCATCGACCATCACCGTCAGCACCCGGAATCGATTCGCTCCGCCGTGCTTGCCCGGGATGGTGCGCACACCGGCGTTGCCCGCCGCGATGGTCTCGGCGAGCGCCCGCCGCGCCCCGGGCGCCCCCGGCGCATCCAGAGCCGTGATCACCTCGTCGAGATCGTCGCGGAACGCCGTCAGGATGCCCGCGACCGACGCCGCATTCGCCCCGAGGATCTGCACCCACAGTTCGGCGTCACTCCCGGCGATCCTCGTCATGTCGCGCAGTCCCTGCCCGGCCAGCGCGACCGACGACGGCGCGGCGTCGAGGAGCCGCTTGGCGAGCAGGGTGGCGATCAGCTGGGGGGCGTGAGAGACGATCGCGACGGCGTCGTCATGCGCTCGGGGAGTCATCTCGACGAGCACCGCGCCGAGATCGAGCACGAGGTCGTCGACGACCGAGGTGGCCCGGGCAGACAGCACACTGTGCCCCGCGACGACCCAGGGGCGCCCGAGAAAGAGGTCGGCGCGGCCGGCGACGGCTCCCCCGCGCTCCCGGCCGGCGAGGGGATGCGAGCCGACGTAGCGCGTGAGATCCGCCTCGAGTGCCGACAACTGCTCCAGGGGGGCGACCTTCACGCTCGCGACATCCGTGACGATCGCCTGCGGGTAGGCCGACAACTCGGCCGCCACCACCGCCGCGGTGACATCGGGGGGCACGCACACCACGACGAGTTGAGGCGATTCATCGGGAGCGGATGCCCGTCCCGCACCGTAGTCGACGGCGAGGGCGAGCACCGACGGCGACACGTCGCTCAGCGTCACCTCGACGCCCTTCGCGCGGAGCCCGAGGCCGATGCTGGTTCCGAGGAGGCCCGTTCCCACAATGCGCACGGGGCCGGTGAGTCTGGCCGCGCTCACGAGGCAGGTCTCTCGGGCTCGGACGCAGGCTCAGGCGCGGGCTCAGGTTCGCCGGTCGGCGATGCCGCAGTCGCCGCCCGCGACACCGTGAGCAGCTGTCCGAGCTCGGCCTTGGTGAGGTCGCGCAGCTCACCGATCGGCAACGAACCGAGGTGCAGGGGTCCGAACTGCCGGCGCACGAGGTCGATCACCGGGTGCCCGATCTGCTCGAGCATCCTGCGGACGATCCGGTTGCGACCCGAGTGCAGGGTGATCTCCACGATCGTCTCGGCACCCTTCTGGTCGAGGATGCGCGCCTTGTCCGCCGCGATGGGGCCGTCTTCGAGGTCGATCCCCGCGGTCAGTCTGCCGATGGCGGCGGGCGACATCCGCCCCTCCACCCTGGCGATGTAGGTCTTCAGCACGCCGAAGGACGGGTGGGCGAGCACGTGGGCCAGCTCTCCGTCGTTGGTGAGGATGAGCAGTCCGGAGGTCTGGGCGTCGAGTCTGCCCACGTTGAACAGCCTCTCGTCGAACTGCGACACGAACCGCGACAGGTCGGGGCGACGCCGTTCGTCCTGCAGTGACGACACGATGCCCGTCGGCTTGTTCAACATGATGTAGCGGCGGGAGGTGTCGAGTTGGATGGCGACGCCGTCCACCGACACCAGATCGGAGTCCTGCACCCGGCGCCCGAGCTCGGTCACCACGTCGCCGTTCACCTCCACCCGCCCGGCCGAGATGAGATCCTCTGAGACCCGGCGTGAGGCGACGCCCGCTGCGGCCATGAGCTTCTGCAGCCTCACCCCGTCGTGTGCGGCCTCGCTCATGGTGTCCGGCCCCCGTCGTCGAGCCCGTCCCGGAGTGCTCCACCGAGGCCGCCGTCGAGCAGTGGAGAGAGGTGCGGCATCTCGTCGAGCGAGTTGATCCCCAGTTGCACGAGCAGCAGGTCCGTCGTGGAGTAGTGGATGGCGCCGGTCTCCGAATCGGTGTAGGCCTCGGTGATGAGCCCGCGTCCGAGCAGCGTGCGCACCACCGAGTCGACGTTCACTGCACGGATCGACGCGATGGCACCCCGGCTGATCGGCTGCTTGTAGGCGATCACCGCGAGGGTCTCGAGGGCGGCCTGCGACAGCCTGGTCGGGTTCTGCGCGAGCACGAACTGGCTCACATCGGCATCGAACTCCGCACGCACGTAGAAGCGCCATCCGCCGGCGACCTCCCGCAGCTCGAACCCCCGCCGCGGGGTGCCGTCGACCCCGTCGAGGTCTGCGACGAGCCTGGCGATCGCCGAGCGGATGTCGGCGACCGGCGTCTCGAGGGCGGTGGCGAGGTGCACGACCGACTGTGGCTCGTCCGCCACCATGAAGACGGCCTCGAGACGCCGCTCGAGGGCGACCCCGTAGGCTCCCCCGGAGACCTGCGGCTCGGCGACCTCCTGCTCGGCGACCTCCTGCTCAGTTGCCATAGTCCGCCCCCAGACTCGCGAGGCTGTCCTCCGACCATGCCTCCGCGGTCCAGCGCACCGTGAGCTCGCCGAGCGGCTCGACCTGCTCGAAGGCGACCGCCGAGCCACGATAGAGCTCGAGCACCGCGAGAAATCGCGCGACGATCACCCCGCGGCGGTCTGCACCGACGATCAGGTCGCGGAAGGTGAGGGGCTCGCCGCGGCGCAGCATCGCCACGACGTGGGCGGCCTGTTCCCGGATGCTGACGAGGGGCGCATGCAGATGATCGAGCCCGACGGTCGGGATCTCCCGCGGGGTGAACGCGAGCACGGCCAGAGCGGCGAAGTCGTCGAGTGTGACGGTCCAGACCAGTTCGGGGGTGCGCTGCCGATACTTCTCCTCGAGCCGCACCGACCGGAACCGACGTGACGCCTCGGCGTCGAAACCCTCGGCGAACCACTGCGACGCCTCCTTGAACGCCCTGTACTGCAGCAGTCGGGCGAACAGCAGATCGCGCGCCTCGAGCAGGGCGACGTCCTCGGCGTCGACGAGCTCACCCTGCGGCAGCAGCCCGGCGACCTTGAGGTCGAGCAGAGTCGCGGCCACGACGAGGAACTCGCTCGCCTGGTCGAGCTCATCCGCCTGGTCCAGGGTTCGGAGGTAGGCGATGAAGCCGTCGGTGACTCGACTGAGCGAGATGTCGGTGATGTCGAGCTCGTGGCGGCCGAGCAGCGAGAGCAGCAGGTCGAAGGGGCCGCTGAACGCCTCCTGGGTGACCGAGAACCCCGAACTCGTCGCGGGCGCGACATCCGCGGCCACCCGATCGTCAGGCGACGGCGCCACGGGCCACGAGCTCGCGCGCGAACTGCAGATAGGCGGTGGCGGCGGGGTGCTCGGGTGCGAACTCGAGGATCGGGCTCGCCGCGACGCTCGCATCGGGGAACTTCACGGTGCGGCCGATCACCGAGTCGAAGACCTGGTCTCCGAAGCGCTCCACAGCCCTCTCGAGCACCTCGCGGGAGTGCAGGGTGCGCGAGTCGAACATCGTCGGCAGGATGCCGTCGAGGGTGAGGGCCGGGTTCAGTCGGTCCTTGACCTTCTCGATCGTCTCCACGAGCAGGGCCACCCCACGCAGGGCGAAGAACTCGCATTCGAGCGGGATGAGCACCCCGTGGGCCGCGGTCAGCGCATTGACGGTGAGGATGCCGAGCGACGGCTGGCAGTCGATGAGGATGACGTCGTACTCGTCGACCACCTGCCGCAGCACCCGCGCGAGGATCTGCTCACGGGCCACCTCGTTGACGAGGTGCACCTCCGCGGCGGAGAGGTCGATGTTGGCGGGGATCACGTCGAGGCCCTCGACGGTGGTGTGCTGGATCGCGTCGTGGGCGTCCTTCACCGAACCGAGCAGAAGGTCGTAGATGTTGGGCCCGTCGTGCGTCGAGATACCCAGCCCCGCGGAGAGCGCGCCCTGAGGGTCGAAGTCGATGGCGAGCACGCGGCGACCGTAGGTGGCGAGTGACGCCCCGAGGTTGATCGTCGTGGTGGTCTTGCCGACGCCGCCCTTCTGGTTGCAGAGCGAGATGATGCGGGCGGGGCCGTGCCCCTTGAGGGCCGGCGGCACGGGGAACTCGCGGATCGGTCGTCCGGTCGGACCGACTACGGGCTTCTCGAGCCCGTCGAGCACGGCCTGGTCCTTCGACTTCTTCGCTGTCATCCCGACATTCCTCCTGCTCTCACCCCGACCGCACCGAGTCTAGTTCCGGGGCGGCTCGCGCCTCGTGCGCAACGCGGGGTCACCGCGCCCGAGGGTGCGCCGTCGTGTACATGTCGCGCAACGTGTCGGCGGTGACCAGGGTGTAGATCTGCGTCGTGGCGACCGACGCGTGGCCGAGCAGTTCCTGCACCACGCGCACATCCGCTCCGCCGGCGAGCAGATGCGTCGCGAACGAGTGTCGGAAGGTGTGCGGCGAGATCTCGATCCCGAGGTGCGCCTGCTGAGCCCGCGACCGGATGATGAGCCACGCGCTCTGCCGCGAGACCCGGTGACCGCGTACCCCGAGAAACAACGCGGGGGTGGAAGAACCCCTCGGCGACAGCTCGGGCCGCGCCCGCACGAGGTACGCGTCGAGCGCCCGCCGGGCGAAACTGCCGAGCGGAACGATGCGCTGCCTGCCCCCCTTGCCGAACAGCCGCACGACGTCGCCGTCGATCACGTCGTCGACGTTGAGGTCGACGGCCTCCGAGATGCGGGCACCGGTCGCGTACAGCAGCTCGAGCAGGGCGCGGTCGCGCAGGGCGAGGGTGTCGTCGCCGGAGGCGGCGTCGAGCACGGACTCCATCTGCTCGATGCTGATCGCCTTCGGCAGCCTCGACGCGAGCTTCGGGGGTGACTGATCGGCCGCGACATCCGTCTCGACCACCCCCTCGTCGAGCAGGAATCTGTGCAGCCCGCGCGCGGAGGAGAGCATCCGGGCCACCGAGGAGGCGGAGAGCCGACGATGCACCGGTGGGTCGACACCAGACGCGGCGCCCACGGTGCTCGACCGCAGCCCCGCGACGAAGGCCGCGACATCCGCTGCGGCGATCGACGACGGCTCGGTGACCCCGCGAGCCGCGAGCGCGCGCGCGTAGGCACCGAGGTCGCGGCGATAGGCGGCGACGGTGTTGACCGAGAGTCCCCGCTCGATGGTCACGTGTCGCAGGTAGTGCTCGACGGAGCGCTCGATCGGCGTGACGGCGGAGCGAGAGCCGGATGCCGCCTCCACCGTCACCGCCCGGTCACCCCCGTGACGGACTCGGGTCCGCCCCCGCGCGGCGCAGCACGGGCCACTCGGACTCGGGGTCGCCGAGAGTGGACCATCCCCTCGCCCGCGATGCCACGGCCGCCAGCACACCGATCGAGAGGATCGCGTTGCCGACGGAACGCGCGAGCACGGCTTCGACGACCTCGTCGAGGGGCACCAGGCGGGTCTCGATGTCGGCCTCCTCATGCGAGCGGTCGAACGCGGAGCCCGTCGACGTGAGACCCCGCGCGAGGTAGATACGCAAGCCCTCGTTGCTGCCACCCGGCGAGGTGAAGAAGTCGCTGAGCACGTGCCAGCGGTCGGCCTGCAGATCGACCTCCTCGGCGAGCTCCCGCTGCGCGGTGACCAGGGGATGCTCGCCCGCTTCGTCGCGGAGCCCGGCGGGCAGCTCCCAGTCGCGCCGCGCGACGGGGTGCCGGTACTGCTTGATGAGCATCACGCGGTCGTGGTCGTCGAGGGCGAGCACCGCGACGGCTCCCGTGTGGTCGACGTACTCGCGCACGATGGTGTCGGCGCCGTAGCGGATCGCGTCCCGCCGGATGTCCCACACCGCACCCTCGAAGACCCTCTCGCTCGAGACCACGTGCTGCTCGGCGAGGTCGTCCGCGAGAGGGAGGTCGTCGGCGAGAGCGGGCTCGTCAGACACTGACGGCTTCTCCCGCGGTCTGCGTCTCGCTCTCGGCGACCTCGAACAGCCGGCTCGATCGCTGTCGGTCGAGCGCTGCCCGCACCAGGCCCGCGAACAGCGGGTGAGCACGATTCGGTCGCGAGCGCAGCTCCGGGTGCGCCTGCGTGCCGACATAGAACGGATGCACGGCGCGCGCGAGCTCGACGAACTCGACCAACGCGCCGTCGGGTGACACGCCGGAGAACGACAGCCCGGCATCCGCGATCCTGTCCCGGTAGAGGTTGTTCACCTCGTACCGGTGGCGGTGCCTCTCGGACACCCGATCCGCACCGTACAGTTCGGCCACGAGCGATCCGGGCGCGAGATCGGCCGGGTACAGGCCCAGCCGCATGGTGCCCCCGAGGTCACCGTCGGCGATGATGTCCACCTGTTCCGCCATGGTGGCGATGACGGGATAGGGCGTACCGGGGTCGAACTCTGACGAGGAGGCGCCGACCAGTCCGGTCACCGACCGGGCGTACTCGATCACCATGCACTGGAGGCCGAGGCACAGCCCCAGGGCCGGCAGCCCGTTCTCCCGCGCGAAGCGCAGCGCCGAGAGCTTGCCCTCGATCCCGCGGATGCCGAATCCGCCGGGCACGCAGATGCCGTCGAGGTCGCCGAGTTGTCGGAGGGCGCCCTCCGGGGTCTCGCAGTCGTCGGAGGCGACCCACTTCAGCGTGACCTTCGCGTTGTGGGCGAAGCCACCGGCCTTCAGCGCCTCGGTCACCGACAGGTAGGCGTCAGGCAGGTCGATGTACTTGCCGACGAGCCCGATGGTGACCTCGTGCTTCGGGTGATGCACGGCCTCCATCAGCTCGCTCCACCCCGACCAGTCGACCTCGGCGGTCTCGAGACCGAAGTGGTCGATGATGTAGGCGTCGAGTCCCTGGTTGTGCAGCATGGTCGGGATGTCGTAGATGCTCGGCACGTCGACGGCGTTGACGACGGCCGCCTCGTCCACGTCGCACATCAGCGCGATCTTGCGTTTGTTCGCGTCGGAGACCGGCCGGTCCGACCTCAGCACGAGAGCGTCGGGCTGAATGCCGATCGAGCGGAGCGCCGCGACGGAGTGCTGCGTGGGCTTCGTCTTCTGCTCGCCGGACGCACCGAGGTACGGCAGAAGCGAGACGTGCACGAAGAAGACGTTCTGTCGGCCCAGTTCGTGTCGCACCTGGCGCGCGGACTCGATGAAGGGCTGAGACTCGATATCGCCGACGGTGCCGCCGATCTCGGTGATGATGACATCCGGTCGCCGCCCGTCGACCTCGGTCGCCTGCAGTCGCATCCGACGCTTGATCTCATCGGTGATGTGCGGGATGACCTGCACGGTGTCACCGAGATACTCGCCCTTGCGCTCCCGCTCGATCACCCGGGAGTAGATCTGACCGGTGGTGACGTTGGCGGCCTGATCGAGATCGATGTCGAGGAAGCGCTCGTAGTGACCGATGTCGAGATCGGTCTCGGCTCCGTCGTCGGTGACGAACACCTCGCCGTGCTGGAAGGGGTTCATCGTGCCCGGATCGACATTGAGATAGGGGTCGAGCTTCTGCATCACGACGCGCACCCCGCGCGCGGTAAGCAGATTGCCCAGACTGGCGGCGGTGAGGCCCTTACCGAGCGAGGAGACGACACCCCCCGTCACGAAGATGTGCTTCGTCGTGCTCGTCCCCTGGGCCGTGTCCTGTTTATCCACCACGGGGTTCTAACCTATCAGCGCGACGGGCCGCACAGGCTAGGTGGGGCGCGCCAGTTCGAGCAGTTCGCGAGCGTGCGCGAGTCCGCTCTCGCTGTCGGGGAGGCCGGAGAGCAACCGTGCCATCTCGGCGGTCCTGTCGGCGCCGTCGAGCCTCTCCACGCTGCTGACCGTCACCGCCCCGGCTTCGTCTTTGGCCACGCGCAGATGGTTGTCGGCGAAGGCGGCGACCTGGGCGAGATGGGTGACCACGATCACCTGCGAGGTCAGGGCGAGGGTCGCGAGCCTGCGCCCCACCTCGATGGCCGACGCGCCACCGACCCCCGCGTCGACCTCGTCGAAGATGAACGTCGGCACGGGGTCGCTTCCGGCGATGACCACCTCGATGGCGAGCATCACACGCGACAGCTCTCCACCCGAGGCGCCGCGCCCGAGCGCCCTCGGCTCCGCGCCAGCATGCGACCGCAGCAGGAAGGCCGCCTGGTCGCGTCCGACGAGCGTGAACTCGGCTCGCCGGGAGACCTCGACGGTGAGCGCCGACGCCCCCATGGCGAGGCTCGCGAGCTCGGCGGTGACCCGATCGGAGAGGGTCGAGGCGGCGGCGGACCGCAGCTCGGAGAGCACGTCGGCCAGCCGCATCACCTCGGCTTCGTCCTGCGCGAGGGTCGCCGTGAGCGACTCGATCCGATCGCCGTCGCCCGCCAGCTCGAGCAGTCGAGCGCTGCCGGTGTCGAGGTAGTCGATGGCGTCGTCGAGGCTGGGTCCGTATTTGCGCTGCAGGGTGCCCAGCATCGCGAGGCGCTCCTGCACGGCGTCGAGTTCCCGCGAGGTGTCGGAGTCCAGGTCTCCCAGGTACGCCGCCACCTGACCGGAGACGTCGACGGCGCGATACGACAGGTCCTGCAGTTGCTCGACGAGGGGGCTGAGCGACTCGTCGTGCCCCGCCACCCGGTCGAGCTGCCGACGCGCGGCGTCGAGGTGACCGATCACGTCGCGGGCCTCGCCGATCTCCTCCGATGCCAGGTGTTCGTGAGCCGCGGATGCCGCGAGCCGCAGATCCTCGAGGTTGGCGAGTCTCTCGGCCCGAGCGCCGAGCTCCTCGAACTCGCCGCTGCGCGGAGCGGCCTCCTCGATCTCCGCGATCGCGACGCGCAGCCCGTCGGCCTCGCGCGCACGCCTGTCGCGTTCCGCCACGAGGAGGTCGAGCTCGGCGTGGGTGGCCTGCCACCCGTGGAACGCCTCCTGATAGGCCGAGAGCGTGGAGTGCAGTGCGTCACCCGCGAACCTGTCGAGGGCCTCCCGCTGGGCGACGGCCGAGCGCAGGCGCAGCTGGTCGGACTGGCCGTGCACGACGACGAGCTTCTCGCCCAGCTCGGCGAGCACGCCGACGGGCGTCGACCGGCCACCGACCACCGCGCGGCTGCGGCCCTCCGCCGACACGGAGCGGGCGAGGATCAGTTCTCCGTCGTCGACCTCGCCGCCGGCGTCGCGCACGCGGGTCGCGACCTCGCCGTCGCCGTCGATGGTCCATCGGCCCTCGACGACCGCGGTGGACGCCCCCGACCGGATCGCCTGCGGATCCGCACGTTCACCCAGCAGCAGCCCCAGCGCCGAGACGACCATGGTCTTGCCCGCGCCGGTCTCGCCGGTGAGAACGGTGAGTCCGGGTCCGAGGGGGAGCACGGCGTCGCCGATCACCCCCAGGTTCGAGATCGTGAGCTCGCCGATCACGGGAGGCGATCTCCGGCGGTGTCATCGCGGGCGTCGCCCGAGAAATCCGCGCCGCCCGACCCACCGGCGCCGCCCGACCCGCTCCCGCCGTCGATCTGCGGCCCGCGCCATCCGGTGGTCGGCAGGGCGAACTTGCGCACGAGGCGGTCGGTGAACGGACCGGAGTGGAGGCGTGCCAGGCGCACCGGAACCGGTGATCGGCGCACGAGCACGCGCGCGCCGCGGGCCAGCTCGTGGGTGCGGCGACCGTCGCACCAGAGCACTCCCGTGCCCTGCGTGCGATCCAGCACCTCCACGGCGAGCGTCGAGCTGGGTGCGACCACGAGCGGTCTCGCGAACAGCGCGTGGGGGCTGAGGGGAACGAGCAGCATCGCGTCGACCCCGGGCCAGACCACGGGTCCTCCCGCCGAGAACGCATAGGCCGTCGAACCCGTCGGGGTCGACATGACCACACCGTCGCACCCGAACGACGACAGGGGCCGCCCGTCGACTTCGATCACGACCTCGATCATGCGCTCCCGCGACGCCTTCTCGACGGTCGCCTCGTTGAGGGCCCACGTCGTGTAGACCGTCTCGGCGTCGACCATCACGCTCACCTCGAGGGTCATGCGCTCTTCGACCGTGTAGTCCCGCGAGAGCGCCCGCCCCACGGCGTGGGCGAGATCGTCGCGCTCCGACTCGGCGAGGAAGCCCACGTGCCCAAGATTGACGCCCAGCAGCGGAACGGATGACCCGCGCACGAGTTCTGCGGCGCGCAGGATCGTGCCGTCGCCGCCGAGCACGATCACGAGCTCGGCGAGACCGACGTGCTCCCCCATCACCTCGAGCGGTCCGAGGTCTGGGGCGCTCGCGAGGATGTCCGCCTGCTCCCCCGCCCCGAGCACGGGCACCACGCCGGCGGCGACCAACTGTCGGCACACCTCGACGGCGGCGGCGAGCGACTCGGGTCGCCCGGTGTGCGCGATCACGAGGATGTGGCGATGCGACACGGCGTCACTCCTCGGGGTCTCGCGGGCGCGTCAGGCTGCCCGCCCTCCCATTGTGACGGATGCCGGGCGCCTCCGCGGCTGCGGCCCGAGGCACGGCGCTCAGCGGCGGCCGGTGGGTCGCTGGGGAGGAGCGGATCAGGCCGTGATCCGGTCGACGACCGCCGACCACTCCGACGGGCTGGACCCCGCCGCGCCGCTCAACCGGACGAGGTACTCGTGATTGCCGTTGGTGCCGACGAGCGGCGAGGGCATGACGCCCACGGTGCGGAGCCCGACATCCCAGGCTCCCCACAGCACGCCGTTGAGGGCGTCGGTTCGGAGTTCGGGTCGACGCACGACGCCCTCGCGGATACCACCCCGGCCCACTTCGAACTGCGGCTTCACGAGCGCGATGATGTCGGCGTCCCGCCCGACGGTCATGGCGACCGCCGGCAGCACCATCCCCAGCGAGATGAACGAGAGGTCCGCGACCACGAGGTCGACAGCCCGCAGCAGGTCGGTCGTCACACCGGCGGCGTCGGCGAGCGACGCGATCGTCATGGCGCGGGCGTTGAAGCCCTCCACGACCGTCACCCTGTCGTCGGATCTGAGGGATGGCGCGAGCTGAGCGTGTCCGACATCGACGGCGATCACCTGCACGGCGCCGCGCTCCAGCAGCACCTGGGTGAACCCGCCGGTCGACGCACCGACGTCGAGGGCCGAGCGCCCTGAGACGTCGACACCGAAGCCGTCGAGGGCTGCGACCAGCTTGTGGGCGGCCCTGCTCACATAGTGGTCGGCACCCGCGACCTCGATCCGCGCGGTGTGCTCGGTGCGGTGCGATGGCTTGACCACCCCGACGCCGTCGACCGTGACGACACCGGCGTCGATCAAGCGCGCGGCATGGGTGCGTGACCGGGCGAGGCCGAGCAAGACCAGGGCGACGTCGAGGCGGTGCGGTGGCGGTTCGTGCGCGGGTGCGGGTGCGGGTGCGTCCGAGCCGAGCCCGTCAGCCACGGGAGTGCGTCGAGTCCCCGCCCTCGAGGGCGGACCGCAGCGCGTCGTGCACCCGTCCGAACGCGTCGGCGCGACTGTCGAGCGGCTGATCCTCGATGACCCGCAATCGCGACACGAGAGCGTCGGCGTCGACGGCGGGGCCTTCCGCTCCGGCAGGATCTGAGCCCGAGGAGGGCGCCGGCTGCGATTCCATATCCGTCACGGTAGTCGCGACTCGAAGCCCTGCGCGGTCGAATCACCGGACGCGTGCTGAACACGCATCCCGGGCTGAGCGGGCGTCACAGGCTGTACAGCTCGGGGGCGACGTCGAGACCGTAGATGGCCAGACCTGATCCCCAGATCGCTGCGGCGCCCGCTCTCAGCATGTCGATCCGGCGGGCTCCCGGCCGCTCGACCCTCACGACGTTGCCGGTCATGCTGATGACGGAGCTCCCCACCGTCACGAAGCGGGCCCCCGTGACGTCGTCGGTGACCTCCCCCACGGCAGGGTAGGGCTCGAACAGCTGCCGCAGGTCGTCGAGCAGATAGGTCGGGCGCATGGAGGCATCCGCCGCGAGCACCTGCTTGGCGCGGTCGATGCCGGTGAGCACCAGAGCCGACGGGATGCCCGCGCGCTGCGCCCCGAGGATGTCCGTGTCGAGCCTGTCGCCGAGGAACAGCGGTCGCGTCGCCGAGAACCGGCGCATCGCCTCGTGGAAGATCGCGACCTCCGGCTTGCCCGCCACCACGGGCAGGCGCCCCGCCGCGGTGTGCACCGCAGCCACGAGGGTGCCGTTGCCCGGCGCGATACCCCGTGATTGCGGGATGGTCCAGTCGGTGTTGGTCGCCACCCACGGGATGCCGGTGGCGAGAGCGTAGGTCGCCTCGGCCAGGTGCATCCAGCCCACTGACGGGTGGAAGCCCTGGATGACCGCGGCCGGATGATCGTCGGCACTCGAGGTCGGGCGGAATCCCGCGCGTTCGACCTCGGAGGTCAGACCCTCCCCGCCGACGACGAGGATCGTCGAGCCGGCCGGCACCAGCCCGGCGAGGAGTGTGGCCGCGGCCTGGGGTGAGGTGACGACATCCTCGGCGACCACCGACAGCCCGTACCCGCTCAACTGCTCGGCGACGGAGGCCGATGTGCGCGAGGCGTTGTTGGTGATGTACCCGATGCGGAGCGTCTCGGCAGCGCGATTGATGCTCGCGACCGCGTGCGGGATCGCCTGATGGCCCGCGTACACCACGCCGTCGAGGTCGGCGAAGACCGCGTCGACTCCGTCGAGCGGGGTGCCGATCACGTCGGGTCGCCGTCCACGTCGTGCTGCACGATCTGATCCCCGCCCCGGTCGTGCTGAACGAAGGGCTCGTCGTCGCTCGGTGTCATCTCCTCCTCGATGATCTCCACGACATCGTCACCGTCGGTGTTCCCGTCGAGAGCCCTGGCCGCGCGTTCGGCGCGCAGCCACCACTGCTCGGCCTCGTCGTCCCGTCCGAGCTCGTCGAGCACCGCGGCATAGGCGTCGAAGAGCGACGGGCTGTACGCGAACGCGGTGTCGGGGTCGAGTTGCGGGATCTGCAGTTCCGTCAGCGCGGCATCCGCCTGACCGAGGTCGACGCGCGCCCCGGACATCGCGATCGCGAGCTCCACCTGCACGTCGACGGGCAGGGATGTCCGCGGCACGGACCGACCGAGTTCGAGCGCCTTCTCGGGCCGACCCAGACCCCTCTCACTGTCGACCATCATCGGGAGCTGATCGTCGCGACCCGAGATGCGCCGATAAGTGCGCAGTTCGCGGAGTGCCAGCGCGAAGTCACCCGTGGAGTAGGCCGTGATCGCCAGCGTCTCGCGCACGACGGCGATGCGCCCGGCACGACGAGCCGCCGAGACTGCGTGCCGGTGAGCGAGCGCGGGATCGTCCACGATCAGTCTGGCCGCCATGGCGAGGTGACGAGCAACCTCGTCGGCGTTCTCCTTGCTCAGAGTCTTGAGCTGGGTGCGTGCGACGCGGTCGAGGTCGCCCGGGACGACGTCAGCGGGGATCTCGGGGTCGTCGTGGCGCCCTCGCACCGACTTGAGGCCGTAGGGGTCGCGATCCTCCAGCTCCAGGCCTCGACCGCCTCGCTCCGGGCGCTTCGAGAACGGATTGCCGGCCGACCGATCGTGACCGGATCCCGGCTGCGCGCGCCGCGGTCCGTCTCGGTCTGGTCTCCGCGCCGCGGATCGGGCCGGGTGCCTACCGGCAGGCTTCCGACCGCCGTCGCCTGAATCGCTCACGATGTCTCCTGGTGGATTGCCCGTTGGTTAACGCACGATAGCCACCCCGTGAAGGGTGGCTATCGTACAAAGAAGTCCGGCGGTGTCCTACTCTCCCACAAGGTCCCCCTTGCAGTACCATCGGCGCAGAGAGTCTTAGCTTCCGGGTTCGGAATGTGACCGGGCGTTTCCCTCTCGCTATGGCCGCCGAAACACTGTTGATGTGTGTCGTGCGCGGCGGCGTCGGACCCTTCGACAAGCTCAGGGACCGAAGCCGGCGCGGCTCCCGACCGTAAATCAGGAACCACAAAGTGGACGCAAGCACCGCGCTGCCCGAAGGACAGGCATTTTAGGTGTTATCAAGTTATCGGCTTATTAGTACGGGTCAGCTCCACGAGTCTTTAGTCCTCGCTTCCACATCCCGCCTATCAACCCAGTAGTCTAGCTGGGAGCCTCTCGACCTAAGTCATGGAAATCTCATCTTGAAGCTGGCTTCCCGCTTAGATGCTTTCAGCGGTTATCCATTCCGAACGTAGCTAATCAGCGGTGCTCCTGGCGGAACAACTGACACACCAGAGGTTCGTCCATCCCGGTCCTCTCGTACTAGGGATAGATCTTCTCAAATTTCCTGCGCGCGCAGAGGATAGGGACCGAACTGTCTCACGACGTTCTAAACCCAGCTCGCGTACCGCTTTAATGGGCGAACAGCCCAACCCTTGGGACCTACTCCAGCCC
>JBEANR010000209.1:0-13765 GCA_041165365.1 Actinomycetota bacterium | reverse complement strand
GCCTCCCGGACGTCGCCGAGGTGACGTTCCGCGTAGCGGGCGATCTCGGCTGTCGACGCGGGAACTTCGGGATTCAGCGCGCGCCGCGCGATGACATCCAATCCGGCGAGGTCGAGAGTTCGACTCCAGTCCGGGTGCGAGTTCCAGCCCGCCGCGAGCAACGTCGCGCGGGCATGGGCCTCGACGCGCGAACCCGGCGCTCCGTCGGGGAGAAAGGTGGGGAGCCCGTCCATCTCGATCACCATCAGGAGCCCCCCGGGCGCGAGCGACCGGCACACCCGGGCCGATAGGGCGGCTGGATCGGCGGATTCATGAAGCATCGACGAGGCCCACGCGACATCCGCGAGGGGGAGATCGGGCCATTCCTCGTCGAGATCGGCGAGCACTCCCTGAACGCGGTCTGCGAGACCCGCTTTCTCCGTTGCGATCGCCATGGCACCGAGCATCTCCGCGGACGCGTCCACGGCCACCACCCGCGCCTGCTCGAATCGGCGAGCCAACAGGACGGCTCCTATGCCGGGCCCACAGCCGAGATCGAGGATGACGCGCGGGTCACCCCGGCTCAGTTCGGCGACCCACCCGCTGGCGTCCTCGAAGGCGGGCCGGAACACCAGCGCGTCGAGCGCGAGCTTCTCAGCGAGTTCGCTACCGCCGGGCAGACCACCGTGACCGTGGTGACGGTGGTCGTGATTGTGCGGTCGGTCGTCGTTCACCGTCTACCTCTTCCGTCACGGAGCCACACCCACGGCCCGACCTCAATCCCCACACTGATTCTCCGCCGCGCCTTATGGACGATCCGATTCGCGCGGCTTCAGTATCGCTTGTGGTACCCGGGCTCGACGCCGGCCGCGCGGCCGACCTCGGCCAGGCGCTGCTCCAGAAAGGCGCGCTCCGCGGCGTTCGCCGTGAACTCCATCGCGCGCCGGTACGACTGGGCCGCACCTGCGGCGTCGCCGAGGCGGCGCAGCATGTCGGCGCGCGTGGCGGGTAAGTAGGGATAGTCGGCGAGCCGGGGATCGGTCGCCAGCTCATCGAGGAGTGGCAGGGCGGCGGCCGGACCGTCGGCGAACGACACGGCGGCGGCGCGGTTGAGCGCGACCACCGGGGTGTTCCACACCGCCAGCAGCCGGTCGTAGAGGTGCACGACGCGCGGCCAGTCGGTCTGCTCCAGAGACGACGCCATCGCGTGCACGCCGGCGATCGCCGCCAGCAGGGTGAACCGTCCCGATGGGCCGGACGCCAGCGCCCTGGCTGTCACCGCGAGCCCCTCCACTATGTGGAGCGGTCATCGTGATGATGCCTTTCGAGTGGAGGTAAGAGACTTCTCGAAGGAACACACGGTGACCGCGTCGGGAGCGACGAGCCGGCCACCGCGAGCTACACGACGCTACGGGGCACTACTGGTTGGTCCGCGCTACTTTGCGGTCGAATGATCTGCCGCTGGGAGTCTGTCCGCGCATGTATCGGCTATTACCGTGTGCGAATAATGACGGCTAGACTATTCATTAGTCCGTTTTGCGGCGACTCCAATCGCCATTAGAAAGGTATCTCATGGCTTCTCGGCCCTCCGCTGTACGCGATCGGCGCATTGCCGAGTTGGGTGCACATGTCAGTGCGTGGCGCAAGGCGAGCCGAATCACAGCTGACCTTCTGGCTCAGCGGGCAGGGATCACCCGCGATACTTTGCGCGCGATTGAGACCGGGTCTGGTTCGGTGAAGGTCGAGAATCTCTTCGCCGTCCTTGAGGCTCTGGGGTTGGATGCAGCCGTAGTTCGAGTGACTGATCCGACCGGCGACGATCGGGGCCGGGCGCTATTAGAGCGCGGTCTGCCCACAAGGGTCCGGTCGTGAAGCTCGTTATCACGGTCGTCCTGCCGGACGGTTCGGAGGTGACCGCCGGCGAGATCGAGTCGATCGGCTCGCCTGGACGCGAGACAGTCGAGTTCCGCTACACCGATTCGTTTCTGCGGAACCCGCTCGCCTACGACCTCAGCCCAGAACTTCGATTGGGGTTGGGTCGGTTCACGGCTTCCGGTACAAGAACGATGCTTGGGGGCATCTCCGACGCTCAGCCCGACGCGTGGGGCCGCCGCCTTATCGAGTTTCAGCGCAAACGAACCGCGCGTCTCTCCGGAACCAGATACACCCGAGCCACAGAGATGGACGTCTTGGCTGCGGTGCCGGACAGAACACGTCAAGGCGCTCTTCGGGTACTTGCCGACGGCATGTACGTGTCCCAGGTGTCGACTGCCCCTCTACTCCCCCAGTTACCTGATCTGGTTGAGGCTGCACGAGCGTTCGAGGCCGACGAGGAAGTCGACGGTCGATTCCTTGCTCTCCTCGACGCGGGAAGCCCCATGGGCGGCGCTCGACCGAAAGCGACAGTGCAGATGGATGATGGCACCCTCGCGATTGCGAAGCTGCCCAGCGATGATGATTTCGGTGACGCCATGGCATGGGAAGCGACGGCGCTCGAACTCGCCCGACTCTCCGGAGTCACAGTGCCGAGGTTTGAACTCCACCGTCTAGGGGCTCGGTCGGTACTCGTTATCGAGCGATTCGATCGCGCTGACGGCCAACGCATCGGGTACTTGAGTGCTGACAGCCTCCTCGTGAAGCAGCAAGGTGAGATCACGAGCTACACACAGCTCGCACACGCAATGGCGCTGGTGAGTTCAAACCCGAAGCGCGACGGCCGCGAACTTCTTCGCCGAGTCGCTGTAACGCTCCTCGTGAACAATTTCGACGACCACATGAGGAACCACGGGCTACTTCGCGAGCGAAATGGATGGCGGCTGTCCCCGGCTTTCGATATCAACCCGTTCTACCGACACGGAACGGCGCCATCGACACCAATTTCGGATGCGGACGATCCGAGCGATCGAGACATACGCAACTTACTGAGCTCCTCGGACGCCTTCAGCGTCAGCGAATCACAGACTTTACAGATCATCCGCGAAGTCGAGAAGGTTACGGGGACCTGGCGATCGGTGGCTGCGAGATTTGGCATTACACCAGAAGGAGCGAACGCCATGCAGTCGGCGTTCGATAGCCCAAACCGTGAGGAGGTTGAGCGGATGGCCCCGCAGAAGAGACGGAGCCCGGCCGTATCCTCGGCAGGCCAGCTCAGGGAAATCGACGGTCGTTTCGGTGAGAGAACCCAGAGCGTCCCCGAGGTTGGCCTCGAGCCCGACTGACATCCGAGCATCGGCCCTGCAGGAACGCCGCGGGCGCGAGAATATCTGGCATCCGCCGCCCAGGAAGCGAGCGAAAAAGCGATCGGGCCACAAAAGGGGTAAGGAAGTAGTCGACTAAGCGACACCCGGGTTGACGTTCGCCCGCGTCAATCGCAGCCTGCTTGCACCAGCCCCGCAGCGTGTCGGAATTCGCCCCGACACGCTGCCCGATCCGGATCACCGCCGCATTCAACGACAAATCCGAATCGCGCCTCCTGGCCTCGGCGACAAGCCGCGTCGCACGCTCACGAAGCGCACCACCCACAATTCACAAGCATCACGAGTCGATCAGCCCTGCCCACAAGCAGGGCTTTTCGCGTTTGCGGGCCAAAAATCGGATGGAACCATTCCACCGAACTCCCTGAGCGGCGATCTGGGTCAGAAATGACCGAAGACCGGCCGGGATTTCTCGCCGTGTCGGCCTTCGTCAGCCAAAAGCTGAACTCGGTGCGCTCGAAGATCGAACTCACCCTGGTGCGCGAGGGGGGACTTGAACCCCCATGCCCTCACGGGCACACGGACCTGAACCGTGCGCGTCTGCCAATTTCGCCACTCGCGCAGACTCAGCGACAGTAGCACAGCAGCCGACGCTGATCCGGCCCCCGGGCGCCGGGGAAAGGCGCCCGGGGCCGAGGTCAGTGAGCACCGCGGCGGCGGCGCAGGATCAGCAGGATGAGGCCGGCCGCGAGGAGCGCTGCCGCCGAGACGACACCCGCCCCGATCATCCGACTGTCCGCTCCGGTCTCGGCGAGGGCCGGGGCGGCTGTCGCGGTCGGCGCGACCGCCGACGGCGCGACCGCAGCGGGTGATGCGGCGGTCGGGGCCGTGGTGGGAGACGGGGTGCCCGCGGCGGGTTCGCTCGGCAGCGGCACGCTCGGCGTCGGCTCTGTGGTCGGCGAGATGGACGGCTCAGGGATCGGGCTTCCGCTCACCGGGGGGTTCGATGGCGTGGGGCTCGGCTCCTCGGTGCCGCCGTCGCCGGGGCAGTCGCCGGCATAGTCGACGTCGCCCGCGATGAAGTCCGGCTCGAGGTCGCCGTCGGCGAGGGCCTCGCGCGGCTCGCCGATGTAGAGATCCGCCTGGAAGACGTCGCACTCGGGGATCGGCACGGAGAACTCGGCGGGTGTTGTTCCGAGTGTCACGCGCACCGTGGCGAACTCGGTCTGCGAGTACCCGTAGATGTCGTCCTCGGGGTCCGGAGAGAACTCCGGGTCGTCGAAGACGAACGATGAGATGTTGACCTCGCAGTGCGCCTCGGCGGACGCGCTGAAGACGCCCAGACCGAGGTAGTCGGCCGAGACGGCGGACTCCTCGCAGGTGGGCGCGGTCGTGGCCGACGCCGACATCGGCACGGCGAGAGCGGCGACCGCGATCCCTCCGGCGGCAATGGCGGCGGCGGCACCGCGCGATCGGAGGGCGGGCAGGACGGCGAGTCGGGTCATCGGGTAATCAATCTGCTGGGGGGAGGCAGGTCGGGCTCCGCGCCGTGGGAGACGCCGTGGGGACGGCGGGCCACAGAAGCAGCGGTGCGGTCGGGGGGGATGCTGCGAGCCCATGGTATTGCGCCGAACGGGGTACACGTCAACCCTCGGAAATCGGTTCCACACCCCGGAGCCTCCATCGGATGTCCGGCCGCCCCTGGTCGCCGAGGCCCATTCAGGGCCGGACGGCTAACATACGAAGCACCTGCACCGAGGGGAACGAGGAACCGTGGGCCTGTTGGACAACTTCGAGCGAGGGCTGGAACGCGTCGTCAACGGCGCATTCGCGAAGACCTTCCGAAGCGGTCTGGCCCCGATCGAGATCACGAGCGCCCTGCGCCGCGAGCTCGACACGAAAGCCGCCGTCATGAGCCGCGATCGCATCCTCGTACCCAACACCTTCGTCGTGCGACTCGGGCGCACCGACTACATCCGCATCTCAGCCATGGGCCCGACCCTCCTCGACGAACTCACCGGTCTGGTACAGACCCATGCGACCGCGCAGGGCTATCAGTTCGCCGGCGGCATCGACATCAGACTGAAAGAAGACCCGACCCTCAGTGAGGGCATCATCCGCATCGACTCCTCGAACCTGAAGGGCGAGGTCTCCTGGACCCCGGTGCTGGATGTCGCGGGCAGACGTCATCCGATCCTCCGATCCCGCACGATCATTGGGCGTGGCAGCGACGCCGACATCACCGTCGACGACACCGGCATCTCCCGCAAGCACGTCGAGGTGCTGTGGGACGGCAAGCGTGCCCAGGCCAACGACCTCGGCTCGACCAACGGCTCCCAGCTCAACGGCGCACCTCTGTCGAGCGCTCCACTGCTCCCCGACTCGGTGATCACGATCGGCAGAACCCGTATTGTCTTTCGAGTGCTCGCTCAGTCCGCCGATGTCGATCAGTTCTCCGACCTGCGGGTCGAACGGAACTCCGGCGTCGACCGTGAGCGAGGCAACGGCCGTTGAGTGAGCTGACGCTCCTCATTCTGAGACTGGTCTTCCTGGCCGTTCTCTGGGCCTTCGTGTTCGCCGTGGTCTACGCCCTGCGCAGCGACCTGTTCGGAGGGCGTGCACGCAAGACGCCGGCTCCGGATGCCGCGGCCTCGCCGTTCCCGGTCGCCGCACAGGCCCCGGCGCCGACCCCCGCCTTCGCAGGTTCGGGGTCGCCCGCCCCGTACCGTCCGTCTCCCGCGAGCCCGCCCCCTGGCAGTTCGGCCCCCGCCGCGACGGTCACCTCGGCGAGTCGACTGGTCATCACCTCCGGCCCGAAGGCGGGCATCGAACTGCCCCTCGGGGGCCAGCCGCTGACGATCGGCCGGTCGGGCGAGAGCGGGCTGGTCATCCGCGACGATTACACCTCCACGCACCACGCCCGGCTCATGCTGCTCAACGACTCGTGGGTCATCCAGGATCTCGATTCGACCAACGGCACCTACCTCGACGGGGTGCGGGTCGTCGTACCGACCCAGGTGCCGCTGGGCGCGCCGATCAAGATCGGCACGACGAGCTTCGAGCTGCGGCGGTAACCGGTGGCGACCACGGGCAGAAGCTCCGCAGCTTCGCATGTCGGCAAGATCCGCGCCAACAACCAGGATTCCGGCTACGCGGGCGAGCACCTCTTCGTCGTCGCCGACGGCATGGGTGGGCACGCCGGGGGCGATGTGGCCTCGTCGATGGCCATCAAACGCATCATGGAGACCGATCGCGAGTACGCCTCGGCCCAAGACGCTCTCTTCGCCCTGCAGACCGCGCTCCTGGCGGCGAACTCCCTCCTGGCCGAGACCGTCTTCGAGCACCAGGAACTCACGGGCATGGGCACGACGGTGAGTGCGATCATCCGGGTCGGCGGCGACATCGCTCTCGCGCACATCGGCGACTCGCGCATCTACCTGCTCCGTGACGGCGAACTCTCGCAGATCACGGCGGATCACACCTTCGTGCAGCGGCTCGTCGATTCCGGGCGGATCACCCAGGAAGAGGCCGCGGTGCATCCGCGGCGCTCCGTGCTCATGCGGGTGCTCGGCGACGTCGACGCCTCCCCCGAGATCGACACGACCGTGTTGCAGACCCGCGCCGGCGACCGCTGGATGCTCTGCTCCGACGGCCTGAGCAGCTACGTCTCCGACGAGAAGATCTCCGCGGTGCTCGAGTCGGTGACAGACGCGGATGACGCGGCGAACCGTCTGGTGAAGGAGAGCCTCGACCAGGGCGCCCCCGACAACGTGACCGTGGTGGTCGTCGACGTGGATGCCGCGGCTCACTCCGCCGCCGAACGCCCGATCCTCGTCGGATCCGCCGCGTCCCCGCTCTCGTTCGAACCCGGGCCCAGCCGCCGACCGTTGCGGCTGCCGACCCTCCTGCTGCACCCGCTGCGTCCGTCGCCGCCCGACGATGCGCACTTCGAGCCGGAGTCCGAGGAGTACCTCGACGAACTGATCCTCGAAGACCGTCGGCGGGCGCGCAACCGTCGCATCACCTGGCTCGTGGGCATCGGCATCATCGCCCTCGCCGTGGTCGCGGCCGCCCTCGTCGCGTACCAGTGGACGCAGGGGCACTACTTCGTCGGCGCCAACGGCTCGACCGTCGCGATCTACCAGGGCGTGCAGGCCGACCTCGGGCCGATCTCGCTGTCGAGCGTCTACCAGCAGACCAGCATCACCCTCGACAGCCTCCCGGAATACACGCGCGAGAGCGTGGAAGACACGATCAGCGCCGATTCGCTCGCCGACGCGACCGAGATCATCGAGAGATTGGCCGAGGCCGGTGAGCGCTGATCTGCAGACCGCGGCCCCGGTGCAGTCCGCCGGTGCCCGGTCGACCTTCACCGACACCATCCGGCTGCGGCTCAGGGTGCCGGCGAAGATGCGCAACCTCGAGCTCCTGCTGCTCATCATCGCCTGCGCCATCAACGCCTTCGCCATCGCGCTCGTGCAGCTCGGCGCCCTCGGCAGACTCGACAACCAGATCTTCACCCTCGCCGCAGGACTGGCCGCGCTGGCGATCGCGACCCACATCGCGCTCCGGTTCGTGGCGGCTGAGGCCGATCCGTTCATCCTTCCGATCGCGACCCTCCTCAACGGCATCGGCGTGGCGATGATCTACCGCATCGACCTGGCGGAGGGGCGACTCGGCTGGGAGGCCGCGGGCATCCGTCAGATGGCGTGGACCGCGATCGCGATGGCCGCGGCGCTGGCGGTGCTCGTCGTCATCCGCAACCACCGGGTGCTGCAGCGCTATCGCTACATCGCGATGTTCCTCGGCGTCGGACTGCTGCTCCTGCCGCTCGTTCCCGGCATCGGTCGGGAGATCAACGGTGCCCAGGTGTGGATCGGAATCGGCCCGCAGCGCCCCGACGGCAGCGTGCCCCTCTCGTTCCAGCCCGGAGAGCTCGCGAAGATCGCGCTCGCGGTGTTCTTCGCCGGCTACCTCGTGACCGCGAGGGACAGCCTCTCGCTCGTCGGCAGGAAGATCCTCGGCATGCGCTTCCCCCGGGTGCGCGACCTCGGGCCCATCCTCATCATTTGGCTCGCGGCGATGGCCGTGCTCGTCTTCCAGCGCGACCTCGGCACCTCTCTGCTGTACTTCGGGCTGTTCCTCGTGATGATCTACGTGGCGACCGGCCGACTGAGCTGGGTGCTGCTGGGTCTCGCGCTCTTCCTCGGCGGGGCCCTCGCCGCCAGCCGGCTGCTCGGCTACGTCGCGAGCAGGTTCAACGGCTGGCTGGATGCCTTCAGCAACTCGGTCTACGAACAGCCCGGTGGCAGCTACCAGATCGTTCAGGGCCTGTTCGGCATCGCCGGCGGGGGCATCATCGGCACGGGCCTCGGTCAGGGGCGCCCCGACATCGTGCCCTTCGCCGAGAGCGACTTCATCGTCGCGAGCCTCGGAGAAGAACTGGGGCTCGCCGGACTGTTCGTCCTCCTCGCGCTCTATCTCGTGTTCGTCTCGCGCGGGTTCCGCATCGGATTCGCCGGACAGGATGACTTCGGCCGCCTGCTCGGCGTAGGACTCTCCTTCGCGATCGCCCTCCAGGTCTTCATCGTGATCGGCGGCATCACCCGGGTCATCCCGCTCACCGGACTCACGACCCCCTTCCTCGCGGCCGGGGGCTCGTCGCTCGTGGCCAACTGGATCATCGCGGCCCTCCTGCTGCGCCTGTCCGACACCGTGCGGTCGAGCCCGCGCCAGGGGGTCGAGCCGTGAACCGCGAACTCACCAGGGTGAGCACGGTCGTCGTGCTCATGTTCGTCGCGCTCTTCGTGTCGAGTTCCATCGTGACGGTGTTCCAGGCGGACGCCCTGCGCCTTGACGGGCGCAATACGCGAACACTGCTCGCGAGCTACTCCGCCGAGCGGGGACCCATCCTCGTCGACGGAACCCCCGTCGCGTCGTCGGTGCCCTCCGACGACGAGTACCTCTTCCAGAGGCAGTACGCAGGCGGTCCGCTGTATTCGGCGGTGACCGGCTACTTCACCTTGAATCAGGGAACCACCGGGGTCGAGGGCGCGTTGAACGACTCGCTGAGCGGCACCGCCAACAACCAGTTCTTCGGCCAGTTGAACGCGATCATCACCGGTCAGGATCCGAAAGGCGCAGCCGTCGAACTCACCATCGACCCGGCGGTGCAGCAGGCGGCGTGGGACGGCCTCGGCGACAACGCCGGCGCGGTCGTGGCGATCGAACCGTCGACGGGGCGCATCCTCGCGATGGTGTCGAAAGCCGCGTACGACCCGAACGTGCTCGCCGTGCACGACACCGGATCGGTCATCGAGGCCTATGACTCGCTCATCGACGATCCCGCCAGGCCGCTGCTGAACCGGGCCATCGGCGGAGACCTCTACGCGCCGGGCTCGGTGTTCAAGCTCATCACGGCGTCGGCCGCGATCGACAGCGGGGCCTACACCGCCGAGACCGAGATCCCGAACCCGCCGACCCTGCAGCTCCCGTTGAGTTCGAACACGATCAGCAACGCGGCAGACGGCCAGTGCGGTGGGGAGGCGACGGTGTCGCTCGCGACCGCCCTGCGCCTGAGCTGCAACATCCCGTTCGCCCAGATCGGCCAGACCCTCGGGGCAGACGAGATCGGCGAGTACTCCGAGGCGTTCGGCTTCGGTGAGGATCTGGCCATTCCGCAGGGCGTGACTCCGAGCGACTACCCGACCGACCTCGACGAGCCCACCCTCATGCTCTCGGCCTTCGGCCAAGCCAGCGTGCGCGTGACCCCTCTGCAGATCGCGATGGTCTCGGCCACCATCGCGAACGAGGGACGACGGATGGCGCCCACCCTCGTCGATACGATCACCGCACCCGATCTCACCGTGCTGCAGCCCTTCGAGGCCACCGAGGTGAACGCCCCGATCAGCGAGGACACCGCCTCGACGATGAGCCGACTCATGGTCGCCAACGTGAGCAACGGCGCCGCCAGTAATGCAAGAATAAGCGGGGTCGAGGTGGCCGGTAAGACTGGAACAGCGCAGAACGACGGGGCCGCGAACACCCTGTGGTTCACCGGTTTCGCCCCCGCCGAAGACCCGGAGGTCGCGGTGGCGGTGGTGGTCGAGAACGGTCAGGGATTCGGCAACCAGGTCGCCGCTCCCATCGCGAGACGAGTCATAGAGGCGGTGCTGAACCCATGAGACCCACGAGTGGCCTCACTTTCGGTGGTCGATACCAGCTGTCCAGCAGAGTCGCCATCGGCGGCATGGGCGAGGTGTGGCAGGCGACCGACCTCGTGATCGGACGCACCGTCGCCATCAAGATCCTCAAAGACGAGTACCTCGGCGACCCCGGCTTCCTCGAGCGCTTCCGCGCAGAAGCCCGCCACGCCGCGCTGGTCAACCACGAAGGCATCGCCAACGTCTTCGACTACGGCGAGGAGGAGGGCAGCGCCTACCTCGTGATGGAGCTCGTGCCGGGCGAGGCGCTGTCCACCATCCTCGAGCGGGAGCGCGTGCTCGCGACTGATCGTGTGCTCGACATCGTGGCGCAGACCGCGTCCGCCCTGCACGCCGCGCATTCGGCCGGCCTCGTGCACCGCGACATCAAGCCGGGCAACCTGCTCATCACCCCCGAGGGTCGCGTCAAGATCACCGACTTCGGCATCGCGCGCATCGCCGACCAGGTGCCGCTGACCGCCACCGGGCAGGTGATGGGCACCGTGCAGTACCTCTCGCCCGAGCAGGCCAGCGGACAGTCGGCGTCGCCCACCACCGACATCTATTCGCTCGGCATCGTCGCCTACGAGGCACTCGCCGGCCGCCGGCCGTTCACAGGCGAGTCGCAGGTCGCGATAGCGATGGCGCAGATCAACGAGGCACCGCCCGACCTGCCGGTGACCGTCTCCGAGCCGGTGCGCAACCTGGTCTACGCCTCCATCGCCAAGAAGCCGTCGGATCGTCCCGCGACCGCCGCTCACCTGGCCCGTGCCGCGCAGGCGCTGCGGAGGGGGGATGTCGCGGGCGCCGCGGCATCCGTACCGGCCATCGCCGGCGGCCCGATCACCGCGGCCACCCTTCTCGCCCCCACGCTCGCGGCCCCGCCCACGCAGGCCACCCAGCTGCTCGCGGCCGCTCCGACCCCCGGCGGGCAACTGCCCCCTCCCACCGCGCCGGTCGAGACGACCGGCCGCAGCCCGTGGACCTGGCCGCTCATCATCCTCATCGCCGTTCTGCTGATCATCGTGGTCGGTGGCATCGTCTTCCTGGCGACCTCGGGCAACGCCCCGGAGACCGAGACCTCGCCGAGTCCGACCGTCAGCGCGACGCCCTCCATCACGCCCAGCTCCACGCCAAGCCCCACCGTGGACGACAGCGTCGACCTCGGCGACGGCTCGGAGCTCGTCGGACTCAACGAGGCCGAAGCCACCGCCTACCTGCAGGAACGCGAACTCGACGCGAGCTTCGTCGACGGCAACGCGGCACCCTCCGGCGACCAGGTGGGACGGGTCTACCAGGTCAGCCCCCGCGGCACCGTGGCGAAGGGCACGACCATCACGCTCACCGTGTACACCGACGTGCCGCCACCGAGCCAGCCCGGCGCGCTGACAGCGAGCACCACACCGCCGTACCTCGGAGGCGACGAGGTCGACATCCTCATTCCCGCCTACACCGGATGCCCGGCGGGCACATCACTCACCGCCGTGCGGGTCACAGCGAACGGAGGCACCGTCGACATCCCGAACCCCGCCCCGGCGACCACGACGGGGTTCACGCTGACGCTCCCCGGCGGACCGGCCGATTCCGGCAGCGCCACGGTGAGCTACCTCGTCGAGTGCTCGGGAATCGCCTCTCCCACCTCCGAGGCCCTGACGATCACCTTCCCCACCCCCTGACGATGGCCCGCTGACGATGGCTCAGACGCACCCCGGTAGACTCCGGCCAGACATACCCGCGCACCCTGGAGACCGACCCGTGACCGATGGCACCCGCCTGCTCGCCGGCCGGTACCAGTTGGGCGACCTGATCGGTCGGGGCGGCATGGCCGACGTGCATATCGGCATCGACACTCGACTCGGGCGCAAGGTCGCGATCAAGCTGTTGAAGCCGTCGCTCGCGACAGATCCGAAGTTCAGGCTCATGTTCCGCGAGGAGGCGCAGAAGGCCGCGCGGATGGCGCATCCGACGATCGTCCGCGTCTTCGATGCCGGCGAGGAGACCGTCACCGCCCCCGACGGCGTCGAGCGCCAGGTGCCTTACATCGTCATGGAGTACGTCGACGGCAGGCTGCTCAAGGACATCATCTCCGACGGGCCGCTCGAGCCGAAGGAGGCGGTGCGCATCACCGCGCAGGTGCTCACCGCGCTCGAATACAGCCACCGCGCGCTGCTCGTGCACCGCGACATCAAGCCGGGCAACATCATGGTCACGCAGAACGGCCAGGTGAAGGTGATGGATTTCGGCATCGCCCGCGCCGTGTCCGACAACTCCGCGACCGTCGCCGAGACCGGGGCGGTGCTCGGCACCGCGCAGTACTTCTCGCCCGAGCAGGCCCGTGGTGAGACCGTCGACGCCCGCACCGACCTGTACTCGACCGGCGTCATCCTGTTCGAGCTCCTCACCGGTCGGGCGCCCTTCCGCGGCGAGCGGGCCGCCGCCGTGGCGTACCAGCACATCAGCGAGGCCGCGGTCGCCCCTTCGAGCCTGAACCCGAACGTGTCACCCGCGATCGACGCCGTGGTGCTGCACTCGCTCAACAAAGACAAGTTCGACAGATACCAGACCGCGTCCGAGTTCAGAACGGATGTCGAGGCCGCCGGTGCCGGCGAGGTGCCGACCCGCAGGCTGCCGCAGCCCGTCGATTTCAACCAGACCCTCTTCGGCGTGAACCCGCATGCGTCTGCCGGCTCGGAGGCCGCGATACGGCAGCTGTCGGGCTCCGACGATCAGCGGGTGGTGCGCACGCAGTCCCGCCCCCCCGTCGCGTGGATCTGGGCCGGGGTGCTTCTCATGATCAGCGTGCTGGTGGCGGTGGTGATCTGGGTGGTGAATCTGCCAGACGAACCGACCTCGCTCGGGCAGAATCTCTCCGTCGCCGTTCCCGACATCACCGGCACGACGCAGCAGAGCGGCGCCGACACCCTCACCGCCGCGGATCTGGTGCCGAGCGTGCTGGGTGAGGCGAGCGAGACCGTGGCCGAGGGCACCGTCATCCGCACCGATCCCGCGGCGGGGCAGAAGGTGCCGCTCGACCAGGTCGTGCGCATCTACGTGTCGCTCGGACGCAATCCGACCAACGTGCCTGCTCTCGACGGCCTCGCCGAGCTCGCCGCGAAAGAGGCGATCACCGCCCGTAACCTGGTCAACGGCAAGACCGACACCGCCGACTCGCCGACGGTGCCGGGGGGCACCGTGATCTCGGCGGTACCGGAGTCCGGTAGCCGGGTGAAAGAGGGTTCGGTGGTCGACCTCGTGGTCAGCACGGGCAATGTGCAGCTGCCTTCGGTGATCGGTCAGCCCTACACGACGGGCATCAGCACCCTGCAGCAGTTGCTGCTGAGCGTCGAGGTCGTGCCCGACGGTGGATGCGGCGGCGGCCTCGTCACCGCC
>JBEANR010000208.1:0-21317 GCA_041165365.1 Actinomycetota bacterium | reverse complement strand
GCCGAGATCCCGCCCTGCCTCCGCTGATCGAGCCTGCCGAGACCCCCCGCGGTCATCAGCCCAGGGCGTCGGCGATCGCCGCGTCCCCGGAGACCAGCTCGAACTGACGCCGCAGAGCTCGACCCTCGGTCACCAGCGCGGCGACGACCGCCGCGACATCCGCCCGGGGGATGGTGCCACCGTCGACGGTCTCACCCACGGTGATCCTGCCCGTCCCTGGTTCGTCGGTGAGAGTGCCCGGGCGCACGATGGTCCAGTCGAGCTGTGTGGCGCGCACGGCGGCGTCGGCCTCGCTCTTCGCCCTCAAGTAGACCTGCATCACGTCGTCGGACAACGGGTCGAAGTCGTCGGCGCCGATCGACGAGATGACGACGATCCGCGGCACCCCGGCCTCCTCGGCGGCTGCCGCGAGCAGGATGGCCCCGTCCCGGTCGACGGTGAGCTTGCGCGCGGCCCCGCTGTCGGGTCCGGCCCCGGCGGCGAACACGACGGCATCCGCTCCCGCGAGCGCGGTGGCGACGGCGCTCACGTCGCTCGACTCGAGGTCGAGCACGAGGGGCTCCGCGCCCGTCGCGCGCACCTCAGCGGCGTGACCCGCGTTTCGGATCATCCCGACAGGATGATGCCCCTCCGTCGCCAGCAGACTCGAGAGAAGCAAGGCGATCTTTCCGTGGCCTCCGGCGATGACGATGCGCATGCGACCACGCTAGCCCTGATGCCTCCGCGAGCCGTTCGCGAAGAGGGCTGCGGATGTCGCGGCGCGCCCATCGCGCTAAACTCGGTGTCGGCTCCTCGCGTGGCGCCACCCAGGCCAACTCCCCCAGGACGGAAACGTAGCAAGGGTAACCGGGCTCTGGCGGGTGCGCGGGGAGTCTTTTCTCGTCACGCATGGCGGGTAACCGGGCTGTGCTGCTCCACGCGTGCGCGGGGAGTCTTTTTCGTCCCGAACGGCTCTGCCCCGTGCCGTAACGCAGGAGATCTGCCGACACGCCGCGCCATCGGCCCCCGCAGCTCGGCGTGTCGCCGAATCTCCTGCTCAACCTGACGCGCCCCGCCCGCACCGCCCCGCTCGCCCCAGCCCGCCCGCCCCGGCCCGCCGCCCCGGCCAGCCCGCCCCGCAGCTCACCCCAGCGACCGGCCCGTCCGCCGCTGCCGCTCCCGCAGCGCGTCGGCGACGACCCGGTCGATCACCGCGAGGGTCGACGGCCACGAATCCCAGATATGGGGGGCGGCGATCCGCAGGGCGCTCCGCCCGAGTCCCTCGACGCGGAGGTCCCGATCCCGATCGATGACGAAGCGGTCCTCGCCGTGCCACCGCCGCCCGTCGACGTCGAGACCGACGCAGTCCTCGATGACGAGATCCTCGTGTCCCATCCCCGGTACGGCCCCTTGCGACACCACCCGATAGCCCACCCGCTGGAGACGCACGCGCACGACGGTCTCATTTCCCGACTGGCTCGTATGACACAAGTGACGCAGCCAGGGCCGAAGCCGATCGGGTGCGTGCGCGACCAGCATCCGCACTTCCGCGGCGTCGACGAAGCCGAGTCGGATCGCCGATTCGATGGCGGCCAGGGCGTTCTCCTCGTCGAGGCAGTGCATCGCCTGCCAGAGCGATTGCAGGCGGCTCGCGCGCCAGGGGGTCTCCATGCCGAACCTCGGCCTGCCCCAGTGCACCGTTCCCTGGTGCCCCACCCGGCTGGCGGTCGGGGGCACCTGAATGTGGAACCCCGTCGACCCGGCGACCCAGACCCCGTGCGTCGCCAGCACGCTCGTGCACGTCACGGCGCCCCCGCTCGCCGCGGCCTGCACCTCGAGCTCGTCGGCGTGATCGCAGGCGAGCACGCCGCGGCGCACACGCACGATGCGCCCCGACCTGAGCGCCGCGACCAGCGCCCGGTCGGCGATCACGATGTCGCGGCGCAGGGAGAGGTGTCCAGTGGCGCAGAGCGGATGCATCCACCGCTCGTCCGGCGGCGAGAGTCGCCCGCGAGGTCCGAAGCGCGGATCTGTGGATGACGCGAGCCACCCCACCGGTCGGGAGGAGGTGTCGGCACCGCAGGAGATTCCGCGCCGCGCCGTCATCCGTGACGCCCTGCGTCGGCGTGTCGGCGCAGGTCCTGTGGAGCGCGACGGCTCCACGACGCGACGGGCTCGCTGTCTGCGGCGGCGGCTACTGTTGTCGCGTGGTCACCGCCCTCTATCGTCGCTACCGACCCGAGACCTTCGCCGAGCTGATCGGCCAGTCCCAGGTCACCGATCCGCTGCGTACGGCCCTCCGCTCGGACCGCGTCAACCACGCCTACCTGTTCAGCGGGCCACGAGGGTGCGGCAAGACGACATCCGCCCGTATCCTCGCCCGCTGTCTCAACTGCGCGGAGGGTCCGACCGACACGCCTTGCGGCGTCTGCCCGAGCTGTGTCGAACTGAGCCGCGACGGCAGCGGCTCACTCGACGTGGTCGAAATCGACGCGGCGAGCCACGGCGGGGTCGAGGATGCCCGCGATCTGCGCGAGCGCGCCATCTTCGCCCCAGCGCGCGACCGGTACAAGATCTTCATCCTCGACGAGGCCCATATGGTCACCGCGAGCGGGTTCAACGCACTCCTCAAAATCGTCGAGGAGCCGCCGGAACACGTCAAGTTCATCTTCGCGACCACCGAGCCCGACAAGGTCATCGGCACCATCCGATCGCGCACCCACCACTACCCCTTCAGGCTCGTGCCGCCCGCGCAGATGCTCGACTACATCCAGCAGTTGAGTGCGAGCGAGCACGTCGAGGTCGAGCCGGGCGTGCTCCCGCTCGTGGTGCGCGCTGGCGGCGGAAGCGTTCGCGACACCCTGTCCCTGCTCGATCAACTCATCGCCGGATCCGAGGGCGCCACGGTGCAGTACGAGCGCGCGGTCGCCCTCCTCGGCTACACCCACGGCACCCTGCTGGCCGAAGTCGTCGACGCGCTCGCCGCCAGCGACGCGGCAGCCGCCTTCACCGCGGTCGACCGCGTCATCCAGACCGGCCAGGATCCCCGGCGGTTCGTCGAAGACCTGCTCGAGTACCTGCGCGACCTCATCATCGTCGCGGCGGTCTCGGCCGACGCGGCCTCCGCCGTGCTCAGGGGAGTGCAACAGGAGGACATCGAGCGGATGTCGCACCAGGCCACCCGCTTCGGCTCCGCCGAGTTGAGCCGCGCGGCCGACGTGGTGAATTCCGCGCTCACCGAGATGACCGGAGCCACCTCTCCCCGCCTGCACCTCGAGCTCATGATCGCGCGGGTTCTCGTGCCGGCCAGCGACGACACCGAGCGCGGCGCGCTGGCGAGAGTCGAGCGGCTCGAGCGCCGGATCGGCGTGGTCGGCGTACCAGCGCTCTCGGCGCAGGCGCCATCCGAACCGGCCGCGCCGACCCTCGAGGAGTCGGCGCCCGTCTCCTCGAGTGCTGCCACTCCGGGCGGGTCCCGCGCGGCCACCCCGTCGAGCCCGCCCGCTCCGTCGAGCTCGGCCGCTCGGCCCGGTCAATCGAGCTCGGCCTCTCAATCGAGCCCGGCCGCTGAGTCGAGCCCGGCCGCACCGCCTAGCCCGTCTGATCCGTCCCCGCTTCCGACCCCGGCCGGATCGCCGCCGCCCTCGGCTCCAACTACGAGCACCCCGGTTCCCTCGGGCGAGGTCACCCTCCAGCAGTTGAAAGACGCCTGGCCCGAGATCCTCCGTGTCGTCGAGAAGGCCAAGCGCTCGGCCTGGGTCGTCGTCTACGGAGCGCATCCGACCAGACTCGACGGCGACGTGCTCTTCCTCACCTTCCCGAGCGAACGCGACGTCGAGACCTTCAAGCAGCAGAGCGCGGGCGAGGGCCCGAGCGAGTACCTGCGCCGGGCGATCGTCGATGTGCTGGGTGTGCGGGTGAAGTACGTCGCGAGGGTGGATGTCGCGGCGCACGCCCCCGCGACTTCCACCCCCGCGGCGCACGCCCCCGCGACTCCCACGCCGCCTTCCCGCGCCGGCACCGCCGCGCCCACGACGGCGACCGCGAAGTCCACCACCACCTGGGCGACCGTCGCGGTACCGAATCCGACCCGCGACGATGAGGGTGCAGCAGGCGCAGGGTCCGCGGCCGCAGCACCCGCGGGCGGCGCGCTCGCGGCCGCAGCATCCGGAGCCGTCCCCGCGGCCAGCGCCACCGGCCGACCGGGCGTCGGTAGAGCCGAGGTGCCGACGGTCATCGTCGATCCCGCCGACGTGCCCGTCGACGACGAGGATCGCGAACCGGAACCCGAGTTCGAGGCTCCCACCGACGCGGCGGGGTGGGCCGTGTCGCCGCCGAGCCCGCCGCCATCGAGCCCGTCGCAGCCCGGCCAGCGGCCCGAGCCCGGCCGAGAAGCGCAGCAGCCCCAGCGCCCCCAGCAACAGGCCCAACCCGCACCCGCACCCGCACCCGCACCCGCACCACGACCGTCGGCGGGCCGGCTGATCACGCCCAAGCCCGATGCCGACAAGCAGCGTTACGGCGAGTCCGTGGTGCGCGAGATCCTCGGTGCGAGCTTCATCGAAGAGCAACCGGTGACTCCGCGCGTGACGCCGACGGGGGACTGACGCCGTGTACGAGGGAATCGTCCAAGAACTGATCGACGAGTTGGGGCGCTTCCCCGGGATCGGGCCCAAGTCCGCTCAGCGCATCGCGTTCCACATCCTGCAGACCGAGTCCTTCGACGTGACGCACCTCGCCGAGGTGCTCATGGAGGTCAAGGAGAAGGTGCGATTCTGCGAGATCTGCGGCAACGTGTCTGAGCAGCCGACGTGCTCGATCTGCCGCGACGCCCGCCGCTCGCAGACCACCATCTGCGTGGTCGAGGAGGCGAAAGACGTCGTCGCGATCGAGCGCACCCGCGAGTTCCGCGGGCTGTACCACGTGCTGGGCGGCGCCATCTCGCCCATCGACGGGATCGGGCCCGACGACCTGCGCATCCGCCAACTCATGCAGCGACTGGCCGACGGCACCGTCACCGAGGTCATCATCGCCACGGATCCCAACCTCGAGGGCGAGGCCACGGCGACCTACCTGTCCAGGCTGCTCATGCACCTCGAGCTGCGCGTGACCCGCCTCGCCTCGGGTCTGCCGGTCGGCGGCGACCTCGAGTACGCCGACGAGGTGACGCTCGGCCGGGCCTTCGAAGGGCGCCGGGTCGTCGAGAACTGAGCGACCGGTCGCGCCCGCTGTCGGGAATGAGGAGCAGGATGCCGACGGCTCAGCAGAAGAGCGACCCGAGAGCCGGTGCCATAGAATCACGTGTCGGACCGGAGCCCGGACCAGATCCCCAGGAGTCGCTGTGAGCTTGATCGTGCAGAAGTACGGAGGCTCGTCGGTCGCCGACGCCGAGGGTGTCAAGCGTGTCGCGAAGCGCATCGCCGAGACACGGCGGGCCGGTCACGAGGTCGTCGTGGTCGTGTCGGCCATGGGTGACACCACCGATGAGCTCCTCGATCTCGCCACCAGCGTCTCCCCTCTGGCGGCGGGCCGCGAACTCGACATGCTGCTCACGGCGGGCGAGCGTATCTCGATGGCGCTCCTCGCCATGGCCATCAAGAACCTCGGACTCGACGCCCGCAGCTACACGGGCAGCCAGGCCGGCATGATCACCGACGACAAGCACGGCAGCGCCAGGATCGTGGATGTCGCGCCCGCCCGTGTGCGCGAAGCCCTCGATATCGGCGCGGTCGCCATCGTCGCGGGCTTCCAGGGCTTCAACCGCGGCACCGGCGACATCACCACTCTCGGGCGGGGGGGATCCGACACGACGGCCGTCGCCCTCGCCGCGGCACTCGACGCCGATGTCTGCGAGATCTACACCGACGTCGACGGCATCTTCACCGCCGACCCGCGGGTGGTGCCCGCCGCGCGCAAGATCGACCGCATCACGAGCGAGGAGATGCTCGAGCTCGCCGCAGCCGGCGCGAAGGTGCTGTACATCCGGGCCGTCGAATACGCGCGGCGCCACGGTGTCACGCTGCACGTCCGGTCGTCGTTCAACAACAATGAGGGAACCCTGGTCGTGAACCCCGGGGAGGGAGAAACCATGGAAGAGCCGATCATCGCGGGTCTCGCCGCCGATCTGGGAGAGGCGAAGATCACCGTGGTCGGTGTGCCGGACATCCCCGGCAAGGCTGCTCAGATCTTCACCATCGTCGCCTCCACCGACGCGAACATCGACATGATCGTGCAGAACGTGTCGGTGGCGGCGACAGGGCTGACCGACATCTCCTTCACCCTTCCGAAGTCCACCGGATCGACGGTTCTGCACGCTCTCGAGGCGGCGCAGGGCGACGTCGGATTCCACTCGCTGCAGTACGACGACCAGATCGGCAAGCTCGCCCTGGTGGGCGCCGGGATGCGCACCAACGCCGGTGTCTCCGCGAAGCTCTTCACCGCTCTCTTCGACGCGGGCATCAACATCGAGATGATCTCCACCAGCGAGATCCGCATCTCGGTCGTGACCCGCGCAGACACGATCAACGAGGCGGTTCGTGTCGTGCACAAGGCATTCGGTCTCGACAGCGACGTCGAGGCTCTCGTGCACGGGGGGACGGGGCGATGACCCATTCGACAGGCTCAGGGCAGGCCCATTCGACAGGCTCAGGGCAGGCTGGCTCCGCCATGGGCATCCGTCTCGGCGTGGTCGGCGCCACGGGGCAGGTGGGTGCCGTCGTGCGGCGCCTGCTCGTCGAGCGCGACCTCCCGATCTCCGAGATCCGATTCTTCGCCTCTGCCCGATCGGCAGGCTCGACCCTCCCGTGGAAGGGGGCGGAGATCGTCGTCGAAGACACCTCCACCGCCGACCCGACGGGACTCGACATCGCGATCTTCTCGGCGGGGGCCACCACCTCCCGCGCCGAGGCGCCCAGATTCGCCGCCGCCGGCGTGCTCGTCATCGACAACTCGTCGGGATTCCGCATGGATGCCGACGTGCCGCTCGTCGTGAGCGAGGTCAACCCCGAGGCGATCGACCACGCCCGCAAGGGCATCATCGCGAATCCCAACTGCACGACCATGGCCGCGATGCCGGCGCTCAAGGTGCTCGACACCGAGGCGGGGCTGCGACGACTCGTGGTCAGCACGTATCAGGCCGTGTCGGGCGCGGGGCTGGCCGGAAGCGACGAACTCCTCGAGCAGTCGAGAGCCGCGGTGTCGCAGGATCTGCTGGGACTGGTGCACGACGGCTCGTCTGTCGAGTTCCCCCCGGCCGAGAAGTTTCCGGCCACGATCGCCTTCGACGTCATCCCGCTCGCCGGCGCGATCGTCGACGACGGCACGTTCGAGACCGACGAGGAGAAGAAGCTCCGCAACGAGAGTCGCAAGATCCTCGGGCTGCCCGAGCTGCTGGTGAGCGGAACCTGCGTGCGTGTGCCCGTGTTCACCGGGCACTCACTGTCGATCAACGCCGAGTTCGCGACATCCCTCACGGTTCAGCGGGCGAAGGAGCTACTCGCCGATGCCCCAGGGGTCGCGCTCGTCGACCTGCCGACGCCGCTCGCCGCCGCGGGGGTCGACCCGAGCCTCGTCGGCCGCATCCGCCAGGACCCGGGGGTGCCGGATGACCGCGGCCTCGCATTCTTCGTCAGCAACGACAACCTCCGCAAAGGCGCGGCGCTCAACGCCGTGCAGATCGCCGAGCTGGTCGCCGCGAAGCTCGAGGCGAAAATCGAGGCGGCGAAGGCGACCGCACCCTGACCGGTTCCTCCAATCCGGGCGCATACGTGCACCGAACATCTCGTGTGACCAGACGCCGACTTCTCGTGGCGTCGATCGCTATAGTCGGTGTACTCGCGTTGACGGGAGTGGTCGTGGCCTTCTCTTTCCCCCATCGGCAGGCATCAGCGCCCACGGCGACCTTCCCCGACGGTCCGGTGGTCGCGTTCTACGGCGACTCGTACACGCTCGGCACGGGCGCGTCGTCTCCCGACAAGCGCTGGTCGACGCGCATCTCGGTCGAGCGCGGGTGGAACGAGTTCAATCCGAGTGTCAACGGGCTCGGCTTCGTCAACAACCGCAGAACCGTCGGCGCCGGAGACCTGCCGCATCTCATCGTGGCGCAGAAGCCCGACATCGTGATCGTCACCATGGGTCTCAACGACAACTTCTCCTACGACAGGGCCGCGCCCGAGATCAAGGCGCAGATCACCGCCGACCTGAGGTATCTGTCCACCTCCCTCCCCGAGGCACGGATCGTGGTCGTCGAACCGTTCTGGTACACGAGCGAGCGGCCCAGGTCGGTCGAGGTGATCGTCAGTTGGATGCGGTCGGGAGCGGCCGGGATCGACGCCGACTTCGTCGAGGGCGCATCCCGGTGGATCGAGGGCCGACCCGAGTGGATGGCTGCAGACGGGCTGCACCCGAACGACGAGGGGTACGCCGAGCTGACCAGGCGTATGGATGCCGCGCTCTCCGACCTCGGACTCTGAGGGTGCACGCGTAAACTGACCCGGTGAGCACAACTCCTCCCCTCGACGTCGCCCTCATCGGTGGCGGCGTCATGAGCGCCACCCTCGGAACACTCCTGCGCGAACTCGAACCCGACTGGACGATCACCGTCTACGAGAGGCTCAGCGAGGTCGCCCGCGAGTCGTCGAACCCCTGGAACAATGCGGGCACCGGTCACTCGGCGCTGTGCGAGCTCAACTACACGCCGGAGCGGCCGGACGGCACGATCGACATCGCGAGCGCCGTGAAGGTCAACGAGCAGTTCCAGGTCTCCCGGCAGTTCTGGTCGCACCTGGTCACGACCGGGTCCCTGCCCGATCCGTCGGCCTTCATCAACCCGGTGCCGCACCTCAGTTTCGTGTGGGGCGAGGAGAACGTCGCCTACCTGCGCAAGCGCCATGAGGCGCTCGCCGGGCATCCGCTGTTCCGAGGGATGGAGTTCAGCGACGACCCGGCGGTCATCCGCTCATGGGCCCCCGCTCTCATCACGGGGCGATCGAAGTCGCAGCCGGTCGCCGCCACCAGGATCGACGCGGGCACCGACGTGGACTTCGGATCACTGACCCGCGAGCTCTTCGACAGACTCGAGTCGTCCGGCGTCACCATCAAGACCGACCACACCGTCGTAGGGCTCCGTCAGCGGTCGGACGGCGCCTGGAACCTGCGGGTGCGCCAGGAGATCGGCGGGGCGCCCTCCACGATCGCCGCACGATTCGTCTTCGTCGGCGCAGGGGGAGGAGCGCTGTCGCTTCTGCAGAAGTCGGGCATCCCCGAGATCCGCGGTTTCGGGGGCTTCCCGGTGAGCGGGCAGTTCCTGCGCACCGACGACCCCGAGGTCGTGGCCAAGCATCAGGCGAAGGCCTACGGCAAGGCAGCCGTCGGGTCCCCGCCGATGTCGGTTCCGCACCTCGACACCAGAGTGGTGGATGGCGCGGCGAGCCTGATGTTCGGGCCGTACGCCGGATTCAGCCCCAAGTTCTTGAAGACCGGATCGATGTTCGACCTGATCGCCTCGGTGCGACCGCACAACCTCGGTCCGATGCTCGCCGTCGCCCGGGACAACATGGATCTGACGTGGTACCTCGTGACCCAGGTGCTCGCGTCCCGTCGTGCGAAGTTCGCCGCGCTGAAGGAGTTCATGCCCGCGGCGAAGCGCAAGGACTGGTATCTGATCACCGCGGGGCAACGGGTGCAGGTCATCAAGAAGGATGCCGAGAAGGGGGGAGTGCTGCAATTCGGCACCGAGGTCGTCGCTGCCGCGGACGGCACCATCGCCGGGCTCCTCGGCGCCTCGCCGGGGGCGTCGACAGCGGTGCCGATCATGCTCACGGTGCTCGAGAAGTGTTTCCCCGATCGGGCGGAGCGATGGGCTCCGCGGCTTCGCGAGATGATCCCGAGCTTCGGTGAGAGCCTGTCCGGCGACGAGGCCGGGGCGGCGAGCACGATCGCGTCCACCGCCGACGCCCTGGGTCTCACGAAGGGTCGACGGCTCGGCGTGGAGGTTGCGACGCGCCCCTGACCTCGCCTAGCCTCGAAGGATCATGATCATCTGAGTCGTCTCCCAGTCCCGCGCCCGAGGCGCCGTCGACGAACCACTCGTGATCCCGGATCGGCCACCGATCCCCGTCGGATCCCCTCCATCGGTCGACGGCTGTGCCCGGCGGGAACCGCTCGAGAGAATCGAGAAGGGCGGCCGCCATGGCGCAACGACCGACACCCGCACCATCTGACGCATCATCGGGCGCAGCACCCATCGCACCATCCACATCGGCGCCCGGACGGCGGGCCGACTCGCGAGTGCTGCACGCCGAACACATCAAGGTCGACGCCGTCAGCCACGGCTACGGCGATCGCCGCGTTCTGGTCGACATCGACCTCGTGGTCGACCCCGTCGACCGAGTCGGCCTCATCGGCGAGAACGGCGTCGGCAAGTCGACGCTGCTCCGCGTGATCGCCGGCGACGAGATCGCCGATTCCGGACGCGTCTCCCGGCCGCGGAGCACCGGCTTCCTCCGGCAGGAGCTGCGTCTCGCTCCGGCCGACACCGTGGGGCGGCTGCTCGACGACGCTGTCGCCGAGCAGCGTGATCTCATCGCCGAGCTCGAGCGCGCGGCATCCGGCCTCGGTGACTCCGCCGAGACGCGCCCGCATCGCGGCCGGGCCCATCGCGTCGCCGCCGACCGGTACTCCCGCGCGCTCGAGGCGGCGGAGCGGGCGGATGTCTGGAGCATCGAGTCACGACGCGACGCCCTGCTCTGCGGCCTGGGGGTCGTCGACATCCCGGTGAGCCGTCGTCTCGACGAGGTGTCGGGCGGCCAGAGGTCGCGGCTGGCGCTCGCCGCTCTCCTGCTCTCAGCACCCGACGCGCTTCTGCTCGACGAACCGACCAATCATCTCGACGACGAGGCTGTGGTGTTCCTGGCGGCGCAGTTGGAAGCCTGGCGGGGGCCGGTGCTCCTCGCGAGTCACGATCGGGCGTTCCTCGATGAGGCCACCACGGCTCTTGTCGACATCGACCCGTCGCCGCAGGGCGCACGGCGGTTCGGCGGAGCGCGGCGCCAGGGATCAGCGGGGCCGTTCACCGATTACCTCACCGTCAGGGCCGCCGAGCGACGCCGATGGGAGGAGCGGTTCGCCGCGGAGTCTGAGGAGGCGGGCCGCCTCGACCTCGTCGTCGCCGTGTCGGCGCGGGAGATCGCCCCCGGCAGGGAACGGCGCGACGGCGACAAGATGGCGTACGACTTCAAGGCGGGCACCCACCAGTCGCAGGTCGCCCGCCGAGTGCGCAACGCCGCGGTGCGCCGGGACGAACTCGAGCGCACGAGGGTCGAGGAGCCGCCCGCGAGACTCGGGTTCACCGGCATCCCCTCCGGATCCCACGTGCTCGCCGACGACGAGCCTCTCGTGACGCTCGCGGAGGTGGGTGTCGCGGGTCGACTCGGGCCGATCACGCTCGACCTCGGTGCGAGGGACCGGGTGCTCGTGACAGGGGGGAACGGCGCCGGCAAGTCGACGCTGCTGGGTGTTCTCGCCGGTCGGCTCACGCCGGACGGAGGAGCCGTTAGGCGGAGGAAGGGGCTCAGGGTGGCCGTGCTCGATCAGGACGTGAGGTTCACCGATCCGACGATGACGCCGCACGAGATCTACGGGAGGGCCGCCGGCCGCGCGCGCGCCGACGCCGTGCCCCTGTCGGGTCTCGGCCTCCTTCCGAGCCGCGACCTTCATCGGCCCGTCGGTGAGCTGTCGGTCGGTCAACAGCGCAGGGTCGCGCTCGCGAGTGTGATGGCCCGGCCTCCGCACGTGTTCCTGCTCGACGAGCCCACGAACCACTTCTCCCTCGGTCTCGTGGATGAGTTGGAGGTTGCCCTGGGCGACTACCCGGGGGCCGTCGTGATCGCGAGCCACGACAGGTGGTTGCGCTCGAGGTGGGCAGGCTCGACTGTACCCCTGGGCAGAACGGGCGGTTCACCGGGGAACGCCCTTCTCGCCCCATAGCAGGGATCTCCACGCCCAGAAAGGGGTACAGCGGTCAGAGCCGGAGTGTTCTACGGTGGACAGATCCAGAGCTCGGGAGGGGGAGCGGATGGTCACGGGTCTCATCGGCGGACCGGCTCCTCGGGCGGTGGGCCGCGCGCACGCGCAGGCGCTCCACGCCACCGCCTTCACCGTGCTCGCGGGCGCGGCCGTGGTGGCCCTCGTGCTTCAGGTCGCGTCGCCCGAGAAAGTCGTCTGGCCGGCCGTCGTCGCCCTCGTGCCTCACGCCGCGATGCTCGCTCTCGCCAACCGGTCCATGACCGTGCTGACGACGGTGGCCTACCTCGTGGTCGGCGCCGGGTCGGTCTACGCCTTCACCTTGACGATCGGGAGCCAGTTCGGCGTGCTCGACGCGACCGCATCCGACGCGACCGTCCACGCGCTGTCGGTGCTGCCGACGATCGCGCTCCTCCTGGTGGGCGGTGCCGGTGTCGGTCTGATGGCGGGCTTCGCGTGGTGCACCGCCGGTTACCTGCTCGGGTCGCTCGCCTCCTCCCTCGCGATGATCGGGCTCGGCCTCCCCGTGCGGCTCGATCTGGTGGTCGCCGGCATGTACCTCTTCGCCGTCGTCGTCCTGCTGCTGGTGTGGTTCAGTTCTCGGGCGGAGCGTCGTGCGTCGCCCGGGCTCGCGCGCGCGGCGGGCGAGCAACTCTCCGCGCAGCTGCGCAGCTCCGCCGAGGCGCGATCGGCGGCCCTGTTGCACGACACCGTGCTCAGCCACCTCACCGCCGTGGCGAACTCCACCTCCGGAATCCCGACGGCGATGCGCGACCAGATGCGCCGAGACCTCGATGTCGTGCTCGATGAAGCCTGGCTGGATGTCTCCCACACTCCGTTCCCCGACCGGGCGGGTTCACCCGGGTCGACCCTCCTGCGCGCCCTTCGCGACGGCGGCACCGGGGGGCTCGACGTCGGCGTCACGGGCGACCCGGGTCAGTGGGACCGCCTCGACGCCCACCGTCGGTGGGAGGTCACGCTGGCGATCCGGCAGTGCCTCGAGAACGTGCGCAACCACGCGGGGGTCGCCGACGCCGAGATCGCCGTGAGCGGGTCGGACGCCGAGGTGCTCGTGATGGTGATCGACACGGGTCGCGGTTTCGTCGAGCACGAGGTGCCAGACGACCGCCTCGGTCTGCGCGCGTCGGTGCGGGGACGCATCGCCGACCTCGGAGGTTCGGTGCAGGTCTGGTCGACGCCCGGACTCGGAACCTCGGTCATCATCCGCATCCCCGTCGTCCCGACATCCTCGCCGCAGGGCTCCTCGTCGCTGATCGCGAGATCGTGATGACCACCCAGCACCCTGTCCCGGAACGCACCAGGCAGCAGCTCGACCCGTCGAACACCCTCGCCTCGCGCCGCGGTGCCCTCGTCCTGTCGATCGTCGCTGTCGTGTGGTCGCTCGCCATCGTGGTGCTGGGCGGTGTCACCGCGGCATCCGTGCCCTTCGAAGCGACGAGCATGGCTGTGCTCGCGCTGGCGGCGATCACCATGGTGCGAGCCTGCGACCCGCTCCGGGCGCCGTTCTCCCAGCGCGACCACCTGACGGTGCACGGGATGCTGCTTCTCTCCTTCCTGCTCGGTGTGGTCGGGCAGTGGGGCGATCCGCTGGTGCTCGCCGAGTACTGGGCTCCGACCGCCATCGGCTGCTTCTCGGTGGCCATGAGCCCCTACCGGCCGCTGCGCGAACTGATCGTGGTGCCGCTCGTCTCCTCTGTCGTGATCGGGCTCACGACGGTGGTGCGCATGACCCCGCACGACGGAGGCACCCCGGTGATCGCCTCGGCCGTCATCACGGTGCTGCCGATCCTGGCCTTCGCCTTCGGCGCGGCGAGGTACACCCAGGTCGGCCTCAGCGCCGTCGAACGATGGCATCGGCGATCCGAGGTCCTGTCCGCGGGGCTCACCGATCGACTCGCCCACACCATCGGACGCACCGTGCAACGCGACCGCGCCAGCATCCTCGACCTCGAAGCCGCTCCGTTCCTGCGCGCGGTGCTCGACGCCGACAGCATCACCGATGCGGACCGCCGACGGGCGGGCGCCATCGCCGCGACCCTGCGCGAAGTGATGGTGTCCGAGGCCGACAGGTCGTGGCTCGACGAGCTCGCGCTCGCCACCCCGCCCCGCTCCGGCGGTCGGCACGTCGTGCACGACCCCGATCGCCTCGCGGCGAGGATGGATCAGCGCCAACGCTCGGCGGTCCGGGCACTCGTCGCCGCGGCATCCGACCCGGCGGTCTCGTCGCCGGTCACCTTCGAACTGCTGCGCGACACCGGCGGATGCTCGGCCTCGGTGAGCTTCGGTGCGCTGCAGACCACGGGCCAACTCCAGCCCGCCCTCGACCCCTACCTCGCGCTGATGACGTCGGCGTTCGACTCGTTCGTCGTGCACGCAGTCCGCCCTACCCTGATCGTGAGGTTCAGTTTTGACCACGACTGACGCCACTGCCCGCCCCGTCCGGGTCGCCGTGCTCGACGACCACAAGATGCTTCTCGACAGCATGACCAGTTGGATCAGGGCCCACGCTCCCGACTTCGACCTGTCACTGAGCGCGAACAGCTGGCTGGAGCTCGTGCACAGTTCGCGGTTCCCGACCGATCTCGTGCTCATCGACCTGCAGCTCAAAGAGCACGTCTCGATCGAGGCGAGGGTACGCACCTGCAGGGCGGCGGGCGCCAAGGTCATCGTCATGAGCAGTCTCGACACGGCCGAGTCGCGCGAGCGCGCTCTCGCCGCCGGGGCGGCGGCGTTCGTCGGAAAGACCCTCCCCATGGCGGAGATCATGGATGTCGCACGCACCGTGATGGGCGTCGCGAAGGGCATCCACCAGCCCGCCGACTGGCGACCGCTGCCCTCGGGCGCAAGTCTGCACGCCAAGCCGCGTCTGAGCGCCGGGGAGACGGAGGCCCTCAAGCTCTACGTCTCCGGGTTGTCGACGGGGGAGGTCGCGGCCAGCATGAATGTGCAGTACGAGACGGCCAAGACCTATATTCGACGGGTGCGTGAAAAGTACGCCAAGGTGAACCGGCCCGCGAGCAAGAAGGCCGAGCTGATCCGCCGAGCAGCCGAGGACGGGTATCTGCAGTAATGGCCAAGCTCTACTTCCGTTACGGCGCGATGAACAGCGGCAAGAGCACCGCTCTGCTGCAGGCGGCGTACAACTACGAGGAGCGCGGGCAGCGCGTGCTCGTCGCGAAACCCCGGGTGGACACCCGGGGTGACCATCGCGTCGTCTCACGCCTCGGGTTCACCCGCGAGGCCGACTTCGTCGTCGGCAGCGAGGAGGGCGTGCGCTCCGTGTTCGCCGAACGTCGCGCGGCGATCATCCGCGAGACCGGGTCCGACATCAGCTGCCTGCTCATCGACGAGGCGCAGTTCCTCACTGGCCTGCAGGTCGACGATCTGCTGAGGATCGCGATCCTCGACGACGTGCCCGTGCTCGCCTACGGCATCCGCACCGACTTCCAGACCGTGGCATTCCCGGGCAGCCGTCGACTGCTCGAGATCGCCCACTCCCTCGAAGAGCTCAAGACGATCTGCCGCTGCGGACGCAAGGCCGTGTTCAACGCCAGAAAGGTGGGTGACCGCTACGTCTTCGACGGTGACCAGGTCGCGATCGACCAGGCGTCCACGGCGGGCTCGACGGTCACCTACGAGTCGCTCTGCGGAGCGTGCTACCTGCTCGAGAGCGGGGGTGCGCTCGGCACCGGCTCGGCCGCGGCGTCGTTCAGCTACGCGACGGCACCCGACGCCGATTTCAGCTGACCTGCCGATGGAGCCCGAGCATCCGGAGGCTGCGCCCGGTCGTCGACGAACGGGCGCCCGTCGTCGCGGCTGGGTGATCGCTGCGGTCGTCGTGCTCGCGGTCGTCGCCTTCTGTCTGGCCTGGGTCGGCGTCCGCACGGCCCTGGCTGTCGGCGAACTGCGCGCCGCCGAGCCGCTCGCCACCGAGGCGGCAAGGGCATTGCTCGACGGAGACACGGATGCCGCCACCGACGCGCTCGGGTCGCTGCAGGCCGGCACGGCGAATGCCGCAGCGCTCACCTCGGATCCGGTCTTCCTGGCGGTCGAGACCATTCCCGCACTCGGACCCAACCTCGAGGCGATCCGCCGTTCGGCGACGGCGCTCGACAGCGTCGTCACCGACGGGCTCGCGCCTCTCGCCCCGTTCGCGTCCGGACTGTCGCCGTCGGCGCTCGCTCCGGTCGACGGCGCCGTCGATCTCGCGCCCTTCGAAGCCATCGCTCCGTCGCTGGCGGAGTCCGACGGGGTGGTCGCGTCTGCCGCGCGAGACATCGAGGCGCTCGACACCGGCGCGCTGCTGCCTCCCGTCGCCGAGGCGGTCGACCGTCTCGGCGGCCTGCTGTCCGAGGCGCGCGAGGCGGTCTCGGCGGGCTCGAGGGCGACGGCCCTGCTGCCGGCGATGCTGGGGTCCGACGAGGATCGCCGGTACGTGCTCATGTTCCAGAACAACGCGGAGGTTCGTGCGAGCGGCGGCATCCCCGGTGCCCTCGCGCTCGTCTCGACCTCCGGCGGAGCCTTCTCGCTCGACGGTCAGACCACCGCCAATGACTTCCCCCTCTTCGACGACCCGGTGCTCGAGCTCGACGAGCCGAGCCGCAACCTGTTCGGCACCCTGCTCGGCGAGAAGATGCAGAACGTCGGCGAGATCCCCGATTTCGGCACCACGGGCCCGCTGGTCGCCGAGATGTGGGAGCGCCGGTTCGGTGTGCCCGTCGACGGGGTGATCGCCGTCGATCCGGTGACCGTCGGCTACCTCCTCTCCGCCACCGGACCGATCACCCTGCCCACCGGCGACGTGATCGACGCGGACTCGGCCGTCGATTTCCTGCTCAGCGGTGTCTATGCGAAGTACCAAGACACCGAGATCCAGGATCTGGTCTTCGCCGCGACCGCTCGGGCCGTCTTCGACGAGCTCTCGGGTGGGATCGACGATCCCGGCGCGCTCGTCGACGGCCTCGCCCGAGCCTCCGTCGAGCGTCGCATCCTGATCTGGAACGCCCGCCCCTCCGAGCGGGCGATCCTCGCGGGCACCTCCTTCGCCGGCACACTGCCCGCCTCGGATACCGGCGGTTCGACCATCGGGGTGTTCTTCAACGACGCCACCGGGGCCAAGATGGGCTACTACCTCGACGCCGCCATCACCGCCGGCGTCGTCGGATGCACGGATGCCGCACGCACCATCTCCGCGACGGTGACCCTCACCTCCTCCGCCCCGTCCGACGCGGCGACGAGTCTGCCCGCCTACGTGACCGCCGCGGGCGCCTACGGGGTGGAGGCGGGCCACGTGCGCACGCGAGTGCTCGTGTACGGGCCGGTCGGGGCGACCGCGACATCCGTCTCCGTCGACGGCGAGGATGCGGGCGCGCAGGTCGACGACCAGTTCGACAGACCCGTCGTGCAGCTGCTGGTCGACCTCGCTCCCGGAGCCACCGCGACGGTCGACGTGACCTTCGACGACGCTTTCGACGAGACGGCAGGCGACGGCTCCGAGGAGTCAGTCAGAGCAGGACGGCAGGTCGTCGTGCAGTCGACTCCGCTCATCCGTCAGACCCCCGTGGATATTGCTTCCCCCGAATGCGGCTCGCCGCGGTAGTATCGGGCTAACTCAGGCGGCGCCTGCCACCCACTCGTGCCGCTCACCCACCTGAGTCAGCCCCCAACCCGCGTCCCCCGACGCGTTTCCAACCCGAGGATCACCCGAAGATGTTTCGTGCACCCTTCGCCGCGCTCGCCGTGGCCTCAGCAATCGTCCTGTCCGCCCCCATCGCCGCGAATGCCGCCGAGACCTGCCAGGGTGTCGATATGCAGTACGCGAACAGTGTCACCGTCTCGAGCAGTTCGCCGACGGTGACCCGCGGCGGCACCGTCACCGTCGATTTCTCCGGCGGCTACTTCGCCCCCGCGGATGCCGTGATGCTCGCCATCACGGGAACGAACGCCGCGAGTGTCTCCCTCGTGTCGGGTTCGAACTCCGGCATGGGGTCGGTGGCCACCACCTCGAGCGCCTCGGGATCGGTCACCGTCAGCGCGACCTTCCCGCAGTCCGCCGAGGGGGCCTACACCCTCACCGGCACGTCGGCGAGTGGATGCGGCGGTGTCGACGTCACTGTCCCGGCGTCGGCCTCCACCACCGGTGCCGCGGTCGAGAACCAGCTCGCCTTCACCGGAGGCACACTGCCCACGGTGCTGCTGGTCACGGGAGCCGGAACCCTCGTCTTCGGGGCGATCCTGCTGGTGGTCCGGGCTCGCGCCCGCCGTCACCACACCGAGTAGCCCTCGCACAGGCCAGGCCGGGAGTCGCAATGGTGCAGCTCCCGGCCTTCGGTGTGCGCTGAGGTGGGGCGTCATCTGCCCCCAGATGCAGAACGCCCTCCCGAAGGAGGGCGTTCCGTGTCACCGAACATCCAGATGACTGTGTCGGGGTAGCGGGATTTGAACCCACGACCTCTTCGTCCCGAACGAAGCGCGCTACCAAGCTGCGCCACACCCCGATCAGACCGGCGGAACCTCACGGTTCCTCCGACCCTCGTCAAGAATAGCCGATATCGTCGCCGGTCAGCGTCACGATCGACGCCTCGGGGCGGCAGGCGAATCGCACGGGCGCGTAGATCGAGGTGCCGAGCCCAGCGGAGACGTTCAGGTAGGCGCCGCGCAGCGCGTGCTGCCAGAGACTGACTCCGCGCACCTGACTGCGGGGGATGTCGCAGTTGGTCACGAGCGCGCCGACTCCGGGCACGCACACCTGACCGCCGTGGGTGTGCCCGGCGAAGATCATGTCGGCGCCGTTGGTCACGAGCGAGTTGAGCACCCGACGGTACGGGGCATGGGTGAGGCCGATGGTACGCACCTCGGGGCCGAAACTGTCGTCGCTCCACCCCACGTTCTCGCGCAACTCGTCGAGCGCCCCCGGGATGCGATCGAGCCTGTCGCGCGCGATGTGGGGGTCGTCGACCCCGACGAACTCGAGCCTGGAGCCCTTGATGGTCATGGCCCGGGCGGTGTTGTTCAGGTTCAACCAGCCCAGCGAGTCGAGGTACTCCTCGAGGGCCGCGGTGTCGAGGGTGTCAGGGCGCTTCGGCGTGCTCGTCGGCCCGGTGAAGTAGGTGAACGGGTTTTTGAGCAGCGGACCGTAGTAGTCGTTGGAGCCGTGCACGTAGACCCCGGGCACACCCGCGAACACGTCGAGCGCCGCCCGCACCCCCTCGAGTCCGTGCCGGTGCCCGAGCAGGTCACCGGTGGCGACGACGAGGTCCGGCTCGTAGACGCGCAATGCGCTGATCCACTGTTGCTTCGACTGCTGCCAGGGCGCCATGTGCAGGTCGGAGAGGTGCAGCACCGTGAGTTCACGGGCACCGGGCGCGAGCACCGGCACCGTGTCCTCGCGCACAGTGAAGGCATTGCGCTCGACCAGCGTGCCCCAGGCGAGAGCGGCGGCCCCCGAGGCGACCATCAGTCCCGAGGCCGCAGTGACGACCCGGGAGGACGGGCTCACGAGCAGTCGGGATCCCTGCCCGGCACCAGTTCGCCGCCGTTCACGGTCAGGGTGATCGAAGCGGCCTTGGATGTCGCAGCTCCCGCCGCCGGATTGCTCCCCGTCACCGTGCAGGTCTCCTTCGGATCGCTCGCCACGTAGTTGATCGCGACCTTACCCACATCGAACCCGGAGCCCCCCAGGGTTCCGGCGGCCTGGTCGAACCTCTGCCCCACGACATTCGGCATGGTCACCGCAAGGCTGCCGTCGCTCACTGTCACGGTGATCAGGGAGCCCTTCGACACGAGGGCGCCGCCACCCGGATCCGACGACACGACCCGACCGGCCGGAACTTCGGATGCGACGGTCGCGCCCACCGCGAAGTCGAAGCCGAGGCTCTCGACGAGTTTCTTCGCGGCATCCTGCGTCTGTCCGGCGAGCTGCGGCACGGCCTGCCCTGTTCCGTTGACCAGGGAGCGCGGTGGCTCTGGGAAAGCGGTAGCTCCTGCACCGATGCCCTGGTCAAGGGCGGCCTGAAGCGGCTTCATGATTCGGTGGCGGGCAGTTGCCGCCTGACCACCGGCAACAGAGATGCGCCTCAGCGACTGCTGGCCAGAGATGTTGCCGACCCACACAGCAGAAGAGACTTTCGTGCTGGCGCTGAGAATCCATGTGTGGAACGCGTCGGCGGTTCCGGTCTTCCCGATCAATGGCGTCCCGTCGTTGGGATTCGACGCGGCGCCCGTGCCGCCTCGCATGACTCCCTGGAGCGCCTTGCCGGCGGCGTGGGCGATCTCCGGGCCGATGACCTGCTCGCACGTCGAGGTCTGACCGGGGAGTTCCTCGCCTTCGGCGGTCACTACCCTGTCGACCGCGATGGGTGTGCACAATACGCCGTTGTTCGCCACGGTCGCGTAGGCATTCGCCATGGAGAGCGGGGACACCTCATCGGTTCCCAACACGATGGAGGGGAAGGTGTTGAGCGGGTCCCCGTCGGCGCGAGCAACGCCCATGCGCGTAGCTGCATCGCGGATGTCGCAGAGATCGAGCTTCGACGCCATGCTGTAGAACGCGGCGTTGACTGACCCGGCGGTCGCGGCGGAAACACTCAGCCGGCCCCGGTTGCCGCCACCGTCGTTCTTCACGGCGTAGTTGCTCCCGTTCGGAGCACATTTGGCCTTCAACATCGAGGGCGTGTAGGTCTTCTGATTGCCATCGACCTGCTCGTTCAGCCCATGACCCTTCTCGAGCCAGTCGATCAAGGTAAAGAGTTTGTACGCAGAACCGGGTTGGAACCCCGACGAGCCGCCGTAGTTTGCATCCGTGTTGTAGTTCACCGACGTAGTGCTTGGATCACCACCACCCGCTGCCGCGTCGCGATTGTCATAGGTCTTGTTCTGGGCCATGACGACGATACGTCCAGTTCCGACCTGGATGGTAGACACTGCGCTGCCCAGAGCAAAACGAGTCTCGGTCGGCGGGGTCTGTGCCACGAGCAACTGCTCGGCCAGGTTGTTCTGATCGAGATCGATCGTCGTGTAGATGTCATATCCGCCTAGGGCGAAGTTCGCCTTACGCTCCTCAGGGGTCGCGCCGAGAGCCTCGAGATTGGGCACGTTGCGCAGCACGTAGTCGCAGAAAAACTTGGCCGCCGTAGCGTACAGGCATCCGTTCTTCGGCTCACTGATGATCACGGTCGTCTCGTTCACCGGTGTCGCGATCGCCTCGTCGTACTGGGCCTGGTCGATCATCTTCTCGGCGAGCATGTTGCCGAGGATTGCGTCGCGACGGGTCTGATTGCGTTCCCAGTTCTCGGGGT
>JBEANR010000207.1:0-11488 GCA_041165365.1 Actinomycetota bacterium | reverse complement strand
AGGATGCCCGATCCTCCAAGGCCGCGCCCGGCACCGACGATCTCTCCGCTTCCGGCAGCAGGATCGAGCGGGTGCTCGCCTACATGTTCGCGACCATGGTCGGGCTCTCGATCCTCTGCTTCGTCGTGATCATCATCGCGACCTTCGCGGGCATGAACAGCGCCTCCTTCGCCGAGGGACTCTGGCCCATCGTCGCGGTGGTGCCCCTCGTCGGCCTGCCGCTCGGCTTCGTGGTGATGATCTCGCTGATCGTGCTCAGCCTCCGCCGACGGTCGAGGGAGGCCGCGGCATCCGCACCTCCCAGGGCTCGGTAGGGGCGCCGTCCGACGATGACGACGGACACATCGCAGCTCACCATCGACATACACCCTCCCGCGGAGCCCTCATGAGCGACACCCTCGAGCTCTCCACGCGGCTGCGAGACCTCGACGACGCGGCACTGATCGCGCTGTGCGTCGAGCGCGAGATCAAACCCGGGGGCATCAAAGACTTCTTCGACCTCGCCGAGGCCGTGCTCGACAAGGCTTCGGTGCAGACCCAGCTCTCGAGGCTCGACCGGGGCACGCTCGCGGCGATCGCGGTCATCGGCGACAGGCCGATGTCGGTGCAGCAGGTGATGGATGCCCTGGCCGACCTCACCCCGCATGCCTCGGCCCCCTCGTCCGTGACCATCGCCGGGCGACTCGAGCATGCGAGCGAGTTGCTGCTGCTCCACTCGGACGGCGGCGGCACCGCAGGCACCGCTGGCACCGCAGGCACCGGCGATACCCTCCAGCCCTACCGCGCCGTCGCCGAGCAACTGCGGTCCTGGCCGGCCTTCGGGCTGCCGGGGCTCGCCGACCTCGCCGCGAGCGCCCCCGCCGCCCTCGAGCCCGTGCCCTCCGTCGACGGCAGGTTCGTCGACAGGGTCGCCTCCGAGCGAGCCTTCGCCGCGACGAGCGAGATCACCGAACTGCTCTCCGAACTCGAACGGGAACCCGCCCGCGAACTCGCCCGCGGCGGCGTCGCCCTGCCCGACTCGAAGCGCCTCGCCAACGCGATGTCGGTCGACCTCGCGAGCGTCGCCCGCCTGCTCGCCATCGCCGGCGACAGTGGTCTCGCCGCGCGCGAAGCCGGCACCTGGCTCATCACCGACGCCGGCGGCGCGTGGCTGCTCGAGTCGTCGGGCGGACGCTGGCGTGAACTGGCCCGCGGCTGGCTCGAACGCCTGCCCCGCGACATCCGCTCGCTGCTGGGCGAACGCAGCCACGCGCTGTGGGGCGAGGGGTTCCGCGCGTTCCTCGAGTGGCTGTATCCGGCGGGCGGCGAGTGGATCCACGACCGCATCGCGCGGCATACCGAGGCCGCAGAGGTGCTCGGCATCACCGCGAACCAGGCGCCGAGTCATCCGGGCGCCCTCCTGCTCTCCGACGGACCGGATGCCGCGGCCGCCGCCATGACCGCGCTGTTCCCGCTCGAGGTGGAACAGGTCTACCTGCAGCACGACCTCTCGGTGGTGGCGCCGGGGCCGCTCACGCCGCGCGTCGACAACCGGTTGCGGGCGCTCGCCGACGTCGAATCGCGAGCGCTCGCGTCGAGCTACCGTGTGTCGACCTCGAGCCTGAACCGGGCGCTCGCCGCCGGCGAGACCGCCGAGAGCGTGCGGGAATTTCTGGCCGAGATCTCGCTCACCGGCATCCCGCAGCCCCTCGACTATCTCGTCACGGAGGCCGCGAGACGGTACGGGCTGCTGCGAGTCGGGTCGCTCGACGGCTCCGGCGAGTTCAGGGCCCTTAGCTACCTGCGCAGCGACGACGACTCGCTCGTCACCACGGTGCTCGTCGACCAGAACCTCTCGTCGCTCGGCTTCGCACGCGACGGCGAGCGACTGGTGAGCCGGTTCGCCACCGACACCGTCTTCTGGAGCCTGAGCGACGCCCGCTACCCGGTCGCCGCCGAAGATGCCGACGGGCGCATCGTGTCGCTGCAACGACGGCGCCACGCGAAGCCGTCGGCCGCTGCCGCCAGCGACCCGCTGCGCGACCTCGTCGAACGGTTGAGGCTCGGGTCGGCCGCCGATCCCGACGAGCCCGAGGATGCCTGGATGGCGCGGCAGATCGACACGGCCATCCGAGCGCGAGCGGCGCTGACCGTGCGGGTGACCATGCCGAACGGTTCGGAAGTCGCCTACCAGCTCGAACCGACCAGCATCGCGGGTGGACGCCTGCGCGGCAAAGACCGCCGGTCGGCGATCGAGCGCACCCTGCCGATGTCGAGCGTGACGGGCATCGCACCGCCTGAGTAGGGCGGGGCCGCTGAGGTCTGCCGGCCTCCCCGATCTCTCCGGTGGCCCCTCTCCCCGGCCCCCGCTGCCATTGCCCCTCCTCTGCTCTGCTCTGCTCTTGCTCTCGCCCGCCGCCCGCCGTTGCTCTTGCCCGCCATCCGCTGTTGCAAATTCAGGAGAACCGTCATCGAATGCGGCGTGTCACGCTCTCAGCACGGCGTGTCAGGCAGATCTCCTGAATTTGCCACCCTGGAGGGCGCGATGGCCGCCGCGGGCTGATCGGTGACATTCCTCCTGAGTTTTCGCTACCGGGCGAGCGCGGAGCCGAGTCATCGCACGCGCGACATCCGGCCGCCCGGCTCGCACCCGGAGTCGGCGCCTAAGCTAACGGGGTGAATTCCGCGGCACGACCCGAACCCGCACCATCCGCCACCGACCCGATGCACGCCCCCGCCGACGCGACGCCCACCCGCACCCCCGAACCCCCCGGCACCTCGGCTCCCGGCCCGCTCATCGTGCAGAGCGACCGCACCGTGCTGCTCGAGGTCGCCCATCCGCGAGCGGATGACGCGCGCCACGACCTCTCCGTCTTCGCCGAGCTCGAGCGGGCGCCGGAGCACATCCACACCTACCGCATCACCAGGCTCGGACTCTGGAACGCCCGCGCCGCGGGGCACTCCGCCGACGACATGCTCGCCACGCTCGAGAGGTACTCGAAGTTCCCGATCCCGCAGGGCGTCCGCGTCGACATCGCCGACACCGTCGCGCGCTATGGCCGCCTCGTGATCGAGCGCGACGCCGAGGGAGTGCTGACCCTCACCGCGACCGATCGGGCCGTGCTCGCCGAGATCGCCCGCTCGAAGAAGGTCGCGAACCTTCTGTTCGAGCGCCGCGGCGACCACACCTTCGTCCTGCAGCCCTGGGCGCGCGGTGAGCTCAAACAAGAGCTGCTCAAGCTCGGCTGGCCCGCCGAGGATCTCGCCGGCTACACCCCGGGCACCCCTCACGAGATCGCGCTCGACCACGCCGATGGGTTCGCCCTGCGGGGGTATCAGGATGCCGCGATCGCAAGTTTCTTCGAACACGGTTCGGGTGTCGTCGTGCTCCCCTGCGGCGCCGGCAAGACCCTCGTCGGGGCCGGAGCGATGGCGGTTTCGAAGACGACCACCCTGGTGCTCGTGACGAACACCGTCTCGGCGCGCCAGTGGCGCAGCGAGCTGCTGAAGCGCACGAGCCTCACCGAAGACGAGATCGGCGAGTACTCGGGTCAGATCAAAGAGATCAAGCCGGTCACGATCGCGACGTACCAGATCCTGACCGCCCGCCGGAAGGGGGAGTACGCCCACCTCGCTCTCCTCGACGCCCTCGACTGGGGGCTCGTGATCTACGACGAGGTGCACCTGCTGCCCGCCCCGGTGTTCAAGCTCACCGCCGAGCTCCAGGCGCGCCGTCGGCTCGGCCTGACCGCGACCCTCGTGCGCGAGGACGGCCGGGAGGGTGACGTATTCAGCCTCATCGGTCCGAAACGGTTCGACGCCCCCTGGAAGGAGATCGAGGCGCAGGGCTTCATCTCCCCGGCGAGCTGCTTCGAGGTGCGGATCGATCTGCCCCAGCAGGACCGCCTGGAGTACGCCGCGTCATCCGACGACACCCGCTATCGCCTCGCCGCGACGGCGCCCGCGAAGCTCGACGTCGTGAGAGCCCTTGTCGAGAGGCACGCGGGCGAACGCATCCTGGTGATCGGTCAGTACCTCGACCAGATCGAGGAGCTCGCGCGCGAGCTGGATGCCCCGCAGCTCACCGGTGCGACCCCGATCGACGAACGCGAGCGGCTGTATCAGGAGTTCCGGGAGGGGATCACGAAGATCCTCGTCGTCTCGAAGGTCGCCAACTTCTCGATCGACCTGCCCGAGGCGACGGTCGCCATCCAGGTGTCCGGATCCTACGGCTCACGCCAGGAGGAGGCCCAGCGTCTCGGGCGGCTGCTGCGCCCGAAGGAGTCGGGGCTGCCGGCGAACTTCTACACACTGGTGTCCAGGGACACGGTGGACCAGGATTTCGCGCAGAACCGCCAGCGCTTCCTGGCCGAGCAGGGCTACAGCTACACCATCCTCGACGCGCACTCCCTCGACGCGGCGTAGGCCAATCCGCTACTCGAGCCCGACAGCACCGCTGATCGAGCCTGCCGAGGCCCCCCGGGCCCACACCGCTGACCAAGCCGCCACCGCTGATCGAGCCTGCCGAGATCCCACACTGCCCGAAGGTCTCGGCAAGCTCGACCAGCGCACTAGCGGGGTCTCCACCGGCGAGGTCTCGGCAAGCTCGACCAGCGCACTAGCGGGGTCTCCACCGGCGGGGTCTCGGCAGGCTCGACCAGCGGGGTCTCGGCAAGCTCGACCTGCGCAATAGCGGGGTCTCCACCGGCGGGGTTTCGGCAAGCTCGACCTGCGGGGGTGGAGCAAGCTCGACCAGCGGGTCCCGGCAAGCTCGACCGGCGGGGTCTCGGCAATCTCGACCGGCGGAGTAGCGGGGCCTCGACAAGCAGCGGGGCCGAGCCCTACCGCGACCGCCGATACCTCAGGAACACCATGTCGCCCGCCGGGATGGCGTGCACCAGCGTCATCCCCCGCGCCGCCGCACGCTCCCCCGACGCGATACGACCCGAGTCGCCGCTCTCGAGCACCGGGCTGAGGGTGAGACACAGTTCATCCACCAGGTCCGCCTCGATGAGGCTCCCGAACAGCGCCGGACCGCCCTCGCACAGCACCTGCGCGAGCCCGCGGGAAGCAAGCGCGTCCAGCATCATCACCGGGTCGACCGTGTCGTCCCCGCACACGAGCACGTCGGCCACGGCGCCGAGTGCGGCACGACGGCCGGCATCCGACGACCCCGCCGTGATCACCAGCGGCCTCACGACAGCCTCCTGGAACACCGGATGCCGCGGCCCCAACGACAGCGACGCCGAGACCACAGCGACCGGAGGTTGACGCTCCAGCCCGTGCGCCACCCGCCACCGCTCGTGCTCGAGCGACACGCGCACCCCGCTGTATCCCTCGGCCGCGACGGTGCCCGCCCCCACGAGGATCACGTCGCACAGTTGCCTGAGGGTGTCGAACACGCGTTTGTCATCGTCGTTGCCCAGGGCGCCGCTCGTGCCCGAGCGGGTGGACGCGCCATCCAGAGTGGCGATGAAGTTGACCCGCACCGACGGGGTCGACCTCTCGCCGAGGCCGTATACGGGCACGAGATCGTCGGGGAGACTCATGCCATATTGTGGCGCAGCACGGCGGGGGCGCGGAACCCGAGCAGGGCCTCGGTCATGCGCGCGGCGTCCACGGCGGCGGCGACGTCGTGCATCCTGACGATCCTGGCCCCTTGGGTGATGCAGAACACCATCGCCGCGAGCGACCCCGCGAGCCTGCCCTCCTTCTCGCGGTCGAGGGTCTCGCCGATGAAGTCCTTGTTCGAGATCGCGGCGAGCGCCGGGTATCCGAGTTCGGCGATCTCCGAGAATCGTCGGGTCAGCTCGATCGAATGGAGGGTGTTCTTGTTGAGGTCGTGACCGGGGTCGACGATGATGCGCTCCGGCGACACCCCACCGCTGACGGCGCGGTCGACGCGTGTCCTCAGGAAGTCGACGACGTCGACGACGACATCGTCGTAATGCGGCGCGGGGTAGGCGGTGCGGGGAACGGCGAGGCTGTGGGTGATCACGAGCATGGCACCGGCCGTGGCGACCACGTCGATCATCCGCGGGTCGCGGAGCCCCGTCGTGTCGTTCACGATGTGCGCACCGGCCGCGAGACTCGCCTCGGCAACCTCCGCGTGGAAGGTGTCGACCGAGATCACCGCTCCGCTGCCCCGCAACCCCTCGATCACCGGCACGACCCTGTCGATCTCCTCCTCGACCGGGACCGGCTCGCCGGGTGCGAACTTGACGCCACCGATGTCGACGAGGTCGGCGCCGTTCTCGACGGCCGAGACCGCCGCGGCGATGGCCGCGTCGAGAGCGAAGGTGCGACCACGGTCGAAGAACGAGTCGGGAGTGCGGTTCACGATCGCCATCACGGCGACCTCGCGAGAGAAATCGAAGGTGCGACCCCCGATCGTGCGGACCACGGATGCCGCGGCGCCCGTGTCAGAGGTCGCAGCATGTTCGGGCACTCTCCGATGATGCCATCGGCTGGCCCCGTCGTGCTCACAGGAATCGTTCAGTCAACGCGCAGATACTTGCGCCATGAGCGATGGCCCGAAAATCCTGATCGTCGACGACGAACCGAACATCCGCGATCTCCTCACCACCAGTCTCCGCTTCGCAGGCTTCGCAGTCCGCGCCGTGGGCAATGGTGCTCAGGCGATCTCCGCAGTTCTCGAGGAGGAACCCGACCTCATCATCCTCGACGTGATGCTGCCCGACATGAACGGGTTCGGGGTCACCAAGAGACTCCGCTCGTCGGGTTACACGTCGCCGATCCTCTTCCTCACCGCGAAAGACGACACCGAGGACAAGATCACCGGACTGACCGTCGGCGGTGACGACTACGTCACCAAGCCGTTCAGCCTCGACGAGATCGTCGCACGCATCAAGGCCATCCTGCGTCGCACCATGCAGGAGGAGGAGGACGCCATCATCCGTGCCGGCGAACTCATCATGGACCAGGACACCCACGAGGTCACGATCGGCACCGAGCAGATCGAGCTCAGCCCCACCGAGTTCAAGCTTCTGCGCTACCTCATGCTCAACCCGAACCGGGTGCTGTCGAAGGCGCAGATCCTCGACCACGTCTGGGAGTACGACTTCAACGGCGACGCAGGCATCGTCGAGAGCTACATCTCCTACCTGCGCCGCAAGCTCGATCAGTTCTCGGCGGAGCCGGTCATCCAGACCAAGCGTGGGTTCGGCTACATGCTCAAGGCCGCCAAGGTCTGAGCGGCGCGGGCCCAGTTTCGCGGGCTAGCCTGGCGTCGATGCACGAGCTCCTCACCGAGCGCTGGAACTCGATTTCCCTGCGCACCAAGATCACCGGGGTCACGGTGCTCTTGGTGACCCTCGGACTCCTCGTCGCCGGTGTCGGCACGATGACGATGTTGCGCAGCTATCTGCTCAACGAGATCGATTCGAGGATCAAGGACACCGCCAACGCCGCCGAGATCCAGTCGTCGACGTGCGCGACCCAGGTCGTCAACGACTACTACATCGCGGTCGTCGACGCCGACGGAGACGTGCGCTGCAACAACGAGCAAGACGACCCGGCACCCCAGCTCGCCGGAATGAAACCGTCCGACATCAGCTACGCCGGCCCCGAGGCATTCACCCTGTGGGATGCCGACCGCACCACCCAGTGGCGCATGGTCGCCCTGCCCGGCACCATCGCCGACACCGAGACGAAGGCGGTGCTCGTCGTCGGACTCAACCTCAACGACACCAACCGCACCATCAACACCTTCGCCGCCATCTTCTTCGGGTTCGGCCTCTCGGTCGTGATCCTCGGGGCGGCGCTGACACGGTTGCTCGTGACATCCACATTCGGTCCGCTCCGGCAGGTGGAGGCGACCGCGGCCGCCATCGCCGACGGCAACTTCAGTGAGAGGCTGCCGGGCGCGACCCCGAACACCGAGGTCGGGCGGCTGAACCGGTCGCTCAACACCATGCTCGCCCGCATCGACAAGGCGTTCGGCGATCGCGCCACGACGATCCAGCAGATGCGCCGGTTCGTCGGCGATGCGAGCCACGAATTGCGCACGCCCCTCGTGTCGGTGCGCGGCTACGCGGAGCTGTACAGGATGGGCGCCATCAGCAAGCCCGAGGAGATCGCGCAGGCGATGGAGCGCATCGAGAAGGAGGCGATCCGCATGGGTGGACTCGTCGAGGACCTGCTCGAACTCGCCCGCATCGACGAGGCCAAGCCGCCCACTCTCGAGCCCGTGGACCTCGTTCCGATCGCCTACGACGCCGCACTCGACGCGATGGCTTCGGCACAGGACCGCACGATCGACGTCGTCATCGTCGAAGCGGAGGATGACGTTGACGAGGCGGGCACACCGTCGGACATCGAACCGGACGACCCCGCCGCCGACACCGGGCGCTCGGGGCTGTTCACCCGTGCGCGACTGGCGCGACTCACACCCCGCCGATTCCGCGCGACCGAGCCGGTGCCTCCGAGTGCCCCCGGTGCCGCGGGCGCTGCGGCCACCGGCGGCGCTGCGGCCACCGGCCAGGCTGCGGCCACCGGCCACGGGAGCACCGGTGAGGTGGCGACAGCCGCCCGCCACTCCCCAGACACCCCCGCCGTGATCCTCGCCGAGGAGAACAAGATCCGGCAGGTCGTCACCAATCTGCTCGGCAATGCGCTGCGGTTCACGGATGCCGGCAGCCCGATCCAGATCGTCGTGCGGGTCGACACCGTGCGCGGCGTCGCCGTGCTCGACATCGTGGACCACGGCGAGGGCATCCCCCCGCAGATCCGCGAGAAGATCTTCGAGAGGTTCTGGCGCGCCGACACCTCCCGCACGCGCGAAACCGGCGGGAGCGGTCTCGGGCTCGCGATCGTCTCGGGCATCGTCGCGGCCCATCGCGGCACGGTGGAGGCACTCGAGACCGAGGGGGGCGGCGCGACCTTCCGCATCACCCTTCCTCTCCTCCCCCATGACTGGATCGCCCCGGTGTCCACAGTCTCGAGCTGACGCTGTCCCGGGTCGGATGCCGCGGCCTACCGTGGAACGCGGGCCGCACTCATCCGGAGTCGCCCCATCACATGGAGGCACGACATGACCAGTTATCAGGTGGACAGCAGCGCCCTGGCGAGCACCACGGGGGCCGCTCGGGGCTCAATGGGCAGGATCCAGGCTGAGGCGGCGGCGCTGCACGCTCAGCTTGTGGAGCTGCAGTCGACCTGGACGGGATCCGCGTCGATGGCGTTCCAATCGGTCGTCACCGAGTGGCGATCGACGCAGCAGCGGGTCGAGGAGTCCATCGAGTCGATCAACCTCGCGCTCGGGCACGCGGGCGAACAGTACGCGGAGATCGAGCAGGCGAACGCGAGGCTGTTCCAACGCTGAGCGGGTCAGTCGGGGAACACATCGCCCGGGTGGTAGACGATGCCGCCGAGTGCTGGCCGTACTTCATCGAGTGCCGCCGGGTCCTCATAGCCTCGGGTGACCGACCAGGTGTCACCGGCGAGAAACGACTGTGGTTCCGAACTCTCGCCATCGAGTTCGAGCAGAGCCGCGAGGTCGGACCGCGAGGCGTAGGTGGCGAGGCCCCAACTCGACGCCTCGCACCAGCCTGACTCGAGGGCACCACTGAACAGGTCGTCCTGGGTCCACACGGAGCAATCCACGCCCGTCGCTTCGAGCGCCGCTCTCAGGGCAGCAAGGTCCGCATACACCGGCTCCCGTTCTTGCGAGGGCGCGGGACTCTGCTCGTCGCCACGGTCCGCCGGATCCGTGCCGGCCGACGGTCCACGGGATGGCGGGATCTCGGTGGCGTGTGTCTCAGTGGCGGGTGTCTCGGTGGCGGATGTCTCGGTGGCGGATGTTCCAACGGAGGATGGGCCGGTACACCCTGTGAATGCCGCGGCCGCGAGAAGAACGATCGAGACTGAGAGCGGGCGACGAAGGACGGTCATCATCTCATCATCGACCATCCGAACCCGAGGAGAGGTAACGATGAGTACCGATCTCGCGTGGTCTCGAGCGGCGCAGAGATAGCCCGGGCGAGGGGGAGCCGTCGCGCAGGTGCAGCTGTACACGGCGTCCCCGACGCGATCAGGTCACCGCGCAGTGGCGGACTTCGCGCCGATTGCACGTCACCGCGCCACGTGGCGGTCCTGGCGCCGAATGCACGTCACCATGCCACGTCGCGGACTTCGCGCCGAATGCACGCACGCACTCTCCTGCCCTCGACGTCACGACCCGCGGTGGGCACGATCACGGCCCGATTCCCCGCGGTCACGACGCCCGACCCGGTGCCGCCTCACGTGTCATCCACCAGAGCGGTGCGACGGCCTCGCAGCCAGAAGTGATCGCGCCGAATCGACCTTCTGGGCGCGCGGAGGGTCGATATGGCGCAAACAAGTTGCTCTCGGCCACCGTGATGCGCCCGAGCGCACTCACCCCGACACACGCCGAACGGGCGGCCCCCGAAGGGAACCGCCCGCACGATGTGACGCGAAGTGCCGGACGTAGAAGTCCATGCCACCCGAGGGGTCGCCGGCCGGAGCCGGGTTCGTCTCGAGCTTCTCGTCGACGACGGCCTCGGTGGTCAGCAACCGTCCGGCGATGGATGCTGCATTGAGCAGTGCCGAACGGGTGAGCTTCACTGGGTCGTTGATGCCGGCGGCGAGCCTGTCGACGTACTCGCCGGTCGCGGCATCTCCGGTGAGACCGGTGATGGCCTCGGTCTCGAGCGCGACCTTGCCGGCCTGGATGAGGGCGACGCCACCGGCGAGCTTCGCGAGGCGCTCATGGAGCTTCTCTCGGTCCTAGTCGTGGAGGCGAGCCTTGACGCTATCAACGTCGCGCTCGGTCATGCCAGCCAGCAGTATGCGGATGCCGAGGCGGCGAATGCACGGTTGTTCTCGCGTTGACAGATGAGAGCGGCACAGCCCTCCGGTTTGCCAGTGTGTTGGCGCTAAGGCGCAGGTCGCGGTGGATCGTCAGGGCTCCATCAGCGGGCGAGCGTCCGGGAAGCGCGGGCCGCCTTGATCGCTCCAGCCACGATGTGCCAGCTACCGACTCCGATCGCGGTCACGCACGTCACGATGTTCGCGACCGAGAGCGGATCGACTTCATCACCCGCGCCGAACTGCGCGAACCACTCAGGGTTGAACAGTCCGGAGCCGAGCGTGAGCGTCACCACGAGGCCCGCGGACACGATGGCAAGGACGGCATTCACGATGGCGCGAGCGGCGGTCCATCGCGCGGCTCTCCAGAGCCAGATCGCGAAGACGATCTCGGCGGCAATCAGTGCGAGGAACGAGGGTACCGCCCACCCCGAGATCGTCGGGTCGAGGATGGGGATGGCCTGGCCGGAGCCGTCGACGAAACCGGAGACGAACTGCTGACCGACTACCGCGATCGCGAGGAGCACGAGGAAGGCGACACTCACGATCATCTCCGAGAACGGCGGGGCGCCCTTGACCGGTGGAGTCGGCAGTAGATCGACCGACCAGGTTCTTCGCACCGGGGCCCGTTGATCGGTTCGCTCCATCAGCCAGAACACGA
>JBEANR010000206.1:0-3304 GCA_041165365.1 Actinomycetota bacterium | reverse complement strand
CTGCTGGCGGAGGGCGCACTCGGGGTGATCGGCGGCAGGAGCCCCCTCCGGCGGGTCGACGAACTGACCCTCGAATGCATGGTCGAGCAGTGCCCCGACCGAGACAGCCGCATCACCCTCGCCGACTCGCGCGACGCGCTCGGCGTTCGCCGATCGCGCATCGATTGGCGCGTCAGTGAGCAGGAGGCCCTCACCGTGCAGCGGATGCGCGAGACCGTGGTCGCCGAGCTCGGGCGTCTGGGGCTGCCCGTGCCGCGACTGTCGGCCGACGTGGTCGGTGTTGACGGCACCCTCTGGCTGCCGGATGTCGCGCATCCGTCGGGCACCACGCGCATGTCGGCGAGCGCGACCACGGGCGTCGTCGACACCGACTGCCGCGTGCACGGGGTCGAGGGGCTCTTCATCGCGGGGAGCTCGGTCTTCCCGACATCCGGTCATGCGAATCCGACCCAGATGATCGTGGCGCTCGCGGTGCGGCTCGCGGATCACCTGGCGGCGCGGCTCGTGAGGTCGGGGGCGGCGGTCGTAGTGACGCCGGGCGGTCGCTCGGAGTAGGCGGTCGCTCGGAGTGGACGGAGCGCGGGCCGTGGCTGTGCGACGCAACCCTCAGACGTACATGCCCGAACCGGTTTTGAGCCGCCGCACGACTCCGCCGACCCATTCGGACGGCGAGGTGTGCGCCGCCTGTGCGAGGCCGTGCACCAGTCGGCCGATGGGGGTGGCGTCTGCACCGCGCGCCGATGCGTGCATGAGTCTGCTCAGGTGGCGACGGTCACCGCGCGACAGCGCCGCGCGATTGCGGTCGCGATAGGCCCTGATCACCGCGGCGCGCGGCAGCGAGCGCGTCGAGAGATGGCCGAGATCGTGCGACACCTGCGTGACGACAGCCCGGTCGACGACGCCGTACTGCAGCTCGGCGGCGAGCAGGCGGCGGAGGTAGTCGAAGTCGTTGAGCACCCGGAGGGTGTCGTCGAACCCGCCGATGCTGTGGAAGGCCGACGCGGTGACCAGGGCGTTGCTGCCGGTGAGGCCGGAGCGGGACAGCCCCCCGCGAACACCGAGGCCCGACGGCATGGTGAGGCCCGGCGCCATCCGTCCGTCTCTCTCGAAGTCTGTCCAGCCGACCACGAAGTCGTGCGACCCCGACTCGAGGAGCGATCGCGTGGAGTCGAGGAAGTCCTCATGCCAGTAGTCGTCGTCATCGAGGAAGGCGAGGTAGTCGGCGGTCGCGCGGCTCGCACCGAGATTGCGTGAGGCGCCGGCCGTCTTCGGGTCGAGCCCCGAGCCGTCGAGGTAGCGGACCGGAATGGATGCCCCGCCCGCGACCTCGTCGACGAGAGCCCTCGTGGCGGCGCTGCCCAGATCGTCGACCACGAACACCTCGATCGGGGAGAGGCTCTGCGCCAGCACGGAGCGCAGGGCCACCGCGAGCAGTACATCGCGACCATGGGTCGGGATGACGGCGGAGATGGTTCCGTTGGTCGGCACGGTCGGCTTTCGGTCGGGAAGAGAGGTCGGCTTCGTCGCCCGGACGGTGCAGGATGCGAGGTCGGTGTCGTCGCGCAGGGGTCGATGCGTGCCTCGGGTCGATGATCCCGCACCCGAACCCGAAATCAAAACCTTGGAAATGCTCATTTCAAGTCGGACCACGAAGGCCGGACAGTAGGCTGAAGCCCCACCCGGCGAGAGGCGGCTGGACGAACCCGGATCCTCGTGTCCCGAAACGGAAGCGGTCACCGACGTGAGGCATCATGCACGCAGGCTCGGCGGATTCGTGCTCCTTCCCGCCATGTCGATGCTGGCGAGCCTCGTACTTCTGCCGATCATCAGCTCGCTGTACGGCTCCGACGGCTGGGTGACCCTCGGGGTCGGGCAGAGCATCGGCGCGGTGGTGAGCGTCGTGGTGAGCCTCGCCTGGCCGGTCATCGGCGGGCACATGATCGCTTCCGCCCAGGATCAGGATGCCCGGCGCGCCATCTTCCGGCGCAGCATCGCCTCTCGCCTCATCATGATGGGCGTCCTTCTCGCGATCGCCGTGCCGGTGACCGCTCTGCTCGCGGCGTCCTATCCCCTGGAGACCGTGCTGTTCATGATCGGCATCGCCGGGAACGGACTCACCGCCTCGTGGTATTACGCCGGCATCGGCGAGCCCCGACACGTGGTCGTCAACGAGGGCGTCGTGCGCCTGATCGCCTACGCGGTGTCGCTCGTCGGCCTGCTCGCCGGCTTCGGCCTCGTCTGGTACGCGGGGGTCATGGCCGTGTCGGGTGCGGCGATGCTCGCCCTCAACTGGCGGCAGGTGATGGGTCGGTCGACGCTGCGTCACGCCGGCCAGTTCCGCGAGGGCCTCCGCACGATCCGCACCCAGTTCGCGGGAACCACGTCACGGGTGCTGCAGGCCGTCTTCTGGTTCGGCGGCCCCGGGGTGTTCTCGGCGGTCGCGCCCGGCAGCCTCGCCACCTTCACGGCCCTCGACCAGGTGCAGAAGGCGGCCAACAACGCGTTGGGCGTGAGTCCGATGGCTTTCGTCTCGTGGGTCGGATCGGCGGATGCCCGCGACCGCCGCCGCCGGATGAGGCTGAGCATGAGCGTCATCCTCGGGATCTCGGCGATCGCGGCTCTCGGATACCTCCTGGTCGGACCGTTCCTGCTCGACTTCCTCTTCGCGGGCGGGCTCGAGACCGGCCCGCTGCTCACCGCGTTGATGATCGCCCTCATCGTCGGCGTGCTGATCGTTCGCTCGGTGGAGTTTCTCGTGCTCGTGCCGCTGGGCTATGAGAAGGCGATCTACCGGGGCAACACTGTCGCGTCGATCATCGGACTCGTGCTGCTGGCGCTCGGCGCCTACTTCTTCGGAGCTGTGGGCGGACTCGCCGCCTGGGTGGGCGTGCACGGCGGTCTGCTGGCCTGGTTCGGCATCGTCGTGCTGCGCGGGCGGCGCGCTGCTCGCTGAGTGCTGAGGTGCTGAGGTCTGAGCAGCGGCGGCAACGCAGGCACGGTCTGTCTGCTCAGTTCGCGGGCCGTCGGTGGGCGGCGACTGGTCAGGTGTGCACCTTCGTGGTGGCGGGATGGTGCATACGTGACGTGTCGCGGGTGCCGTGATGAGGACAGCGGCCCCTTTCGGTCTGCGACTGGTCAGGTGTGCACCTTCCCGGGCGGGCGAGGGTGCATAGGTGACGTGTGGTGGGTGCCGCGAAGGGATGGTCAGCAGCCGGGTCCGCGGGGGTTGCGGGTGCAGGTGTCGGCGACGAGGACGGTGGTCGCGGTCTGGGTGGTGAGGGTGCTGGTGGTGGCGGTCAGGGGG
>JBEANR010000205.1:0-10149 GCA_041165365.1 Actinomycetota bacterium | reverse complement strand
CCGATGATGATGGCGTTGTCGACGGTGGCGAGGTTGACGTCGCTCTCCGTGACCGCACCGACACCGCGGTGGATGATGCGCAACTGCACCGAGTCATCGACGTCGATCTTGAGCAACGACTCCTCGAGTGCCTCGACGGCACCCGAGACGTCACCCTTGATGATGAGGTTGAGCGCATCGACCTTGCCGTCTTCAAGGGCCTTGGTGAAGTCCTCGAGGCTGATGCGCTTGCGGCTGCGGGCGAGCAGAGCGTTGCGCTCCACTGCTTCGCGCTTCTCGGCGATCTGACGGGCGGTGCGATCGTCGTCGGTCACGAGGAACGTGTCGCCGGCGCGGGGCACCGAGGTGAGTCCGAGCACAGCGACCGGGCGAGCCGGCGTCGCGAGGTCGACGGTCTCGCCGTTCTCGTCGAACATCGCACGGACGCGGCCGTAGGCGGTCCCTGCCACGATCGGGTCCCCGACCTCGAGGGTTCCCGACTGGATGAGCACGGTCGCCACGGCGCCGCGCCCCTTGTCGAGACGTGCCTCGATCGCCACGCCGCGCGCATCCTTGTTGGGATTCGCCCGCATGTCGAGCCCGGCGTCGGCCGTGAGGAGCACGGCGTCGAGCAATTCGGGGATGCCGATCTTGTTGAGCGCAGAGACGTCGATGAACATCGTGTCCCCGCCGTACTCCTCCGCGACGAGACCGAACTCGGTGAGCTGCTGGCGCACCTTGGCGGGGTTGGCCCCCTCCTTGTCGATCTTGTTCACCGCCACGACGATCGGCACACCGGCGGCCTGCGCGTGGTTCAGTGCCTCGACCGTCTGCGGCATGATGCCGTCATCCGCCGCGACCACGAGGATCGCGATGTCGGTGACCTGCGCACCACGGGCGCGCATGGCGGTGAACGCCTCGTGACCGGGGGTGTCGATGAAGGTGATCGGACGCTCGACGCCCTCGTGCTCCGCGACGACCTGGTAGGCACCGATGTGCTGGGTGATGCCACCTGCCTCGCCGGCGACGACGTTCGCATTGCGGATGGCGTCGAGCAGACGGGTCTTACCGTGATCGACGTGACCCATGACGGTGACGACGGGCGGGCGGGCGACGAGGTCTTCATCCGTCTCGTCCTCGAGTTCCTGATCGAGGTCGAGGTCGAAGCCCGCGAGCAGTTCGCGGTCCTCGTCCTCAGGCGAGACCATCTCGATCTTGAAACCGAGCTCCTCACCGAGGATGTCGAACGTCGCCTCGTCGAGGGATTCGGTCGCGGTCGCCATCTGTCCGAGGTGGAACAGCACGGTGACCAGGTTGCCGGGGCTCGTGTCGATCTTGTCGGCGAAGTCCGTGATCGATGCTCCGCGTCGCATCCGCACGACGGTCTTACCGTCTCCGCGGGGCACGCTGACGCCGCCGAGCGAGGGAGCCTCTCTGAGCTCGAACTCGGCCCTCTTCGTGCGCTTCGACTTGCGGGCTTTGCTCTTGCCGCCGCCGCGACCGAAGGCACCGGCTGTGCCGCCACCGGGTCCACGACCGCGACCACCGGCTCCCGGGCGGGGAGCGCTGAATCCGGTTCCCGGTGCCCCTGGGCGCTGGAATCCTCCTGCGCCCGGGCGTGCACCCGGACCACCGGGTCGTCCGCCGGCACCGGCCGGACGCTGACCGAAGCCGCCGGGGCGTGCACCCTGGCCGGGTCCGCCTGGACGCGGGGCGCCCGGGCGCGGAGCCGACGGACGCGGGATGCCGCTCGGGCTCGGTGGCCTCGTGTTCATGCCTTGAGCACTCGCGTAGGGGTTGTTGCCGGGGCGCGGGGCGCCCGGGCGCTGCATGCCCTGGGCACTCGCGAACGGGTTGTTGCCCGGTCGCGGCTGCCCGGGGCGCGGGATTCCGGATGCCGCGTCGCCGGGTGCCGCGGCAGGCGCGGGCGTCGGAGCACCGGGAGTCGGCACGCTCGGAGCGGCGGGAGCAGAGGCCTCGGCCGGGCGGGTCGTCGACGCCTCGGCAGGAGCTGAAGGCGCGGCGGGTGCCGTCGCGGCCGGAACCGGTGCAGAGGGGGTGGGGGCCGAAGGTGCCGGTGAGGGCGCGGGGGCCGCGGCGGGAGCAGTGATGCCGTCGGCGGCGAGCGCTGCTTTCAGCTTGCGAGCCACGGGGGGCTCGATGCTCGACGACGGGCCCTTGACGAACTCGCCCATCTCCTTGAGTTTCTCAAGGGCTTTCTTGGTGTCGATGCCGAGTTCGCTGGCGATCTCGTGTACGCGTGGTTTAGCCACAATTCTCCTGTCTGGGCCTTCTCCCGGACAGGAAGGAGACCGTTAGTCGAGTACGGGACTCATTTCGAGCCGCTCATTAGTCGATGCTCATCAGTTGGTCACAATGTCTGTTCTCACTGGGCTGTTCGCCCGTCCGTGGTCACGACCCCGGCGGAGTCGTGGTGGGATGCTGCGTGGTGTCGGCCCTCGAGACGAGGGCCCTGAGCGCATCCGTGTCGATGGCCGCGGCAGGAGCCCGCAGCGCACGCCCGAAAGCCTTGCGCGCGAGAGCCGTGTCGAGGCATCCGATGTCGGGATGGACCCAGGCGCCTCGGCCGGACCTGGTCGCGGACGGATCCGGGACCACGATGCCTTCGTGCACGACCACTCTCAGAAGGGAGTGTGCGGACGCGCGCCGACGGCAGCCGAGGCAGGTTCTTACGGGGTCCATGCTACACCGGTGCCGACGCCGGCCCGTCGCCGATCGTCAGTCATCCAGGATCGAGTCGGGCTGGATGTCTGTCCGTTCAGTCCAGCCCGCCCGACGCTGACGCGTCGTTCGGTACTGCGCGCGCATCGACATCGAGCCCGATCCCTAGTCATCCAGGATCGAGTCGGGCTGGATGTCGATGCGCGCGCCCGTCAACTTCGCGGCGAGGCGCGCGTTCTGCCCCTCCTTGCCTATGGCGAGCGACAACTGGTAATCCGGCACGAGGGCGCGCACGGCCTTCGTCGCCTGGTCGATCACGAACGACGAGGTGACCTTGGCAGGAGACAGCGCGTTGCCGACGAACCTCGCGAGGTCTTCGTGGTAGTCGACGATGTCGATCTTCTCGTTGTTGAGCTCGGCCGTGACCGCCCGCACGCGTTGCCCCATCTCGCCGATGCAGGCGCCCTTGGCGTTGATGCCGGGCTCGGTGGCCTTGACCGCGATCTTCGTGCGATGGCCGGCCTCGCGGGCGAGCGACACGATCTCGACCGCACCGCTGGCGATCTCGGGCACCTCGAGGGCGAACAGCTTGCGCACGAGCGACGGATGCGTGCGGCTCACCGTGATCTGCGGACCTTTGAGCCCCTTGCTGACCCCCGTGACGTACACCCTGATGCGCGATCCGTGCGAATACACCTCTCCCGGCACCTGCTCCTCCGGCGGGAGGATCGCTTCGATCGTGCCGAGGTCGACGTGGATCATCCGTGGATTCGGTCCCTGCTGGATGACACCGGCGACGATGTCGCCCTCCCGCCCGCGGAACTCCCCCAGCACCTTGTCGTCGCCGATGTCACGGAGGCGCTGGTTGATGACCTGCTTCGCGGCGAACGCGGCGATGCGGCCGAAGTCGCTCGGGCTGTCTTCCGACTCGCCGATCACGAGGCCGTCGTCATCCGTCTCCGGAACCCACACGGTCACGTGGCCGGTCTTGCGGTCGAGGTGAACGCGCGCCGGTGCCGGGCCGTCCTTCACCTCGGCGACGTCGGCGTGCTTGAGGTAGGCGGTCAGGATGGCCTGCTCGATGATGGCCACGAGCTCGTCGAACGGTATCTCCCGCTCGCGCTCCATGAGCCGCAGCACACTCAGATCGATGTCCACGGGGGGCCTCCACTATTCGATTGGGACTACCGGGATCCAATGCGCCCGGAGAAGTCCGGCTCTAAGTTACCAGCCTGGTCACGTGCGGCCGGATGGATGGCGCGCCGCCGCCCGCCGTGTCACCAGGGCCTGTCGGCGAAGCCCCCGCCCTGCTGGCCCCGGTCGAGCTGGTCGAGCTGCGACTTCTCCTCGGCGGCCGCGTCGTTCTGCTCCTCGAGCTGGTCGAGCTGCTCCTGGCCGTCAGCGGGCTCGGGGTCGGTGGCCTCATCCTGCTGCTGCGCGGCCTCGGACTTCTGCTGCAGTCGCTCGTCGGCGTCTTCGAGCTCCTGGCCGGGTTCGCGCGACAGCTCGGGGTTCGGCGGTGCCTGCTCGCTCGAGCATCCCTCTCCGGCCTCGGCGATGACGGCGCGCGCGGTGTCGTAGAGCCTCTGCGCCCCCGCCGCCTGGCCCTGTTCGGCGTAGCTGTCGCCCAGGAGCTCCCACGACAGGGCGAGGTTGACGGCGACGTCGCAGCGTTTCGCCTCGGGTGCGCCAGCGAAGGCGTCTTCGAGGTAGGGGATGGCCGCGTTGTAGTCACCGCCGGCCGCGGTCGCGGTGCCCCGGTCGAACGACGCGATCCACGGTTCGAACCAGTTCCACTCGAACAGGCCGTCAGCGGCCTCCTCGCTTCCGAGGAAGTCGCCCGCCTCAAAGCTGTCGACGATGCGCCCGCCCGCTACGGGCAGGCTGAGCAGTTTGCCGACGAAGATCATGGCCGCGATGAACACAGGCAGGGCGGCGAGCAGCAGGATGACGCGCAGCCGGGCGCGCCGGGCATCCGAAACCCTCCCCCGTCGACCGGTGCTTGCTGCGCCGCGCCCCCGTCGACCGCTCCCGTGCGCAGCGGAGCCCCTAGCGGTGTCCGCGGCCGTCTCCGCAGCTCGCCTCGACGCCTCCACCCGCGTCATGATGTCGCCCCCTGACCGCGCTGTGCGCCCGGTCGTCGCGTGGCCGCGAGAGTGCCGGCGAGACGGATGATCTCGACCAGGGCCAGCAGCCCGAGCGGTATCGCCGCCAGCCATGCGAACTCCACCGGTCCGCGCTCCGGTTCCTGGGAGATGGACACGTCGCCGACTTCGATCCCGGCGACGATCTCGTCGACGGCATCCCCGGGCTCCCGCTGCACGAATCCGACGCCGAGCTGCCCGGCGATCGCCCGGAGCGACGCCTCGTCGGCCGACGACACGGCGTCCTGCCCGGTCACCGGGTCGACGATGTAGCTCGGGGCCGCCTCGTCGTCATCGGCCCCGTAGCCGTCGAACACCCTCATGACACCACCCTCCGCCGTGCCGTAGCCGAGGACGCCTCCCCCGCCGAGGTAGGGCGCGAGCGGCGTGAACGGCGAGGGCGCGGTGTCCCTGGTCTGCTCGCCGTCTCCGAGGTAGAACAACACCCGCGAGCGCTCGGGGTGCTCCTCCTGAGCCTCGGCGAGAAGCTCGGACATGAACGTGAGCGGCTCGTCGATGCTGCTGCCCTGAGAGAAGAAGGTGACCTCGGGAGACAGGGCCGAGGCTGCGGAGACCAGAGCCGTCGCATCCGAGGTCAGCGGCACGCGTTGAACTGTTGCCGAGTCGAAGGTGGTGAGCGAGAACTGCGCACCGACGAGAGCCGAGGTGATGGCGCCGATGTCGTCGCGCACACCGTCGAGGCGGGCGCCGGGGGCGGCGCTGACATCGGGCGCGGTGACATCGGGAGCGTCGGCGTCGGGAGCGAGGGCTTCCGCGCCCGCCGAGCCCGGCCGCGGGTAGTCCTCCGCCGCCATGCTGCTGGTCGTGTCGACGACGATGTACACCTCGAGCCCTCCGGAGGCGACGGGACCCGCGTCGGCCGGAGGGATCACCGGACGAAGCGCCAGTACCGACACCAGCACGATCATCCCGATGCGCAGCGCCCACCGCAGCCGCAACCGGGTCGGAGACGACACGAGCTTCACAACCGCCACGACGACGGCGAGCACGCAGACGGAGGCCACGAGCCAGAGCGGACCGATCGGGTCGAGCGTCATCTCTCGACCCTCCACGCGAAGGCGAGCAGGGCGAGCATGGCGACGCCGATCGCGACGACGAAACCCTCGGGGCGATCCTCGCGGATGAGCTGAGGTGCGCCGGGGATCGCCGCGGCCTGCTCCGCCTCGATCCGCCCGACGATCCCCGGGACGGCCTCCGGATCGGCCAGCGCGAAGTAGGCGCCGCCCGAGTCGGAGACGACGTTCTCGAACTCGACGGCGAGTTCGTCGAGGTACTCCTTCGAGTTCGCGTCGCCGGGGTTGAGCCCGTAGACCCGGATGTCGCGTTCTCCGGCCAGAGCGCCGGCCTCGGGCAGCGTGAAGATGGGATCGCCGACGACGAGGTTGTCGGTGGCGAGCACGATCGATCGGGAGCGCTCCTGATCAGGGGTGTCGAACCTCAGCGAGCACGCGGCCAACCCGTCGCCGACCAGCGACGAGCCGTCGCCGAAGAAGGTGCCGTCGAAGAAGTCGAGCTCGTCACCGGCGAACTGCTCCCGCAGCGTGTCGAACTGGGCGCGCACATAGTCGTAGTCACTCGTCAGCGGGAAGTAGGTCACGGCCGAGGCGTTGAAGACGACAAGGCTGATGCGCTCGCCGTCGAACTCGTCGACGAGGTCGGAGAACACCGACACGAGCTCTGCGTCGTATTCGATCATCGACCCGGAGACGTCGAGGCACAGCACGATGTCGCGGCTGTTCAGGTCGGGTTGCCGCACCGAGGTGACGGCGGGGCGGGCCGAGACGACGATCGCCCCGAGGAGCAGCACCACACCGGCAGCCGCCATCGCGCCGAGCAGCACGCGGTAGCGCACGAGCGCGCGACGGTAACCGGGCAACCCGGTGAACCTCGAGCTGTGCGCGATGGGGGTGGAGGCGGCATCCGGCCCCCTCCTCCGTCGCCGGAGTGCGGACGCCACGATCACGGCGAGCGCGATGACGGCGATCCAGGCCAGCGGCATCCACCAGAAGATCAGGTCCACGACCTCACCACCCTGCGGGCGAGGTCGGCCGATTGCGCCACTCCCCCTCGCTCGATCTCGGCGAAGGCCCCGGGATAGAGCTGCTCGACGGCGTCGGTGAGCGAGGTGAGCTGCTCGGAACGCAGGTCGGTGAGGGTCATCTGAGGTGCGCGCACCCCGCTGGCCTCGAAGGCGTGGAATCGCAGCAACTGGCTGAGGCGCTGATGGGCCTGACGGATGCCCAGCTCCCCCCGCGCGTTGGCCGTCTCGACCTCGGAGATGAGGTTGAGGTACTTGTAGCGGAGCTCATCGGAGGTGGGGGGCATCCAGAGCGGCCCGTCGGGTGAGCTCCGTTCCCGCCGCCGGGTGGCGAACAGCACGACCGCCGCGTACACGGCGAAGGCGAGCAGGATCGCCACCGCCAGCACCGTCCACCAGATCGAGTGCGTCACGGGCGGGAAGAACCCCTCACCGGGCACGGCTGCCCCCCGGGGTGCGACGGTGGGCGTGCCGATGAGCGTGCAGGAGGGCGAATAGGACGGGCACGACGTCGTCTTCGCGCTCCACCCTGCGCCTGGTGATGGCGAGCGACTCGAAGACGTCGGCGGCCCGCGCCGCAGCCGCGGCCTCCGCCCGCTCGAACTCCCGACGGAGCGACGCGCTCGACCGCAGATATGCCGGGATGTCGGCGTCATCGTGCACGTCGTGCATGGAGGCCGCGGCGTGGTCGGCCTCGGTCGGATCGACGTCGCCGACGGTCAACCAGAGGATCTCGTGCTGCACGGCCAGTCGCCTGAGCAGGTCGATCTCGTCGCGGTCGAGGGGTCTGTCATCGGCGATCACGAACAGCACCATGCGCCTGCGGAAGCCCTTGGCGACGAACGACAACTGACGAAGCAGGGCGCTCGGTGGCGCGGCGAGGGTGGTGCGGGCGTGCATCACCTGCAGGAGCCGCTCGAGGTGGGCGTCGGTCGACTCCGGCTTCCGCACCTCGGAGTGCTCGGCGTCGCCGGCCACCAGTCCGACGAGGTCGCCGTGCTTGGCGGCGAGGTGCCCGACCACGCCGGCGGCGACGATCGCGACATCCACCTTCGGCTGCCCACCCGCCGACAGCGCGGCCATGTTGCGGCCGGTGTCGGCCACGATGAGCACGGTGTGCTTGCGCGAGGCGATGTAACGACGGGTCATCGGGGTGCCGAAGCGTGCCGTCGCCTTCCAGTCGATGTCTTTGAGCTCGTCGCCGGCCACGTAGTGCCTCAGGTCGTCGAAGTCGATGCTGCGCCCGTGGAAGATCGAGGTGTATTCGCCCTCGAGCAGCCCGCGCACCTTGCGGTGGGCGTGGATGGTCAAGCGCGTCTTGACCTTGCGCAGCAGCGACGGCATCCGGTCGTCAGGGTGCCTGAACCGAGGCGAAGACGGCGTCGATGATGGTCTCGGGGCGCACGTCGTCGGCGATGGCCTCGAAGCCGAGGATGATGCGGTGGCGCAGCACCACGTGTCGCAGCGCCTTGACGTCGTCGGGGATGACGTGGTCGCGGCCCTGGATGAGGGCGAGCGCCCGTGCAGCTCGGCTGAACGCGATACTGGCGCGCGGGCTCGCCCCGAACTCGATGCACCCGGCGAGCTCCGCGGGGATGTACTGCGCCGCGTGGCGGGTGACGTAGACCGCGGAGACGATGTAGTTGGTGATGGCGGGATCGAGGTAGACCCGCTTCGTCGCCTCCTGCAGGAACAGCACGTCGGCGATGCCCACGGTCGGCCGGGTGGACGCGCGGTCGAACACTCCGGCATCCACCCTGTCGAGGATCTCGACCTCGTCGGCGAAACTCGGGTAGTCCAGCACCTCCTTCAGCAGGAAGCGGTCGAGCTGTGCCTCGGGGAGGTGGTAGGTGCCCTCCTGCTCGATCGGGTTCTGAGTGGCCAGCACGAGGAACGGCACGGGGAGCGGATAGATCACCCCGCCGATGGTGGTCTGGCGTTCCTGCATGGCCTCGAGCATTGCGCTCTGGGTCTTCGCGCTCGACCTGTTGATCTCGTCGAGCAGCACGAAGTTTGCGTGCACCGGGCCGAGCTGGGTCTCGAACGCCGATCTCGTGTAGTCGAAGATCTGAGTGCCGATGATGTCGCTCGGCAGGAGGTCGGGAGTGCATTGGATGCGCTTGAAACTCGCCTGCACCGCCGCTGCCAGGGTCTCCGCCGCCGTCGTCTTGGCGAGCCCGGGAACGCTCTCCAGAAGGATGTGTCCTCCGGTGATCAAGGCGACGAGGAGACTCTCGCGCAGCCCCTTCTGACCGACGACCTTCTCGTCGAAGGAGGCGGTGATGATACGCAGGATGTCAGCGGCGCGCGCCGCGTCATCCGCCCTCAATCGCTGCCGGGGTGCCGTCTCGCGCACAGGCATCGGGTCGATCACGGCGTCACCGTCTCCGGCGCGCGACTCGCCTTCGCTCGGGTGTCCGCTGTCGCCTGGGTGACCATAGCCACGATGTCGTCGACCGCGACCGGGCTGCGCTCGCCGGTGCGGCGATCCCACAGCTCGACCATCCCCTCGGCCGCTCCGCGCCCGACGATGACGATCGTGGGCACCCCGAGCAGTTCGGCGTCGCCGAACTTGACTCCGGCGGAGACCTTGGGCCGGTCGTCGAGCAGCACGTCGAGACCCCGCGCGTCGAACTGCGCCGCGATCGACTCGGCGACCTCGTGGATCTGCTCGCCGTTGGTCGCCGCGATCACGTGCACGTGGAACGGCGTGACCGAATCCGGCCAGAGGAGACCCTTCTCGTCGTTGTGCGCCTCGGCGATCGCGGCGAGCACCCTGGTCACCCCGATTCCGTAGGACCCCATAGTCACCGTCACCTGCTTGCCGTTCTCGTCGAGCACCTTGAGTCCGAGCACGTCGGCGAAGAACCGACCGAGCTGGAACACGTGGCCGATCTCCATCCCGCGCGCGAGCTCGATCTCGCCCGAGCCGTCCGGTGCGAGATCGCCCGCCCGCACCTCGGCGGCCTCGACGACGCCGTCGGCGACGAAGTCCCGCCCGGCGACGAGCCCGAAGACGTGCTTCTCGTGCTCGTTGGCGCCCGTGACCCAGACCGTGCCGTCGACGACCCGCGGGTCGAGGAGGAAACGGATGCCGGAGCTCGAGGTCGCGGCGCCCTCGGCATCGGGCCCGCCGAGCACGGGGCCGGTCGCGCTCCAGGGTCCGATGTAGCCCTTGACCAGGGTCGGATGCCGGGCGAAGTCCGCCTCGGTCGCGGCCTCCACCTCAGCGGGCGAGAAGGCGACCTCGACGCGCTTGAGGTCGACGTCCCGGTCGCCGGGGAG
>JBEANR010000204.1:0-4344 GCA_041165365.1 Actinomycetota bacterium | reverse complement strand
GATCAACCCGGTCGCGAAGCTCGCCGCCGCGACGGTCATCGGAGCGACGCTGCTGACGAGTATCGACCGGGTGTCGTCATCGGTGGCCCTCGCGCTCGAACTCGCGCTGATCGCGGTCGCGGGGGTGCCCATCGGGCGGATCGCGGTGCGCTGCTGGCCCCTGGTCGTGGCCGCGGCCCTCGCCGGGCTGACGATCCTGCTGTACGGACGCCCGTCCGGAGAGATCTACGCGCGAGTACTGTTCGCCGAGATCAGCGACGGATCGATCGAACTCGCGATCGCGACGATGCTGCGCGTGCTCGCGATCGCGCTGCCCGCGGTCATCCTCTTCCTCACCGTCGACCCCACCGACCTCGCCGACGGCCTCGCCCAGGTGCTGCGGCTTCCCGCTCGATTCGTGCTGGGCGCACTCGGCGGGATGCGGCTCGTGGGCCTCTTCGTCGACGACTGGCGTTCGCTGGAACTCGCCCGCCGGGCGCGGGGGGTGGCCGATCGGGGTCGCCTCCGTCGGTTCGCCGGAATGGCGTTCGCCCTGCTCGTGCTCTCCGTGCGGCGGGGGAGCAAGCTCGCGACCGCGATGGAGGCACGGGCGTTCGGGTCGCCGATCCGACGCACCTGGGCGCGGCAGTCCACGATCGGCCGAGCGGATGTCGCGCTCGTCGTCACCGCCGTGCTGATCGCCACCGCGGCGGTCGGGGCCGCGGTGGTCACGGGGGAGTGGAACCCGGTGTTCGTCGCATGACCGACCCCCTCGATCTCATCACGGCCCTCCTCCCGACGGACCGCCCGGCGATCGTCGCCATCGACGGGCGGTCCGGGTCGGGCAAGACCACCGTGGCCGAGTCTCTGGTCGGTCGGTGGGAGGGGTCGGTACTGCTTCGTCTCGACGATGTGTACCCCGGCTGGGACGGGTTGCGCCGGGGCAGCGATCTCGTGCGCAGGAATGCGCTGGAGCCGCTGAAAGCCGGGCGCGGCGGCGTCTGGACGCAGTGGGATTGGGCTGCGGATGTCGCGGGCCCCGAGCATCCGATCCCCGCAGCATCGTGGCTGATCGTCGAGGGCTGCGGCGTGCTCAGCCGGCGAGCACGCCCACTGCTCGATCTGGCTGTCTGGATCGAGCTCGACGCGCAGACCCGCGAGGCGCGGGCACTCGCGCGCGACGGCGACCTCTATGCGCCGCACTGGGATCGGTGGGCGGCTCAGGAGGAGGCGTTCATCGCCGAGGAGGGGCCCGTCGGGCTCGCCGACCTCGTGATCGACGGTCACGCGATCGGCGGTTGACGCCGCCGCTCAGGCCCAGCCGAGCTCGTGCAGTTGGTCGTCGTCGATGCCGTAGAAGTGAGCGATCTCGTGCACGAGGGTCACGTGGATCTGATCCTTCAGGTCGTCGAGATCGTGGCACGCCGCGAGGAGGGGTTCGCGGAACAGGGTGATCCTGTCGGGAAGCTCACCGAAGCCGTAGGTGTCGCGCTCGGTGATCGCGATGCCCTCGTACAGCCCGAGAAGATCGAGCGAGCCGTCCTCCGGGCGATCCTCGGTCACGAACACCACGTTGTCGAGGCCGTCCACCATGTCGTCGGGCAGCAGGTCGAGTTCGTCGATCACGAGCTTCTCGAACTCGTCCGAGTCGAGGTCGAGCGGCGCGTCCCCATCAGTCATCGAGTGCCCCGACGAGGCATTCCTGCACTCCGCCCAGCCAGTCGTAGAGGTCGCCGAGCATGAACGCCTCGTCGTCGGCACGGCCGGGATCGCCGTCCTGCACGATGCCGAGGCGGGAGGCGAGCACCAGGCGCATGTCGGTCAGTGCTCGAACCCACGCCTGGGTGGATCTCGGATCGAGCTCGACCGGCGTCGGTGTCTCGGCCACCAGGGCGTGCGCGACGTCGGCGATGACGGTCTGTGCGTTCTGCACCTTGCGCGCAGTGAGGTCGGGGGCTGTGAAGCGACGGAATTCGGCCGCCTTCTCCGGATCGTCGGCGTAGGCGTCGGGCAGCAGCCGGGTCACGGCCGCATCCGGCGCGGTGTCCTGCTCGGTGAGGATGCCCGCGACCTGACCGGCGAGCTGCGTGAGCAGCGCCGCCTCCACCGGCTCGAACTCGGTGCTCACGACCTGCCCCGTGCGGGTGAACCCGTTCATCGCGCGTCTCGTTCGAGGGTCGCCCACAGCCCGAAGTCGTGCATCGCCTCGACGTGACGCTCCATCTCCTCACGACTGCCGGAGGCGACGACCGCGCGGCCGTCCTCGTGCACCTGCAGCATGCGCCTGGTGGCTTCCTGCGCCGGAAACCCGAAGTAGCTGCGGAAGACCCAGCTCACGTACGACATGAGGTTGACCGGGTCGTTCCAGACCAGTGTCACCCAGGGCGGATCCAGTTCGGGCGCCCCGGCCTGTTCCGTCTCGCGCTCGAGCAGCGCCGCCGGATCGGCGACCACGATCGCCTGGAGATGGATCATCTTGGGGTGAACGACGGGGCTCGAACCCGCGACATCCGGCTCCACAAGCCAGCGCTCTACCAACTGAGCTACGCCCACCATGCACTCCGCACCGGAACCGGAACGGAACGATGTCAACATGCTAGTACACCTCCACGGCGCCTCATCACCGGCGCCGACCGACTTCTCAGGCGAGCCTCGGAGCGAACTCCTCGAGCACCGAGGCGGCCACGGCCTGCGCCTCTTCGCTGGTCGGACCGGGGTCGGCGACGAAAGCTGCGCGACGGTAGTACTCCAGTTCGCGGATGGATTCGCGGATGTCGGCGAGCGCACGGTGCCCGCCGTTCTTGCCCGGCGCGTTGAAGTACACCCGCGGAAACCAGCGCCTAGCGAGTTCTTTGATCGACGACACATCGATGCTGCGGTAGTGGAGGTGGCCGTCGACCCTGGGCATGAACTTGGCGAGGAACGCGCGGTCGGTGCCGATGGTGTTGCCCGCGAGGGGGGCCTGATTGCCGGTCGGAACGAACTTCAGGATGTACTCGAGCACGGCGAACTCGGCATCGGCGAGACTCACCCCGCGCGGCACCTCGTCGATGAGACCCGACTCGGTGTGCATCGTGCGCACGAAATCGCCCATGTTGTCCCACGCGGACTGATCCGGTTTGATGACCACGGCGAAACCGGCATCCACGGGCACCAGATCGAAGTCGGTGATCACGACCGCGACCTCCACCAGTTCATCGATCGCGAGGTCGAGACCGGTCATCTCGCAGTCGATCCAGACGAGACGATCAGAGGCCGAGGACATCCGGCGAGTCTATCGCCGGGGTCCGACGACGAAGGCTGGTGCTGATGTCGGGGCGCGGTCACCTGCGTACGCTTGCCCGGTGACCACAGTGCTCATCGCCCTCCTCCTCGCCAACGCCGTCTATAACGTGCTCGTGTGGCCCACCTTCTATCGGCGTGTCGCGAGGGATCCGAGGGCGAGGGATGCCGCGGGTAGGGCCACCCGGTTTCTCACCGTGCACGTGGTGCTCGTGACCGTCGCGCTGGTGCTGGCCGCGGCATCCGTCACCGCAGCGATCGTTGCGCTGACCGCGGGCTGACCGCCGCTTCACCGAGGCGTTCTGCTCGCCTTCGCCCGAGGCTGCGGGTCGGACCCCGCACGTAGGATCGACGCATGACCGACAGCACCCCGACCATCGCCCACGGTGACGAGTACGTCGTCCTGTACTCGGGCGGACCGTACGACGGCCAGACCGATCGCCGCATCGCCACCGAGTCCGCCTGGGACTCCGAACTCACCGTCCTCGCCGCCATCGACGGCAAGGAGACGATGGAGAACTACGACGCGACGACGTGGAAAGAGCTCGACGGCACCTACCACGTCACCTACGTGTGGGATAAGGCCGAGAGCGAGCCCTCCGACGACCCCGAAGATCGCGGCGACCGGCAGTAGGGCGCTCGAGCGGTGAAGCTGCTCTTCTTCTCATCGGCGTTCTGCGACCCCTGCATCCAGACCCGGGCGGTTCTCACGCGGGTCGAGGCACTGGTGCCCGCGGTCACGATCGCCGAATTGGATGTCGCGGCCGACGCCCCCCGGGCCGAGCAGGCGGGCATCCGCACCACGCCGACCGTGGTGGTGCTGGACGACTCCGACGCCGAGGTGTTCCGCGCGGAGGGTGTGCCCACGGTGGACCAGGTGCTGGTGGCGCTCGCGAAGGCCGTGTGAGCGCTGCGGTATCGTGGGAGCGCCCTTCGCCTCCGTAGCTCAGGGGATAGAGCAGGAGCCTTCTAATCTCTTGGTCGCAGGTTCGAATCCTGCCGGGGGCACTTTGGTGCTTCCCATCTCGCGATGTGCCTCGACCACGTCCGGCTGCCAAACATGCTGGCGACGGGGTGAACGCG
>JBEANR010000203.1:0-3447 GCA_041165365.1 Actinomycetota bacterium | reverse complement strand
TGACCGGCGCCCCCGTGGTCTGCCTCATCTGCGGTAACTACATCGCCGATTTCATGGGCGCGGACACTACGACTGTTCTCATCGCTGCCACTTTTCTGCTGATTCTCGTGCTCACGGTCACGATCCTCACCCACCCAGAAACGGAGCCTTCATGAACGACACCATTGACATCCCCGCCCGCATCGACATCGACTCTCTGGCCGCGCCGTTCACTCGCGCTCTGGCCTCATTGGATGCCGCGACCTCCCGCGTGCTCGATTCCGCCTCGATCGAGCACCGACTGCGCGAGCTCGTGCGCATCCGGGCATCCCAGATCAACGGTTGCGCCTATTGCGTCGACACCCACACTGTCGACGCTCTGTCGGGCGGCGACACCATGCGTCGCCTTGCTGCCATCGCGGTCTGGAATGAAAGTGCAGCGTTCACCGCACGAGAGCGAGCAGCGCTGGCATTCACGGAAGTCGTGACGTTGGCAGCGTCGACTCGAGTGCCCGACGGCGCGATCAGCGCGGCGCGAGAGCAATTCACCGACGCCGAACTGGCGGCGGTGCTGTCACTCATCGTCACCATCAACGCGTGGAACGCGGTCGGCGTTTCTGCTCGGCCCTGGCCGGTCGACTACGCCAACGGTAGCCAGTCCCCTGTCGAAGGAGGCGATCAGAGCAATGCAGTAGAGACCTCCTGATTGTTGAAAACCGTCGGCGACAGTGCCTAGTGAAAGCAGAAGAATAGTGACCATCTGGATTTGCGCTGCATGCGGCGTCGAGCATCCTGAAACCCTCCGTGCACCCCAGTTCTGTCGTATCTGCCTGGATGAGCGACAGTACGTGCCGCAGTCGGGCCAGGCGTGGACATCGATTGTGGAGCGCTCCGCCAACACGAGCATCACGGTCAAGGAGGTCGAGCCGGGACTGTTCGGTGTGACGTCGGATCCGATCGTCGGTATCGGCCAGCGCACCCATCTCATCAAGACGCCGGCCGGCAACCTGCTCTGGGATCCGATCGGCTATGTGGACGCGGCGGGAGCGGCCACTGTACTCGACCATGGAAAGGTGGCGGCGATCATAGCGAGTCATCCGCACCATTTCGGCGCGCAGGTCGAGTGGTCCCGCTCTCTGGGGGGAGTGCCAGTTCTCGTTTCGGAGGCAGATCGTCAGTGGGTGCAGCGTGCGGATGCCGCCATCGAATTCATCGGGATGGACGACCTCCCGCTGCTGCCGGGCGTGACTATCCGCACAATGGGCGGTCACTTCGCCGGCAGCAAGATAGCTGTCTGGGCGGACGGCGCCGACGGCGCCGGGGTCGTCCTGTCTGGCGACACGATGTTTCCCACGCAGGACGGTAAATGGGTGGCGTTCATGCGCAGCTACCCCAACCACATCCCCCTGTCGCCCACCGTTGTGGAACGGATCACCACCGCAGCATTGGTCAGCCCGTTCGACCGGCTCTACGGAAACTTCGGGTGGGTGATTCCCGCGGACGCGCAGGCAGTAGTCCGTCGGTCGGCCGACCGTCACATTCAGTGGTCGCGCGGTGACTTCGACCACCTGACATGAATTCGGATGATGAGCAAAGGGCGTCCAACGAAGAATGGTGAGAATAGTGACCAGCGAGGGGCGAGAAGTTAGCGCAGGCGAAGCAATCAGTCGTCTCTGTGGGTGGAGCCGCGGGCCTTACTACCGGTGGTCCTCCATTGGGGCGAACCGTCGACGACTGGCGTGCCGCTACGCTCTGGATCATGCCCGACACTCCCGCCCTGGTGTCAGTGCTTGGCACGCAATGGGCGGAGTCCGAACGCTGGAACACAAAAATTCGAGGACTGTTTCGGGTTCGAGTAGAAGCAACGTCGCTTCCGCCCATGAGATTCCTGGACTGGACGATCGACGGTACTTCGTTACGGGACAGGCTCAGATATCCGGACGGCGCTCCGTGCAGAGACGTTACTTTCATGACAGCGGGCTCCGTGGGTGACCCGTTCCTGATGGAGAGTCTTCGCGCCCTCCTGTTGGAGAACGAATCCGGATTTGACCCGTGGGTCCAATTCACGGATGGGCGTGCGGGGTTGCTGTTCTGTGAGCAGTGTGGCGATCTGGGGTGCGGCGCTGTGAGCGCTGACGTTTGGATGTCCGACACCACCGTCGAGTGGCGCAACATCGCTTATCAAGATGGCACGACTGGGGAGATCAACACCGATGAGGTGACCGCGTTCACTATCCGATTCGACCGCGAGCAGTACGAGGCAACAGTGCGGGCGCTGATGACTTGGCCGATCGACCCGCCGCTGCCCTGATTGCCGGTGCGACCCGAGAGGGACTGAAATCTTGCATCGAATTGGTCGGGGCGGAGATCGCGGGATCCTTGTCACCCCGACTCCAGTGAGATCTGAACACAGAGCGGGTTCTGGGCGGGATGCGCTCGGGCCGTCGGAGATGAGATCCCAGCGTTTGCCAGTGTTCTCATGTGGGCTGTTGGCAGAACCTGCCGTGGTGAGGCTCGGAAGCGACGGCGCTTCCAGCCTTTCCTGCTGAGCGGTCCTGATTCTCCTGCGCGTGCGCTGACGGCGCTCACTGAAATTCCTCAGTTGTGCTCATCGGAATTCCCCACTCCGGGTCGCTTCCGTTCGTGAGGGCGGGCCTCCCTCGATGCTGATGGTCTCTGACCACACACCAGCTCGAGGGAGGCCCTCTTCTCATGCTTTCAGAGGAGGACGACGTGGACATCCACGCGCTCAAGCGGCAGGGGATGACGATCAGCGAGATCGCCCGCCGCACCGGCAATGACCGTAAGACGATCCGGGCGTATCTGTCCGGGCAACGCTCCCCAGGGGTTCGTCAGCGTGCCGCGCCCGACGTGTTCGACGGGTTCGCCGAGTACGTCAGAGCGCGGCTGACTGAGGACCCGCACCTTTGGGCTGTGACGCTGTTCGATGAGCTGCTGCCGCTCGGGTTCACGGCGTCGTATCCGACGCTGACGAGACAGATCCGGGTTCGGGGGTTGCGTCCGTTCTGCGAGAGCTGCGCGCATGTCACGGAGCGGCCCAACGCCGTCATTCCGCATCCGCCTGGTGAGCAGACCCAGTTCGATTGGCTCGACCTACCCGATCAGCCCGCACACTGGGGGTTCTCGACGAAGAAGGCGTACCTGCTGGTTGGGTCCCTTGCGCACTCGGGCGTCTGGCGAGGAGTGATCTCTCCATCGATGGACATCCCGCACCTGCTGGCCGCGATGACGACACTCCTCGGTCTGCTCGGCGGGGTGACCCGGGACTGGCGGTTCGATCGGATGCGGACCGTGCTGGATCCGGCGACCGGGGACCTGACGAAGGTGTTCGCGGCGTTCGCGAAACATCACGGCGTGATCGTGATCGCCTGCAGGCCTCGGTCGGGGAACCGGAAGGGCGTGGTCGAGAAGAACAACCACACCGCCGCGCAACGCTGGTGGCGGACC
>JBEANR010000202.1:0-42304 GCA_041165365.1 Actinomycetota bacterium | reverse complement strand
CGCCCTGTGCGCTGTCCTTGGCCCTGAGCGCATAGTTGCCGGCACGGAGTTCGAGCGCCGGTCCGGCGAATCTGGCCTCGAGCGCCGCGGCGTCGAGCGAAGCATCGGCCGCGGTGGCCACCTCGGAGACGCTCGCGACGATCGACTCGATCTGGCGCACGGTGGCTACGGCCGTCGGGAGCTCGTCGACGGGTTCCGCGATCGCCGAGGCGCTCGGCGATGTCGTCGGGCTCGCGGTGGCCTCTGAACCTGTGAGGTCGGGCCAGAGGTCGGCGGAACAGCCCGACAGTGCCGCGCTGATCACGACCACCGGCACGACGGCGACGAGACGGCGACGGGAGCGACGACCCCTCGCCTGCGTGATCGCCTTCGGTTTGCGCACGCGATAGCTGCGCTGTCGCGGGAGCCGCGGCATCTTCGGCGATCGACCCGCGGTGATCGCCCCGCGCCTGGGCCCGCGGCGGCGGCGATGGTGCACGAGAGCCATCACCAGGAAGACGAGCGAGAGGGCGAGGAGAAGAGCACCCGCGGCGAGGAACGGGCCGACGAGCGGTGTCCTGGTGTCGAGCGGCCAGCTGAGCGAGATCTCGGAGGGCGCGGGCTCGCTGCCGTCGGAGACGATCAGGAACGAGAGCTCATCCTTCAAGCTCACGATCACGTCGAGCGAGTCCTCGCCCGCGTACTCCTGCAGCCACAGGTCCGATCCGGCCGGGCTCGGCACCTCGACGGATGCCCCGCGCACCAGTTCACTCGACAGCTGCCTGGCCTCGGGGTCGTACGAGATCTGGTTGTAGGAGGCGTCTCCGATCCAGCCGAGCACGTCGGCGGTGCGTGCGTATGCGGCGAAGATCGTCGAGGAACCGGCGATGTCGAGTTGCTGACGGCCGTCGACGGCGTTGAGGGTCTCGCCGTCGACGACGGTGACGGTGGCCGTCGAGTCGGTCTCGACCGCAGCCGTCAGGGTGTCCGGGCCGCTGAAGACCGTCCTCTGGGCGACCCCCAGGGCGAAGCAGGCGACAGCGAGAACAAAGCTGACGATGGCGAGTACAAAACGCACGAAGCGATCCTTTCGTGTCTCCGGGAGCATGACCTCCCGTCGGCCTCACAGCGGACCGATCCGCGCCTCGTAGTCCCGCCCGCCAGGCAGGCGGTGCCCGGGTCTCATCGACGCGGGAGGGCGGATGGGGTCCGGAGGACACCCGGGGCAGCAGGCAAAGACAGTCAAGAATAGCCGACGTCGAGGCCACACCCCAATCCGTGGGCCGGAGTCTCGCTAAACTCACATGAGCTGTGCCGGATGTCGGCGCGGGGGGTATCGACGAGGAGAGACTGTGGCTGACGACGAGGCGTTCGGGATCGTCATGCGGGGGTACAACCGCGAAGACGTCGACAAGGCGATGCAGGATCTCCGGCGCGAACTCATCAAGGCCAACAGCGACAAGGCGGACGCCGCCAAGGAGATCAAGCGACTGAGCGCCACGGTCAAGGACCTCGAGTCCGAGATCGAGGAGACCGGCAGCCCCACCTACAGCGGGCTCGGCACGAAGCTCGAGAACATGCTGCGCATCGCCGAGGAGCAGTCCACCCGGTTGATCAGCCAGGCGGACATCGACGCCGACCGGATGCGCAGCACCGTGCAGCGCGAGGTGCACCAGCTGCGCGTCGACGCGATGGACAGCGCCGAGGCCTTCGCCGACCAGGCGAAGGAGAGGGCGGAGACGATCCTCGCCGACGCCCAGTCGGAGGCCGATGATCTGATCGCACGGGCCGAAGCCGCCGCAGAGGCCACGACGACGGAGGCACTGCGCGAGGCCGCCGCCATCCGCGGGGCCGTCGCGACCGAGGCTGCCGAGGCGCGCTCCACGACGAAGCGCGAGGCCGCGGCCGTCCGCGCCGACGCCGAGCGCGAGGCCGCCGAACTGCGGGCCGTCGCCCTGCGCGAGGTCGGGGAGGCGCGTGAGAAGGCCGCCCAGCTGGCGAGGGACACCGAGCAGGGTCGCGCCGAGTTCGAGAGCCTCGATGAGAAACGTCGCGGCGACCTGGACCGCGAGATCGAGCAGCAGACCACCGACCTGAGAAGGACCGTCGAATCGACGACCGCCGAACTCGAGGCGACGGTGGCGAAGTCCCGCGGTGACCTCGATCGCGACGTGTCGGCCGGTCGCGCGGCGCTCGACCGCGAGGTGACCGAGGGACGGGCGGCACTCGAGGCCGAGACGACCTCCCGGCGGGCGGCTCTCGAGGCCGAGGAGCAGGCGGTGAGGGCCGCTCTCGCCCGGGACTCCGAGGCGGCGTGGGCCGAGCTCGCGGCATCCCGAGCGGACTCCGACGCCGAGCTCGCCACCGAGACCGAGCGGCTCCGTGCCGAGCTCCAGCGCGACCAGGACGCCACGAGGGCCGCCTTCGCCCGTGAGCGCGACGATGTCGAGGCCACCTTCGCCCGGGAGATGGACGAGGCGAGGTCGACCCTCGAGAAGGACACCGCAGACGCCCGCGCCGCCCTTGCGGCCGAGACCGACGCCGCCCGTGAGGATCTCGCGAGGGATGTCGCGGCCGAACGCGACGCGCTCGCCCGAGAACTCGCCGTCGAACGCGAGACTCACGACCGTGACATCGCCGCGGAGCGCGCGGAGCTCGACGCTCACGTCACCACCGCGAGAACGGCGATCGACGAGGAGGTCTCGACGAAGGGCGCGGCGATCGACTCGCGAGTCGCCCGGGAGACCGCCGCCCTCACCCTCATGGTCGACACCGATCGCGCCGCCGTCGCCGCCGAGGTCGTCGAGGCTCGCACCGCGCTCGCGACCGACATCGACCAGCAGCGCTCCGACCTCGCCCGCGAGATCGCCCAGGGCACCGCGGACCTCACGAGAGAGGCCGCCGAAGTGCGGGCGGCGCTCGCGCACGAGGCCGACGAGACCAGGTCACGGCTCGCCGCCGATGCCGAGCAGAGCCGCACAGACCTCGAGGTGGAGCTCACCGCCCGTCGCGACGAAGCCGAGAAGGACCTCCTCCAGAAGCACCAGGAGGCCGTCGCACAGACCCAGAAGTACCTCGACGACGCGCACAGACAGCTCGCCGAGGCGACGGCACACGCCAAGGAGAAGCAGGACGAGGTGGAGGCACTCGATGCCGACCTCCGACGCGAGGGTAAAGAGAAACGAGACGCCGCGAGTGCGACCGCCGCGGAGATCCTCGAGAACGCGCAGGAGCGGGCGCGGGCGATCGTAGCGGATGCCGAGGAGCGATCACAGGCCGTCGTGTCCGACGCCGAGGAGCGCCTCGCGAAGATTAGGATCGAGCGCGACGCGGTGGCCGGGTACTTCGAGGGCCTGCGCGGCATGCTGACCCAGGCGGAGAAGGCCTCCGCCGACTGACGCCTACCCCGTGGCGCGTCGAACCCCGATCGAGGCGAGGCCCGCGATGAAGATCCAGAATGCGTTCCGACTCGGGCTGATGGGCGGGCTCGGGGTGCTCGTCGCCCTGATGATCGGCGGCGCGGTCAGCTCGCTCGCGACGATCCTCACCTATATCGGCGCCGCGATCTTCCTCGCCCTCGGGCTCGACCCGCTCGTCAGCTGGCTCGAGAGCAAGAAGGTGAAGAGGCCGCTCGCGATCCTGATCGTGCTGATCGGAGTGCTCGGGGTCTTCGCCGGCCTGATCTTCGCGTTGATCCCGGTGATCGTCGATCAGGTCGAGACCCTGGTGAAACAGGTGCCGGAGGTCGTGAGGACGGTCAGTTCCGACGACTTCATCCAGGGCATCAAGGATGCCGCTCCCTGGCTGCAGGTCGACACCCTCCTCGCGGACGTCACGAGATCTGTGCAGAACCCCGACTTCATCGGTGGTATCGGCGGAGGGATCGTGCAGGCCGGGGTCACCATCGCGACCGGGGTGGCCGGGGCCGCGATCATCCTGATCCTCATGCTCTACTTCATCGCCTCGCTCGCGAGCATCAAGCGCGGTCTCTACCAGCTCGTGCCGGCGTCGAAGCGGGCGCGGTTCATCGACATCGCCGAGCAGATCAGTGAATCGGTGGGGCGTTACGTGGTGGGCCAGGTGTCGCTCGCCCTCGTGAACGGGGTGCTGTCGTTCATCGTGCTGACCTTCTTCGTGCGGGCCGAGTATTCCGCGCTGCTGGCGTTCATCGCCTTCCTCGGCTCGCTCGTCCCCCTCGTCGGCACGATCAGCGCCTCGATCGTCATCACCCTCGGCGTATTGCTCTTCAACGGGGCGCCCGCCGTGTTCTGGGTCGCCGGGTACTACCTGGTGTACATGCAGCTCGAGGCCTACGTGCTCAACCCGCGCATCATGAATCAGGCCGTGCAGGTTCCGGGGGTCATCGTCGTCATCGCGGCTCTGGCCGGCGGCGCGCTAGGCGGCATCCTCGGGGCTCTCGTGGCGATCCCCGTCGCGGCGTCGATACTCATCGTGGTCAAGCAGGTGGCGATTCCCCGCCAGAACGCGAGTTAGCGCGCGTCGTCGCCCACCCAGCGGTCAGCAGGCCCACTCGGTCGGCAACGGCAGCACACCCGGCTCGATCCGCGCCACGATCTCGGCGAGCACCCGCCTGGTCTGCTGCTCGCCGACCCACAGATGCTTGGCGCCCTCGATCCCCACGACCTCGGCGTGCGGGATCACCGAGAACCGGGCGACCGCCTGGTCTGGCCGCAGATAGTCGTCGAACTCGGGCACGAGAACGGTCATCCGGGTGCCGCTACCACCCCACGCTGCGAGCTCCGCGTGCGAGGTGCGGTGCAGGGGAGGCGACAGCAGGATGATGCCAGCCAGGTCGCGCTCCCGGCCCCACTTCAGCGCCACCTCCGTGCCGAACGACCACGCCACGAGCCATGGAGCGGGGAGTGCCCGCGCGGCGACGAAGTCGAGGGCGGCGTCGAGGTCGAGCCTCTCGGCCACGCCCTCGCCGAACGACCCCTCCGACCGGCCGCGCGGCGATGACACCCCGCGGAAGTTGAACCTCAGCACCGCGAGATCGGCGAGTGCAGGCAACCGCGCCGCCGCCTTCCTGAGGATGTGCGAGTCCATGAAGCCGCCGGCCGTCGGAAGCGGATGCAGTGTCACGAGGGTCGCCACGGGTGTCGCCGTCTCCGGCAGCGCGAGTTCACCGACCAGCGTCAGCCCGTCGGCGGTGTGCAGTTCGACGGGTTCGCGCCGTGCGGGGAGCTCGACGGCTCCGGTGATCTCGACGCGCGTGGTCATCCGGCGATCCTCCAGCAGTGGGTGTGCCAGTGGCGCCGACCGGCCAGTGAATCCTCGTCTCCGAGGATGCCGTCCGCGCGCCACGTGACGACGTGGGGCGTTCCTGGCTCGATGCCGAGGCTGCACCCGGGGCAGGCGTAGGTCTTGATCGCGGCGGACGCGGAGATGGGCTGCACGTTGAACTGGCGACCGCGACGGGTCTCGGTGTGCAGGCCTGCAGCGAGGGCCCTGGCCAGGTCGAACGCGGGTCCGTCGTCATCCGACGCCCCTCCCCGCCGGCCGCGGGGTCGATTGCTTCGGGGCATGTCTCCGAGTCTAAGTCGACACAGGGAGACCCTGAATCAGTACCAGCCCTTGGTCTCGCTCGCCTGCCAGGCACCGCACGGCGTGCTGTAGCGACCGCTGATGTAGCCGAGGCCCCAGGTGATCTGGGTCGCAGGATTGGTCGCCCAATCGGCGCCGGCGGAGGCCATCTTGGTGCCGGGCAACGCCTGCGGAATGCCATAGGCACCGCTGGATTTGTTCATCGCGAAGGCGTTCCAGCCCGACTCGCGGTTCCACAGAGCCACGAGGCAGCTGTACTGGTCTTCTCCCCAGCCGCGGGCGAGAACCATGTCGTAGGCGATGGCTTTGGCGCTGCCCGGGTCGGGGGTTCCCGCGGCGGGCGCCGAGCGACCTGCTCCGGCGGCGGGCGGCGGGGGTGCGACGGGCTTGGGCTTCGGGGTCGCGGTGAAACCGTCGCGCACGACCTCTGTCGAGTAGTCGCCCGCCACGGTGAGGACCTGTGTCGGCCCGAGATCCAACTCGGCGACGATCTCTGCGGCAGCCGCCTGATTCTGCGACATGGGCGAAGTCACCGATACGAGCACGAAGGCCAGCGCGGCGAACGAGGCGAACGCCGGCAGCAGTGAACGACGCCGGATGACGGGTCGCGGCATCGGACGCACCTCGGTCGCGACCGGGTGGCGCAGTTGTACGGCATTCGAATGTCGACCCATCACTTCGAGATTTTAGCCCAGATCGCGTCGAAAGGCTCATCCGATCGGATTCGGCACCGTTCGATCGGATTCGGCGCCATTCGACGAGCGGATCGGGCCCTTCTCACGAGGCCTCGCAGGGCGACGGCGCAGTCCTCCGCGACGGCGCAGTCATCCGCGACGGCGCAGTCATCCGCGACGGCTCAGCGCACCGCAACGGCTCAGTCGCGACGGCTCAGCGCACCGCGAGCATCGCGCTGACGACGCTGTCGAGCACGAGGTCGACCTGCGCCTCGCGGTACCCTCCGCGACGGGGGCGGAACGCGACGGTGCGCACGTCGTCGACAGTGAGCGGCCTGCCGTGCTGGAAATACGCGGTCAGCCGATCGGTGAAGACGTCGACGTCGGCGACGTGGTAACCGGTGGTCAGACGCCCGACCCTGGTGAAGCGACGACCCGGCGGGCGGGCGATCCTGTCGACGACGTCCTGCGCCACCGCGCGGGCCTCCGCGAACCAGGCCTGGTCGCCGATCATGCGCACCGCCTGGTCGCGCTCCCGGGTGGAGAAGGCATCCTCGAGGCGTTCGAGCGCGGCATCCACATGGTGGGTGGAGTAACCGCCCTTCTGCAGGGCGAACGCGGTGCGCCGGATGCTCTCGGCCGAGACCACGACGGGCTCGCCGCGCTCGGCACCGTAGGCCCTACGCGCCTCTTCGAGGAAATCCTCGACCTGTTCGACGTCGTAGCCGCGCTGAGAGCGCCTGACGCGGGGGAATGTCGTACTCATGGGCTCCTATTGTGCCTGACCGGTCGAGACGTCACGCGAAGACGACGAACAGCGCGTACGCCGCCGCCGCACTCGGAAGCACGGAGTCGAGGCGGTCGAGGAACCCGCCGTGCCCAGGGAGCCAGGTGCTGATGTCTTTGATGCCCAGATCGCGTTTGATGAGCGATTCGGTGAGGTCTCCGATCGTCGCGGTGACCACGATGGTGAGTCCGAAGACGAAGCCGAACCACCACGGCTGCCCGATCATGAACACCGACAGCAGGATGCCGGCGACGATCGCGACGACGACAGAGCCTGCGAACCCCTCCCAGGTCTTCTTCGGGCTGATCTTCGGAGCCATCGCATGTCTGCCGAACGCGAGTCCGCTCGCGTAGGCGCCGGTGTCGGTCGCGATCACCAGGATGAGGAACGCCAGAGTCCACCACTGTCCGCCGGGCTGGGCCGCGAGGAGTACACCGAACCCGCCCAGGAACGGCACATAGGACTGGACGAGGGCTCCAGCGCCCAGATCCTTCCAGAAACCCGACACCGTGGTGCGGTGGTTGCTGCGCAGAAGCTCGGCCGTGCGCCACAGACTCACGAAGGCGACGGCCGCGAGGAACGCGAACCACTTGCCCTCGTCTCCGAGGTAGAACGCGACGGGAACCATGCCGACCGCCGCGATGCCGACCGCGATTCTCGGCACGTCGCGCCCGGCGAACCGGAGCGCACTCGCGAGTTCGAGCGAGGTGAAGAGCACGAGCGCCGCGGCGACGATCATGAACAGCTCTTTGACCACGACCAGGCTGAGCAGCATCGACACCCCGAGGGCGAGACCGATCAGGATGGCCAGTGGAAGGTTGCGCCCCGTGCGCTGCTCGAGGCGCTCGTTGGCCTGATCGAGTTGAGCGCGCGTCGCCGCGACCTGCGCACGGATGTCGTCGCGCGTCGCGTGCGCCTTCGCCTCGAACTCGTCGCGCTTCGCCCGCGCACGGGATCGCCTGCCGCCCGGTGCCTTCCCCGCTGCTCCGGCGCGACCGGATCGCGCGAATCTCGATCCCTCAGGAGCCTCTGTCATTCAGACCTCGAGAAGCTCGGCTTCCTTTTTCTTCAGGGCGTCGTCGATGGCGTCGATGTGAGACTTGGTGACCGCCTCGAGCTCCTTCTCGCCCCGCGACACCTCGTCGTCGCCGACCTCGCTTTTGAGGGCGTCGAGGTCGTCCTTCGCCTTGCGACGGATGTTGCGGATCGACACCTTCGCGTCCTCGCCCTTCGACCGGACGATCTTGACGAACTCCCTGCGCCGGTCTTCGGTGAGCTCGGGGAGGGTGACACGGATGACCTCGCCGTCGTTGCCCACGTTGGCGCTGAGATTCGGGGCGGTGACGAGAGCCTTCTCGATCTCCTTGAGCGCCGACTTGTCGTAGGGCGTCACCAGGAGTGTCCTGGCCTCGGGGTTCTGCATGCCGGCGAGCTGCGCCAGAGGGGTGGGGCTGCCGTAGTAGTCGACGAGGATCTTCTGGAAGAGAGCGGGGTTCGCGCGGCCGGTCCTGACATTCGCGAAGTCGTCTTTCGCGGCCTCGACCGACTTGCTCATCTTGTCTCGGGCTTCGGTCATGACGTCGGCGATCACAGGTGCTCCTTCGGCAGAACGGTTCGGTTCGAGCTTAGTCGTCGGGCCCCGTCGGACAGGTCTGCATCGGTCGGGCCCCACCGGTCAGGTCAGCCGGTCAGGTCAGCGTCGTACCGATGCGATCGCCGCGGATGGCCGTGGCCACGTTGCCGTCCGGCTGCATTCCAAAGACGACCATGGGCATCCGGTTGTCCATGCAGAGGCTGAACGCCGTGGAGTCGACGACCTTGAGTCCCTGCACGAGCGCGTCCTGGTAGCTGATCTCGTCGATCTTCCAGGCCGAGGCATCCGTCCTCGGGTCGGCGGAGTAGACGCCGTCGACGCCGTTCTTCGCGAGGAGCACCACGTCGGCCTTGATCTCGAGTGCACGCTGGGCGGCGACGGTGTCGGTGGAGAAGTAGGGCAGACCCGCCCCGGCACCGAAGATGACCACCCTGCCCTTCTCGAGGTGACGTTCGGCACGCCGCGGGATGTAGGGCTCCGCGACCTGCGTCATCGAGATGGCCGACTGCACGCGCGTCGCGGCGCCGGCCTGCTCAAGGAAGTCCTGCAGGGCGAGGGCGTTCATGACCGTGCCGAGCATGCCCATGTAGTCGGCGCGCCCGCGGTCCATCCCCCGCTGGCTGAGCTCGGCCCCGCGAAAGAAGTTGCCTCCGCCGACCACGATCGCGACCTCGACGGTCTTGGCCGCCTCGGCGATCTCGCGGGCGAGCGAGGAGACGACATCGGGGTTGACGCCGAGGGATCCCCCGCCGAACGATTCTCCGGAGAGCTTGAGGAGCACGCGGCGTGTGCCGGATTCGGTCGTCATGGGGTTCCCCTCGCAGTGGCTCTCCCCAGGGTAGGGGACAGCCGGAGGCCCGTCGCTCGCGATCAGCTCCGCACGGTCTCCCGCACGCGGGTGAGCGCCTCGAGCGGGACCCCATTGGCCTCGGTGCCGAACCTCCACCAGATCGCGCCGGCGACGGCGCCGATCATCCAGAATCCGGCGAGGATGCCGAACATCGCACCGATGCTGAGCGAGGTCGCGGCGAACGCGAGCACCACCTGCCCGAGCACGGCCCCGATGCGCCCGACTCCCACGCTGGCGCCGATCCCCGTCGCGCGCAGCCGTGTCGGGAACAGCTCCGAGAAGGTGGGGTAGGCCGAGATCCACGCGCAGGTCGCGAAGAACGCGGCGACGGTGAACGCCACCAGGACGACCCCGGATGACCCTGTACCCGCCGCGAGAGCGCATCCGATCATGCTCAGCGCCGCTGCCGTGTACGAGACGGTGACGCTGGGCCCCCGGCCGATCCTGTCGAGGGCGAAGGCGACGAGCACACCACCGGCCAGCGCTCCGACGTTGGCGATGAGGAAGAACCAGGGAAGCTCGGCATCCCCGATCGGTACCGCGCCCGTGGTCGATGAGAACACCAGCACACTCATGGCGGTGAAAAGCCCGTAGTAACCGGCGGCTTCGGAGAAGTCGAGCGCCATGCCGAAGAGCAGTCTGGCCCGGAACCCGGTCCACAGTTCACCGAAGCCCGATGCCCCGCCGGTGGTGCCAGCGTCGTGGTAGCCGGTCGGGCTGGTGACCCCCGTGATCATCGTGACCACCCGGTCGGCCTCGTCACGCTGCCCATGGGCGGCGAGCCAGCGCGGTGATTCGGGGATGAGACGACGCGCGAGGAGTCCGTAGGCCGCACTCACGACACCGAACAGCAGGGTGAAGCGCCACGAGAGTCCCAGCGTGGAGATGACCAGGATCGAGACGAGACTCGCCAGGATGCCGCCCACCGCCCAGAACGACATGACGAGGCCGTTGCTCCTCCCCCGGTTGCGGGCCGGAGTGAACTCGGCGATGGCCGAGGTCACCGCCGAATACTCGCCGCCCACCCCGAGAGCGGTGATGAAGCGGAACACGATGAAGACCTCGTAGTTCGGGGCCGCCGCCGTCGCGACCGCGAAGACCGAGTACAGGATCAGCGTCGCCACGAACAGCTTCTTGCGGCCGATCCTGTCGGCGAGGTATCCGAACCCGATCGCTCCGAGCGCGATCCCACCGAACCAGACGATGTTGATCCACACCGATTGCGCGCTGTCGAGCCCGAACTCCTCCTGGATGCCCGGGATGACCGATCCGATGATCTGCACCTCGAAGGCGTCGAGCATCCATCCGATCCCGAGGGCCACGGAGATCCTCGTGTGGATCGGCCGCCAAGCCGAGATGTCGAGTCTGTTCGCCATGGGATTCTCCTCAGTGAGTCGGTGCCCCGGACGGGAGCAGCCCGATGCTAGGCGCGGATGCGCCCTCGTCGATACGCGGGGGACGTCACCGTAATAGTTCGGTAAGCCTTCGGCCAGCCACGGGACCCGGACCGCCGCGCGCGGCGTCACGGGTTCGTAATGTCCTGAGCGTTGTGCCGGGAGCGCAACAGGGATTGACTACCCGGGACGGGAGGAAGACGTGTCCAGAGGCATCGAGCCATCGGCGGGCGCACCGGCGGCGAGGGTGCCGGAGACGACCACGACCGCCGCCATGATCGCCGCGCTCCGCGTGGGCGTCGCGCTGATGTGGATCCAGAACGTCGGCTGGAAGGTGCCACCCGACTTCGGTCGCGCGGACGACAGAGGGCTCTACTTCTGGGCTGGGCAGGCGGTCGACTACCCGGTGTTCGCGCCCTACTCGGCCTTCGTGGAGTCGGTCGTGCTCCCGAACATCGAGATCTTCGGATGGTTCACGCTCCTGATCGAGGGAGGGCTCGGCGCCTTCCTGCTCGTCGGCCTCGCCACGCGGTTCTGGGCTGTCGTCGGAATTGGCCAGACCATCGCCATCACCCTGTCCGTCTTGTTCGCTCCCCATGAGTGGCATTGGTCCTACTACCTCATGGCGCTCGCGCACCTGGCGATCTTCGCGACGGCCGCAGGTCGCAGCTACGGCATCGACGGTGTGCTGCGAGACGGGTGGTCGACATCGACAGGACGTCTCCCCCGACTTCTGACGAGGTCGTCATGAGCACTGCGTCCGATTCGATGACTGCCGTCGACAGAGCGACCACGACCCTCGGGGCGGCGTCGATCGCCTTCGCCTGCTTTGTCTTCGCCGCATCCCTGCCTTCCGAGTTCGAGTTCGTCGAAGTCGGTCCGGTCGGCGCGGTCGCGCTGGTGGTGTGCGGGATGCTGGCGACGCTGAGCGGGCTCACTCGGAGGCCGCCTCTGCGGACTGTCGCCGGCGCAGTCCTCACCGCAGGCGCTCTCGCGCAGCTCGTGGGCCTGGCCGTGTCGGTGCAGCCCCTCGGTGGGGATGCCTCGGCGATGTCCGTCACCGGCGGGCTCGGGCTCGCTCTTCTGACCCTCACGACGTCCTCCGCAGCGTCCCTCCACCAGAAGCATCCGATGAAAGGTAGACCGTGACATGACCGAACCGTTCTTGGTGGGCGCCGTCGCCTACTCCCCGAACGTCGTCCCGATCTGGGAGGGGATGCGGGACTACTTCGCCGAAACCTCGACGCCGATCGACTTCGTGCTCTACTCCCACTACGGCAGACAGGTCGACGCCCTCATCTCAGGTGCGCTCGACCTCGCGTGGAACACCAACCTCGCCTGGGTGCGCTCGGTCGCCCAGACGGATGGCGCATGCAGGGCACTCGCCTCCCGCGACACCGACCTCACCTTCACCTCGGTCTTCGTCGCGCGGGCCGGAACCGGTTTCAGCTCGCTCGAGAGTCTCAGAGGGCGCCGGCTCGCACTCGGCTCGCGCGACTCGGCCCAGGCCGCAATCCTGCCTGTGCACTACCTCCGGGAGGCGGGTCTCGGCGACCGCGACGTGCACCTCACCCGGATCGACAGCGACGTCGGCAAGCACGGTGACACGGGGCGCAGCGAGCTCGATGCCCTGCGCGCCGTACTCGACGACAGGGCGGATGCCGCGGCGATCGGCATTAACACGTGGCAGGCGATCGGGCGGGGCGAACTCCTTCCCGGTGCGTTCGAGTCCTTCTGGACCTCCCCCGACTACAGTCACTGCACCTTCACTGCGATGCCGTCACTGTCGACCGAGAAGTCCGATCCGTGGGTGGCGAACCTCCTCGCGATGGACTGGGAGAACCCGGCGCACCGTCCGATCATGGAGATGGAGGGGTTGCAGGCGTGGGTGCCCCCGAACCTCGAGGGCTACGCGTCGCTCACCGCGGCCGTGCGCGAGCAGGGGTTGACCCCCCGATGGTGATCGGGGGTCCCGTCGCGCAGCGCGCGACATCCGCCTCATCCGCCTACGGGGTCGTCCTCGACCTCATCGAAGGATTGGGCCGTGTGCCGAAAGGCGGCACGACCACGGTGGACCTGCCCGGCGCAGGCCACGATCGCGGCCTCGAACTCGTCGGCGCGTGGTGCGCGTCCAACGGGCACGAGATCGTGTCCGTCGACGGACCTTCGGTCACCGTGCGCCACGGGCGATCCCCAGACCCCTTCGCGGGACTCGATCCCCGTCAGCGCCCGGGGTTCCGGGTGTGGGTCTACACGAACTTCGACTGCAATCTCGCGTGCGACTACTGCTGCGTGCGGTCGTCGCCGAAGGCCGAACGGCGGGCGATCGGGGCCGACAGGCTGCACCAGATCGCGCGCGAGGCGGCGGAGGCCGACGTGCACGAACTCATCCTCACCGGGGGCGAGCCGTTCCTGCTGAACGACATCGACGAGCTCGCGAACTCGTGCACCGCGCATCTCCCCACGACCCTCCTCACGAACGGGATGCTCTTCCGCGGGGGCCGACTCGAGCGCCTCAGACGGATGGATGCCTCGCGGCTCACCCTGCAGGTGAGCGTCGACTCGGCGACCGCCGACATCCACGACAGCCACCGCGGCACCGGATCGTGGGCGAAGGCGATCGCCGGCATCCGGGTCGCGCACGAGGAGGGCTTCCGGGTGAAGGTCGCCGCCACCCTGCCCGCTGACCACAAGCACGAACTCGAGCCCTTCCACGAGTTCCTCGACACCCTGGGCATCGCGCGCGACGACCAGGTCATCCGGGCTCTCGCCCACCGTGGTGTCGCCGAGTCCGGGATCGAACTGACCGTAGAGTCGCTCATCCCCGAGGTGACGATCACCGCCGACGGTGTGTACTGGCACCCGGTGGCCGCCGACCATGCCGACCAGTTCGTCACGCGCGACATCTTCCCGTTGGCCGATGCGATCGCCGAAGTCACCAGGCGCTTCGTCGCCCACCGCCGTGCCGCAGACCAGGTGGCCGGGTGGTTCCCCTGTGCTTAAGAGAACTGTGCGGGAGACAAACTGTGCGTGAGAGAACGGTGCGTGAGAGGACGGTGCGTGATGCGCTCGCCCATCATCCTCTCGGCTGAGGATCGCACTCTCGTCGATCGCCGCGTCCTGGTCGTCGACGACGACCCGACCGTGGCCGAGGTGGCCACTCGCTACTTCCGCGCGGCCGGATGCCACGTGGAGCAGGTCGGCGACGGGTTCGACGCCCTCGCGGTGGCGACCCGCTGGGCGCCGGACCTCATCGTGCTCGATCGCATGCTCCCCGGCGTCGACGGTATCGAGGTCTGTCGCAGGCTTCGGCAATCGAGCTCCACCCCGATCATCATGCTCACGGCCCTCGGGCTCGAAGACGACCGGATCCTCGGGCTCGAAGCCGGAGCCGACGACTATCTCGCCAAGCCGTTCTCGCCGCGCGAACTTATCCTCCGCGCCCGCTCGGTGCTGCGCAGGTCGCCGTCGGAATTCGTGCCCGTCGCGCTCGTCGCGCTCGGCGACTTCGAGCTCGACCCCGCAGCCCGGCGCGCGAGTCGAGCGGGGTCCGCTCTCACCCTCACCGGCCGGGAGTTCGACCTGCTCGCCTTCCTCCTCCACCATCCCGCCCAGGCTTTCAGCAGGGAGGAACTGCTGAGTTCGGTCTGGGGCTGGACCTACGGCGACCTCTCGACCGTGACCGTGCACGTGCGACGACTGCGCGAGAAGATCGAGGTCGACGCGACCCACCCCGCAGTGCTGGTGACCGTCTGGGGCGTCGGGTACCGCTTCGACGTCGCGCCCGCAGAGGAGAACCCCCGTGCCTGAGACAGCGCTCCCCGACATCCTCACCGTCTCGGTCATCGCGGTCGGTGTCTCACTCCTCGTCGGCGGGCTGAGTGTCGTGGCGCTGGCCGCGATGCGCAGGTCCTCGATCGTGCTCCAGCTCGCCGTGCTGATCGTGTCCTCCCACGTCTCCGTGGTCGCGAGCATGACCGTGGCGGCACGGTTGATGTTCCTGTCGTACCACGACCTCGAGGTCGGCGTCAGGGTGGCGGTCATCTCGGGGAGCATGTCGCTGCTCATCGTCGGGTTGCTCGGACTCGTGGTCACCCGCAACGCACGATCGCTCTCCGCGACCGCCCGCGGGATCGGCAGCGACGATGCGCCGGACCTCGCCGTCGACGCAGAGGACACTCGCCCGACCGGTCGCCCCTACGCGAACGCAGAGTTGGCCGCCCTCGCGAACGAGCTGACCGCCACGAGCCTGAGGCTCCGGGAGTCCCGAGAGCGGGAGCATCGACTCGACGCCGCGCGACGTGAACTCGTCGCGGGGATCTCGCATGATCTGCGCACCCCTCTCGCCGGCATCCGCGCCATGGCCGAAGCCCTGGAGGACTCCCTCGCCGACGACCCGAGGAGGTACTACTCGCGGATACGCGAGCAGGCCGAGCAACTCGGCGGCATGGTCGATGACCTCTTCGAGCTGTCGAAAATCGATTCGGGGGGCCTCGTCCTCGACTTCCAGAGGGTCTCGTTGTACGACCTCGTCAGCGACGCCGTCGCCGGTCTCCGAGTGGCCACGCATGACCGTCCGATCACGTTCGAAGCGGCTCCGGGAGAGGAGCTCGCCGTGTTCGCCGATCCGCGAGCCCTCTCCCGGGCGGTCACGAACCTCCTCCTCAACGCCATCCAGCACACTCCGGAAGGATCGCCGATCACGGTGACGGCGAGCATCGTCGACGGGCAGGCCTCCGTAGCCGTGATCGACAGTGGCGAGGGGATCTCCCGAGACGACCTGGCCAGGGTGTTCGAGCCGGGCTGGCGCGGGTCGGCGGCCAGAACCCCGCCCACGGAGCTCGGTGCGTCCGGGAGCGCCGGCCTGGGCCTCGCGATCGCCCGCGGCATCGCCGTCGCGCACCGTGGTGATGTCAGTGTCCGCAATGTCGCGGGCGGATGCCGCTTCGACCTGCTGTTCCCGCAGGACGCCGCCCGCGTCGCGTAGCGCTGCGCTGCGCAGCAGGACTGTCGCCGCCGGAACACGGCGGTGGACCAGTCATCGCCCGAGGGCCCGACGCCCACCTCACGAGAGACCCACGGAGAGTACCGCGGGTTCCCGGAGAACAGCGGATCCCCGCGGAGCGTGAGCTCCGCCGGGATCCGAGGGAACGCCTACGCGCCGACCTTGAAACGGGCGAACCCCGTGACGGTGACGTCTGCCGCGTCGAGCACCTTGGCGACGGACTGCTTGTTGTCTTTCGCGTAATCCTGCTCGAGCAGCGCGACCTGCTTGAAGAAGCCCGTGATGCGGCCTTCGATGATCTTCGGCAGCGCGGCATCCGGCTTGCCCTCGCCCTTCGCGATCTCGGTGACGATGGCGCGCTCGCGCTCGACCTCGTCAGCGGGCACGTCGTCGCGGCCGAGCACCTGCGGGTCGGCGAACGCGATGTGCTGCGCGACACCGCGGGCGGTCTCGGAATCCGAACCGGTGTAGCCGACGACGACGCCGACCTGGGGCGGGAGATCCTTGCTCGTGCGGTGCAGGTAGATCTCGGCCTCGTCGGCCGTGATCACCGTGAGGCGCCGCAGTTCGACCTTCTCGCCGAGCACCGCCGCCTCGTTGCCGATGAGCTCACCGACAGTGCCCGAGCCGGCCGCCGGATCCACCGACGCAGCCAGGGCCTCGTCGACGGTCTTCGCGCCCGCGGCGGTCACCGCATCGAGCACCGTCTGTCCGAGCGTGCCGAAACGCTCGCCCTTCGCGACGAAATCGGTCTCGCACACGAGCTCGATGAGAGTCGTGTCGCGCCCAACCTGCTTCGCGGCGACGAGGCCCTCGCTCGTGGAACGGTCCGCGCGCTTCGCGTTGCCCTTGGCTCCCTTGAGACGCAGCAGTTCGGTGGCCTTGTCGAGGTCGCCGTCCGCCTCGACGAGGGCGTTCTTGGTGTCGACCATCCCGGTGCCGAGGCGGTCGCGGAGGGTCTTGACGTCGGCCAGACTGACGTGTGCCATGGTGGGGTCCTTACCTGGGTTGCGGTGGAGGGATTACTTGCTCGACGCCGCGGCGGGCTTCTTGGCGGCGGGCTTCTTCGCGGCGGGCTTCTTCTCCGCGGGCTCGGTCTCTGCGGCCTGGGTCTCTGCGGCCTGGGTCTGTGCGGGCTCGGTCTCTGCGGCCTGGGTCTCAGCCGAAGCGCTCTCGGTCGGCTGCTTCTCGGCCTCGGTCGCCTCAGCCTCGATCTTCGCCTCGGCCTCCTCGTCGGAGACCACGGTGTGCTCGGGCACGATGCTCGCGTCGGCGGCGGCCTCGTGCTCGGCTACGACGGCATCCGCATCGTTCTCCTCGACGGGCGCCTCGGCGACCACGGCATCGGCGACGACAGCATCGGCGACCGCCGCGGCATCCGGAGTCGGCTCCGACACGGCCTCACCGGCCTTCTCGACCGACTCCGCCTCGGTGGACGGCGTCTCGGATGCCGCGAGCAGCTCGGCCTCCCAGGCGGCGAGGGGCTCGACCTCGGAACCCTCCTCGGGCTTCTGGTGACGCTGGATGAGACCCTCGGCGGCGGCATCCGCGATGATGCGCGTCAGCAGGCCGACGGAGCGGATGGCGTCGTCGTTACCCGGAATCGGGTACTGCACCTCATCGGGGTCGCAGTTGGTGTCGAGGATGGCGATGACGGGAATGCCGAGCTTGTGCGCCTCGTCGATGGCGAGGTGCTCCTTCTTGGTGTCGACGATCCAGATCGCGGACGGGGTCTTCGTGAGGTTGCGGATGCCGCCGAGCGAGCGCGTGAGCTTGATGAGCTCGCGCTTCTTGATGAGGAGCTCCTTCTTGGTGAAGCCCTTCGTGGTGTCGTCGAAGTCGAGCTCCTCGAGTTCCTTCATGCGGGCGAGTCGCTTCGAGACCGTCTGGAAGTTGGTGAGGAGACCGCCGAGCCAACGCTGGTTGACGTACGGCTGGCCGACCCGCTGGGCCTGCTCGGCGATGGAGCCCTGAGCCTGCTTCTTCGTGCCGACGAAGAGGATGGTGCCGCCATGGGCGACAGTGTCCTTCACGTAGTCGTAGGTCTTGTCGATGTGCGCGAGCGACTGCTGCAGATCGATGATGTGGCTGCCCGAGCGCTCGGTGAGGATGAAGCGCTTCATCTTCGGGTTCCAGCGGCGGGTCGGGTGACCGAAGTGGACACCGCTGTCGAGAAGCTGGCGGATGGTGACAACGGCCATGGCCGTCTCCTTTTCTTGCACGCCGGGGCGTGCGGTCTCAGTTGGTATCGCGACCGTTCGGCGCGAATCCTGGTGCCCTGGCACACACCCGCCCGCCGGTGGATCCTGAGGATCACACTGATCGGGACTGAAGGGAGTGGTGGCCTGCTCGTGGAGAGCCGGTTCTGACGAACCTGATGGGCACGCGTAGTCAGCGCGCTCGCGCGCACTGCGACGACCATGATAGCACCGCTCCTCCCCCGCGACGGCGGGCGACGGGAACCCCACGGATCGCCAGGTGCGCCCCTCGCCGACCAGGCTCGTAGCCCACGATCGACGTGTGTCGTTCCCGTCGCCGCCCTCCGGCCCATCCCGGCTCAGTGGGCTCGTGGCGAGCATCCTGCTCCTCGCGCTGTCGGGGGTGTCGGACGGGTGGTCCACCGGATCACCCTCCCCCGCCGACCCTCCGGCCGGGCGGGTGGTGGCGGGGACGGCATCCGGCGCGCGCACCGCGGAGGAGTGGGGATGGCCCGTCGCCCCACCGCATCCGATAGTGCGCGCGTTCGAGGCGCCGGCGACCCGCTACACCGCCGGACATCGCGGGGTCGACATCGCCGCGGCTAGCGGCACACCCGTGCTGGCCCCGGCAGACGGCATCGTGCACTTCGCGGGAGTCGTCGTCGATCGGCCTCTGGTCTCGATCCGCGTCGACGGCGACCTGATCGGCAGCATCGAGCCTGTCGAGCCGGCGGTTCGCGAGGGTGACGCGGTGCAGCGGGGCGACGTCATCGGCACGGTTGGCGCAGGCGGGCACTGCTCGGGTGGGTGCGTGCACCTCGGGGTCAGACTCCGCGGCGATTACGTGTCCCCACTGCTGTACCTCGGGGGCATCCCGATCCCGGTGCTCCTGCCGACCCGGACCATCGGATGACGGGGCCTCTCGCGCACCAGGAGGGGTCCGGCCCGCCCACTCACGCCCGCGGGTGCGCCAAACGGTAGCTGTCTTTGAGGCGTTCCGTGGAGACGTGTGTGTACAGCTGAGTGGTGCCGAGGCTCGCGTGCCCGAGCATCTCCTGCACCGCCCGGAGGTCGGCTCCGCCGTCGAGGAGGTGGGTGGCGGCGGTGTGCCGGAGGGTGTGCGGACCACCGGGCCCCGAGCCGGGCACATCGACCAGGAGCGACGCGACCAGCCGGTAGACGTCGCGGTCGCCCCATCGGCGACCGCGGGACCCCACGAACAACGCGTCGTTGTCGAGGGGGGTCTGGGTGCGGGCAGTGGGGCTGTGCCGGGCTCGCGGGGGCAGCGGTGAACCTGGCCGGCCCGGTTCACGCGACGCAGTTGTCTCGCCTGCGCTCACGTCGGTCAACCGCGGCCTACCCGCGTCGAGGTACCGCTCGATCGCGTCGAGGGCGGGCACCCCGAACGGCACGACGCGCTGTTTCGAGCCCTTGCCGGTCACCATCACGGTCAGTCGCCCCAGGTCGACGTCAGCCAGGTCGAGGCCCGTGAGCTCGCTCACTCTGAGCGCCGACGCGTAGAGCAGTTCGACGGCCGCGAGATCACGCAGGGCGGCAGGAGACCCTGTCCCGGCGCGCAAGGTGAGCGACACGAGTATGTCGTCGATCTGACGTCGGGTGAGCACCCTCGGCAGGTGGTGGTCGGAGCGCGGCGAGGCGAGGCGGGCCGCGACATCCGTTTCCAGCCGGGCAGACCGGGTGAGCCACGCGGAGAAGGCCCGCGCCGCCGCCGATCGGCGGGCGAGGGTCGATGAGGCCAGGCCCGACTGCGAGCCGTGCCAGAGCCAGTCCCTCAAGAGCTCGAGACTCAACTGCTCTGATCGCGTCACGCCGTGACCGGCGGCGAAGTCGGCGAGTGAGGTGAGATCCGAACGGTACGACCTCACGGTGTGCGCGCTGAAACCTCGTTCGTCGTCGAGGTACGCCGCGAAGTCGGCGATCGCGTGGGTCAGGGGCACGGGTCCATCGTGCTGCTGCGGTCGTCGTCGGCCCTGACGGCGCGCGGGCGCCCGTGGGTCCGACCGGACGGCGCCCGTGTCTCGGGCGTCGCGATCAGAGGTTCTCGATGTCGGCCACGGTCATGGTCGAGGACTTATTGGAGAAGGCTTCGCGCCGCTGCTCCGGGCTGAGAGAGGCGATCTTCCGGGCGAAGGTGTCGCTGAAGCCGCTCACCTCGGCGAACCGCCCGAGCGGCACCGTCGAGTGCACGATCTGGTCGGCGTAGACGTTGACCAGAGAGAAGGCCTGCCCACCGTCGACGCCGGACAGCCGATCGACGGGTGCCCCGACATCCAGTGAGTAACAGGTGGCGGCCGCAACGCTCACGGGAACCCCCGCGAACATGCCGTGCGCCTGGTAGTGCAGGTGGCCGGCGAGGATGCCTCGCGCGTCGGTGCCCCGGATCACCTCTGCGAGGCGCTGCTGTTCCTGCAGTTCGAGGATGGCCATCACCTCGATGGTGCTCGGCAACGGCGGGTGGTGGAGGGCGATCAGGGTACCGAGCGGGGCGGGTGTCCGAAGCTCGTTCGCGAGCCACTCCAACTGCGAGTCGTCGAGTTCGCCGTGATGGTAACCCGGCACGGAGGTGTCGAGGGCGATGAGGCGCAGCCCGTCGAGGTCATAGACCCTGTCTCGGGGCGGCATCGCGGAGTCGGGCCGCCCGCCGGATAGTCCTGGCTCGTCGAACAGTCCCGACCCGAATGGCCGCCTCTCGTCATGGTTTCCCATGACCCACACCAGCTGCGATCCGAGGCGTTCTGCGACGGGTTCGACGACGTCGCGGAGCCGGCGGTAGGCGTCCGGTTCTGCGAGGTCGGCGAGGTCTCCGGTGAACACGATGGCGTTCGGCGCGACGCCCGAGCGTTCGAGCTGGGCGAGGGCGGCGACCAGGTTCGCGGTGGTGTCGACCACCCCGTAGAGCTGTCTGCCGCCCGCCAGGAAGTGAGGGTCGCTGAAGTGGGCGATGGTGCGGACGGGAGGCGCGTACTGCCCGAGCTGGGTCACCGCTTCAGCGTAAACGTCGGGCGTCGAATCGACTCACCCCGCCGCACGCGACCACCCGGTCTCTCCGACCTTCACGACACCCTCGAGCTCGAGCGCCCCGAGCACCGCCTGCACCTCGCCCACCGACAGGCCGGCCCTGGCTGCGACGTCCGACGCCATGCGTGGGGAGCGGGCGCTGAGAGCGTCGATGACCCGGATCGCCCGGGGGTCGCGACGGTCGGAGGATGCCTCGCCCCGGGCATCCGTTCTCGAGCCGATCGGGGCCAGCTCCGACATCTCCTCCGCGGTCGTGACGCACACCGCGTCGAACTCGCGCAGGAGCCGGTGGCATCCGCTCGACGCCGCCGATGTGACGGGGCCCGGAACAGCGCCCAGCGGTCGACCGAGCGCGACCGCGTGGCCGGCGGTGTTGAGCGAACCCGAGCGCCAGCCGGCCTCGAGCACCACGGTCGCCTGGCTGGCCGCGGCGATCAATCTGTTGCGCTGCAGAAACCGCCACTTGGTCGGCGACGAGCCGCACGGCAGCTCTGAGACCACCGCTCCCCGCTCGGCGATCCGGGTCAGAAGCACCTCGTGGCCGCTCGGGTAGAACCTGTCGACGCCTCCCGCGAGGAAGGCGACGGTCTTGCCCGAACTCGCCAGTGCGGCTCGATGAGCCATTCCATCGATGCCGTAGGCGGCACCCGACACGATGGTGTACCCGCGATCCACCAGTCCGGCCGAGGCCTCCATCGTGACGTGCTCGCCGTAGCCGGTGGCTGCCCGAGCCCCGACGAGTGAGATCGACGTGGCGACGGAGCGCAGCGTCGCGAGATCGCCGCGCACCCACAGCGCGAGGGGCGCATGGGGCCCGAGATCGTCGACTCCGCGTGGCCAGGCGTCGTCACCGGGGACCAGCAGATGGAGGCCGAGCCGCACCGCGTGCACGAACGGGCGGAGCGCGTCATCCGGAGTCAGGCGCGGTGTCCAGCGATCCGCTGCCTTCACGAGCTCGTCGGCGCCCGACTCGAGACCGCTGTCGGCGAAGGCGTGCGTCACGAGCGTGCGATCCGGCCGGGACGCGAAGAACTCGAGGGCGGCCAGGGCGCCCATCGTCTCGACGACCTCGTGAGCCACTCGATCGCCAGGCTCGGCGACGCCCGTCCAGACGGCGCGGGCGAACCTCTCGGCGATCTCCGCCGACGAGAGCCCGTCGTCGCCGGTCAGCCGCCTGATGATCGGAGCCACCTCGGCCTCCTTGTGAGTGAACAGGGTCATGCGGTGATCGCCTTCCTGAGATAGAGCGCCCGACCGAGATGATCGGGCGAGGGCGTGCCGGCACCATCGAGATCGGCGAGGGTCCACGCGACCCGCAGAACCCGGTCGTAGCCGCGCATCGTCAGACCTCCCCGCTCGAGTGCCCGGTCGACGAGCGCCGTCGTCGCGGAGGGGAGTCGCACCGCCGGGCTGCGGAGCCACGCCCCCGGAACCTGCGAGTTGAGCCTCCACGGTGTGCCGTGGAGCCTCGTCTCCGTGCGCTGCCGAGCGGCGGATACGCGCAGGCGGGCATTCACCGTGGTCGTGCGCCCCTGCTCGGTCGCGATGCGGAGTTGTGCCGCGGTGACCCTCGAGACGTGGAGTTGCAGATCGATACGGTCGAGGAGCGGGCCGGACAGCCTGTCGAGGTAGCGACGACGCGCGCTCGGTGGGCATGTGCAGTCCGCGTCGCGCACCCCGTACTGACCGCACGGGCACGGGTTCGCCGCGAGGACGAGTTGGAAAGCGCCGGGGAATCGCGCGACGGCGTTCGCCCGGTGGATGGTGATGACGCCGGACTCGAGAGGTTGTCGAAGCGCGTCGAGCACCACTCTCGGAAACTCGGGTGCCTCGTCGAGGAAGAGCACCCCGTGTGAGGCCCGCGCGGCGGCGCCCGGCCGGATGATGCCGCTTCCGCCCCCCACCAGCGACGCCGCGGTCGCGGTGTGATGGGGCGCTTCGAGCGGCGGCCTCGTCACGAGGGTGGATCCGACCGGCAGTCCCGACAACGATCGGATGGCGCTGACCTCGAGTGCGGCGTCGGGGGCGAGGTCGGGCAGCAGACCGGGGAGCCTGGCGGCGAGCATGGTCTTGCCCGCCCCCGGCGGACCCAGCATGAGCACGTGGTGCCCGCCGGCCGCGGCGACGAGCATCGCGTCTACGGCGTCGTCGTTGCCGATCACGTCGGCGAGATCGAGCACCTCGTCGGCCACCGGCTCGACTGCGGGCCGGCGCTCGATGACGTCGACCGGCACCGGCTCGAACTCGCCACCGTGCCAGATGGCCGCGTCACGGAGGGAGGGCACGCCGATGACTCGGATGCCCGGCACGAGCGATGCCTCCTCTGCATTGCCGGATGGCACCATGACCGTGGTGGCGCCTGCCATGCGTGCCGCGTGCGTCGCGGGGAGGATGCCGTCAATCGGCCTGAGTCGGCCGTCGAGGCCCAACTCGCCGAGATGCACGACCCGCTCGACGGACTCGGCCTCGATGTCACCGGCGGCGGCGAGCGCGGCCACCGCGATCGCGAGGTCGAAGCCCGAGCCGTGCTTGGGCAGGGCGGCCGGTGACAGGTTGATCGTGAGCCGCCTGTCGGTGAGTTCGCAGCCCGAGTTGGCAGCAGCCGCCCGCACCCGGTGCTGGGCCTCCGAGAGTGCACTGTCGGGCAGCCCGATGATGATGACCTTGGGCAGGGCACTCGAGATATCGGCCTCGATCTCGACGACGGCCCCGTGCATGCCGTTGAGTGCGATCGATCTGGTGCGCGCTATCCGCATCAGAACACCCGTTCGAGATGCTGCACGACCGGCTCACCGCCGCGGGGTGCGACGACCGCGATCGCGTCGATCCTGATGCGCCGGGAGTCCGACGGATGCTGCACACACCACTCCCCTGCCAACCTGCGCAGTCGCGCCAGTTTCACCGGGGTGATCGCCTCGAGCGGGTGCCCGTAGGCGACGCTCGACCTGGTCTTCACCTCGACGAAGACCGTCACCCCGCCGACGCTCGCGACGATGTCGACCTCGCCGAGCGGGCACCGCCAATTGCATTCGACGATCTCGTAGCCCTGGAGCCTCAGGTAGTCGGCCGCCAGCGTCTCACCGCGTCTGCCGAGGTCGTCCTTCGCTGCCATGGCTCGAGGATGGCGCGTTCGAGCCTGCCGCGTCGTCGCCGGAAGCCCATCGGTGCAGTGGCCGCGACATCCCTCACCTGGGGAGGGCGAGACACCCCGCGAGCGACCGACCATTCGGGGGCTGCGCTTGCCTCGATCCCCGCCGCCAGAGGCGTCCGCAGGTGCCATCGCGTTGACGAGGTGCGGTGCGGTCGACGTGGCGGTGCCGTTCGAGCTCTACATCGGAGCGACCTCCCCGGGAACGATCTCATCCGTCATCTGCTGTCGCATCTCCTCGTAGCCGGGGATGTCCTCGAGATAGTCCGGGAGACCGGACTCGGGTCCGTCGGGCTCGCCGGAATCGTCCGTCGGCTGACCGAACGGGGTCGTGTCGGACGCGCAGACCGTGCCGTCGGCAGGCAGCTCCTGCTCGAGCAGATAGGCCCGCAGATAGCCGAGGGTGCAGGAGCTCTCTTGGCCGGGCGCGAGGGTGGTGTGCCCGTAGCTCTCCTGCACGAGCAGGCGGGAGTCGGCGAGCAGGCCGTGCAGCTCTTCAGCGCTGGCCAGTGGTGTGATCGGGTCCAGAGTCGGACTGAGGAGCAGCACGGGGTTCGCCGTCGGAACGTCCCACGGCCCGGCGTAGCGGCTTGCCGCCTCCACCGGCCAGGTCGCGCACGGGAGCCCGACCTCGTAGCTGATGTATTCACCGAAGCGCTGGCTCTGCTTCGCCACCTGCCTGCTCGCACGTGTCCACTGATCGGCATCGCCGTCATCGCCGCTGTCCGTGCACCAGACGGCACTGCGGGCGTCGCTGCCGTTGTTGTACGGCGCTGCGGGGTCCGCCGGACCTGCGGCCGCGATGGCGAGCTCGACGATCGCGCCGCCGTCTCCGGTGATCGCGACGGTGTCGATGGCCGCGGCCAACTGGGGCCAGGCCACCGGCGTGTACATCAGTGAGAACACGAAACGGGTGAGGAAGTCCTCCGTCAGGACCGTGGGCACGCTGGAGGTCAACGACGGGAGTCCACCGTTGTCGCGGATGTCTTCCAGCAGCCGGTCGTACACCGCACCCGGGTCCTTATCCGCCAGTGCGCACAGCTCCGGTTCTGCCGTCTCGCAGGTCTCGAAGAAGCCCTCGAGCACCTCGTCGGAGTCACGGACGCTCCCGGCCAGCGCGGTCGTGACATCCGAGGTGTAGTCCTCCGGATTCACCACTCCGTCGAGTGCCAGGGCACGCACCCGGTCCGGGAACAGGTTGGCGTAGGTGGCACCGAGGATCGTGCCGTAGGAGAGACCGAGGTAGCTGAGCTGCTCGTCACCGACCGCGGCGCGCAGGAGATCCAGGTCGCGAGCGACGAACTCGGTCGACACATACGGCAGATTCTCGGGATTCCGCAGCCCGCACAGCGTGGTGTACGCGGCGCTGGCGGTGGCGACCTCGACAGCCTCGTCGGGCGAATCCGGGATGTCGTCGAGGAACAACCCGGATCCCACTCGCTCAGCATCGCTGGTGAAGCACTGAATCGGGGTGCTCGCGGCGACACCTCGCGGGTCGAATCCCACGATGTCGAACCGGCCATCGGTCACGGCACTCACGAAGGCTCCCGAGCCCTGTGCCACGGCCACACCCGAGCCGCCGGGGCCACCAGGGTTGAGAAACAGCGACCCGATGCGATTCTCAGTGTCCGTCGCGGGGAGTCGAGTCAGCGCCAGATCCACTGTGGGTCCCGATGGTTGAGCATGGTCGCGGGGAACCGTGTAGGTCGCGCAGTCGAAACCCGGTGCCGATTCGCCGCACGGCCGCCAGGCCACCGGTGGCGGTGCAGCAGCGGCGGTCTGGCCAGCGGCGGAGATCGGGCCAGCGGTACCGGCGGCCTGGCCAGCGGCGGCGGTCTGGCCCTCCGCAGCCGCGGTCTGGCCGGCGGCCGGTGCGAGTACCGCCGCGAGCATCGCCGTCGCGACGAGCATGACGCCGACGCGACTCCCCAGACGCCGGTGACGGGGAGCTGTTCGGCAAAGGGTGAGGGAGGTCGGCCAACCGATGAGCACCCGGCCCGGCGATTACTCGTCGAGAGCCAGTTCCTTGGGCAGTTCGAGCTCCTTCGCCGAGAGCTCTTCCACATTCACGTCTTTGAAGGTCAGCACCCTCACCGACTTCACGAAGCGGTCGGATCGGTAGACGTCCCAGACCCACACGTCATTCATGGTGAGCTCGAAATAGAAGTCGTGCTCGGTGTCCTGGCGCACGAGCTCGACCTCGTTGGCCAGATAGAAACGACGCTCCGTCTCGACCACGTACCGGAACTGCCCGACGACGTCGCGGTACTCGCGATAGAGCGCCAGCTCGACCTCGCGGTCGTAGTCTTCGAAATCCTCGTCGTCCATCGGGGCAATCCTACGAGGGTTCGCGCCGCCCCTCCCCCGCCCCGGCGGCGACCGCGTCAGGGGCCTCGTTAGGGTCCTCGTTAGGGTCCTCGGTTGCGACCTCCGCTGACCCTTCCGCGGGCACCCCGACGACCCCGTCACGCACGTGCAGCCAGGTGTGGCGGTGCATCGTGCTCGGCCCGAGCGTGCCGAGCGCCGCGAAGTGACCAGCGGAGCCGTAGCCTTTGTTGCCGGTCCAGCCGTAGCCGGGGATACGGCGGTCGGCGGTGATCATCAGCCGATCACGGTGCACTTTGGCGATCACGGATGCCGCGGCGACCGACACGCAGTCGCGATCGGCCTTGACCCGGGTGTGCACCGGCACGCGTCTGCGCAGCGAGGGGGTCAGCCAGTCGTGATTACCGTCGAGCAGCACGACGGCCTCGGACACCTCGGCACCCGAGTGCACCAGTTGGTTGAGCGCTCGGCGGCCCGCGAGCCCGAGCGCTGCCATGATGCCGATCCGATCGATCTCGGCGGCAGAGGCCAGACCGACCGCTCCGAACCTCGCCCACTGAGTCGCGAGAGGGGCGAGGTGCTCCCGCCGCTTCTCGGAGAGCAGCTTCGAATCACGGAGGCCAGCGGGCGCCGCACCGCACTCGATGTCGACCACGGTCATCCCCACCGCCACAGGTCCCGCGATCGCCCCGCGGCCCACCTCGTCGCATCCGATGACGAGACGGTGGCCCGAGGCGTGCAGGTCTGTCTCCACTTCGGAATGCGGATCGACCACGGTCATCGAGGCGCTGCGCTACCGGGCGTCACCGACGCCGCGGAATGTGGCGGGGTAGTTGTCGAGCCAGCTCCAGTGATCGACGGGCCAGGTGACGACGAAGGCGCGACCCACGACGTCCTCGATCGGCACGAAGCCCTCACTCGGCGTATCGCGCTGGTACCGCGAGTCCTCGGAGTTGTTCCGGTTGTCGCCCATGACCCACAGCGACCCCTCGGGCACCGTGATGGAGAAGTCGTCCACGGAGACCTTCGTCACCCCGTCCGGCAGCTTCACATAGGGCTCGTCGAGGGGGATGCCGTTGACCTCCATCTGGCCGACGGCGTTGCAGCAGACCACGGTGTCGCCGGGCAGCCCGATGACCCGCTTGATGAGATGGTCGTTGGTGTCGGTGGCGCTGAGCCCGACGACGGTGAGAACCCAGTCCACCGCCCCCGCCACGGGGTTCGCGGGGGGTTCGACATAGTTGCGTCCGAGCCATCCGCCCGGATCCTTGAACACGACGACGTCACCGCGACTCAGGGGCACGGCATCCGGCACCAGCTGGTTGACGATGATGCGATCGTTTTCTTCGAGGGTGCTCTGCATCGATCCGGACGGGATGTAGAACGACCGGATCAGAAAGGTCTTGATGCCGACCGAGATGATGATCGCGGCGACGAAGATCACGACGATGTCGCGGACGAAGAGGGCTACCCCTCGCGATCGCCGTTTCTGGTCCTGGGTCGCGGCCGGTGGGCGCGGCGAAGGATCGATTTCTGTCATTTAACCCCTGAGCTCCCCACCATGGTATTCGGTGGGGAGCACGGGGATGACTGTGGATCTGCGGTGAGCGGCAGCGCGATCGGAGGCGGCGCGATCAGCGGTCGCGCTTCTCCTTGATCTTGGCCTTCTTGCCGCGCAGGTCGCGCAGGTAGTACAGCTTGGCGCGACGCACGTCACCGCGGGTGACGACCTCGATGTGGTCGATGACCGGGGAGTGCACGGGGAACTTGCGCTCGACCCCCACCTGGAAGCTGACCTTGCGCACGGCGAAGGTCTCGCGCACGCCCTCACCGGAGCGCCCGATGACGACGCCCTGGAAGACCTGGATACGGGAGCGGGTGCCCTCGACGATGTTCACGTGCACCTTGACGGTGTCGCCGGCCCGGAAGTCGGGGATGTCGGTGCGGAGCGACGGGGCGTCGACCTGATCGAGGATGTGCATGGTGGTTCGCTCTCTGCGGCCGCCACAGGTCGATCGCGGTATCGGTGGTGCAGGAAGGAGAGTGTGCCGGATTCGGAGGACGCTCCGTGTGATGACCCCCCTGTGGCAGGGCCGTGCGACGGGCACAATCGATCATTCTGCCACAGGCGGGGCACGGGTCGCCACCGCGGCGAGGGGACGCGACCCGACGTGATCCCGTCTCTCTCCAAGGACTCGCACGTGGAGGCCGGTGCGGTCGGTGATATCTTCTCGAGATGCCTCATGCGGAGATGACGGATGCGTCGCGGTTCTCCCTCCGCCCCACCGTCGAGGCGGACTGGCGAGAGGTGCGCGCGCTGCGCCTCGAGATGCTGCTCGACACCCCGACGGCCTTCGGGGAGTCATTCGTCTCGGCGGTCGACCACGACGAGGCGGAGTGGAGGATGCGGGCGAGGCGAGGCACCGAGACGCCCGGCAGCACCTCGCTGGTCGCCATCACACCGGCCGGACGCTGGATCGGGTCGATGGGAGGCTACCTCGACGGCACGAGCCCGCTGCTGGTCGGCGTCTATGTGCACCCCGACTTCCGCGGTCGTGCGTGGGGAGTGACCGATGCGCTGCTCGCGGGGGTCATCCGGTGGGCATCCCGACACGGCGACGTCCTGCGTCTCTCGGTGCATCAGGACAACGGCCGCGCCATCGCTGCCTACATCGCGCGGGACTTCGTTCCGACCGGACGGACCCATCCGTACTCGCTGGACCCGAACCGGACCGAGATCGAGATGGAGCGCCGGATCAGCGCGGCTCGCGCGGGGTAGCTCAGTGTTTCGGCGGATGGATGGTGAGGATGTCGCCGTCGCCGCGGGCCTCGCGGGTCGAGGTGTACTCGCCCGCCGACACCGAATCGACCCGCACCGTCGCCCGGTCGAACTGCGCCATCACCGTCTCGACCCGCTGGCGCGCCGCCCGGACCAACTGCCAGATGGCCACCCAGAACGCGGCGATCGAGACGAGCACGAGCAGTCCACCGGTGAGTCCGGAGCCGAGCGCGGACGACCCGGCGATGAATGCCCCGTACACGGCGGCGACGGTGATCCAGGTGCCGACGGACGCGACATCCATCCACGACAGGGTCCTGGTCGATCGCACGGCCCGGCGCGCCCACGTGAGGCCGGTCACGACGAGCATCGCCACGGCCAGGGCGGGCCACGAGAGGAGCGCGAGCAGGTCTTGGGCGCCGAGGCTGCGCGGGGACATGGCGATCGCGACGACGATCCATACGGGCAGCGCGACGATCGCGGCGAGTTGTATCCAGTAGAAGGCCCGTCGGATCCACATGGTCACAGGGTACGCGCGTCTCGCGCGAGAATGGCTGGATGATCGAACTGCGAACCCCCGCCGAAATCGACCAGATGCGCCCAGCAGGAGCCTTCGTCGCGAGCGTGCTCACGCGACTGACGGAGGCGGTCGAGGTGGGTGTCAACCTGCTCGAGCTGGATGCCATCGCCCACGCGATGATCCGCGAACGCGGTGCCGAGAGCTGCTACATCGACTATCACCCGTCGTTCGGCGCGAGTCCGTTCGGCAAGGTGCTCTGCACGTCGGTGAACGACGCCGCCCTGCACGGACTGCCGTTCGACTACAGCATCAAGGACGGCGATCTCGTGAGCCTCGACTTCGCCGCGAGCGTGGACGGATGGGTCGCGGACTCCGCCGTCTCGATGGTGGTCGGCACCGCACGGGATGAGGATGTCGCGCTCATCGCCACGACCCAGCGCGCGCTCGACGCCGGCATCGCCGCGGCGCAGGCGGGCAACCGCGTCGGCGACATCTCGGCGGCCATCGGGGCGGTCGCCCAGGAGGCCGGCTACGGCGTGAACACCGACTTCGGCGGGCACGGGGTCGGACGCACGATGCACGGCGACCCGCACATCCCGAACAACGGTCGCGCCGGGCGCGGATTCCCGCTCAAGCCGGGACTCGTATTCGCGATCGAGCCGTGGCTCATGCTCGGCACCGACCGCATCTTCACCGATCCGGACGGCTGGACCCTCCGCAGCATGGACGGGTCCCGCGCGGCCCACGTCGAGCACACCGTCGCGGTGACCGAGGACGGCCCCGTGGTGCTCACCTCCCGGGGCTGACTCGGCACGAGCTCATCCGCTCTCGGGCGCACGCTCGCGGAACGCGACCATGTTCATGCGGTTGCCACAGCGGATGCCGCAGAAGCGTTTGGAGCCGTTGCGCGACAGGTCGAGGAAGAGGCCGTCGCAGTCCTCGGCCCCGCAGGCCCTGAGCCTTCCGGTCTCGGCGGTGCGGATGACGTCGATCAGCGCGAGTGACACCTCGACGCGGATGCGTTCGGCGAGGGGCGCGGACGGATCGGTCGCGTGAACGTGCCAGTCGGCACCGTCGTGTCGTACGAGATGGGGCAGTGCGCGCGCATCGCGCAACATGGCGTTGACCTCCGCCGCGGCGTCATCCCGTTCCCTCAGCCAGAGACGGCGAATGCGATCTCGGGTGGCCCGCACCTCGGCGAGTTCGAGTTCGTCGCCGTCGACCCGCCCCGAGTAGCTGTGGAGCATGAGCAGGTCGCTCAGAGCGGTGGTCGTCGCGAGCTCGTCCTCGCCGCTCTTCGTCGCGCCGGCGACGGTGTTGGCGAGGACGACGGCGAAGGCGAGGCTGTCCTCTGCGTCAGGGGCTAAATGCAAATTGACTCCTTACTCGATTCGAGACTAGCGTCACATCCATGCGGCAGTCATCCCCCACTCCCACCGCCCTGCAGACCGCGTCGTCTCCGACCGCCGGGCTGCTCGTCGCGCTGCTCGCGGCAGCGACGTTTGGGATGTCGGGGGCGTTCGTCAAACCGCTGCTCGAAGCCGGATGGAGCCCTGCAGCGGCGGTGACGGTGCGAGCCCTCATCGGCGGTGTGGTTCTTCTTCCCGTCGCCGCGCTCGCGCTCCGCGGACGCTGGAACCTACTGTGGAAGTCCCGCTGGGTCGTGCTGGGCATGGCGTCGATCGGGGTCGCTGGCACGCAGTTGGCGTATTTCGCAGCCATCCAACGGATCCCGGTCGGTACAGGCATCCTCATCGAATACATGGCACCGCTCCTGCTCGTCGCGGTCGCCTGGGTCTCGACCAGGCGCACGCCCAAGATCGTCGTGCTCGTCGGAAGCGTCGTCGCCCTGGTCGGGCTCGTGCTCGTCGTGTCACCGGGTGGTTCCGAGCGCCTCGATCTGCTCGGTCTGGTGTTCGCGGTCATCGCGATGGTGGGGTGCGCGGTGTACTACGTGATCGGCGCGCGGCCGAGCCATGGACTGCCCGCCGTCGCCCTCGCCGCGTTCGGTCTGCTCCTCGGCGGCCTCATGCTCGGCATCGTCGGGCTGGTGGGTCTCGTGCCCTTCACGGCGACGTTCGGTGATGTCGCCCTGCTCGGAGGCTCGTCGCCGTGGTGGGTTCCCCTGCTCGTCGTGGGGGTGATCGCCACCGCCGTCGCCTACGCGGCGAGCCTCGCGGCCAGCCGCATGCTCGGGTCGAGACTCGCGTCGTTCGCCGGCCTCCTCGAGGTGGTCGCGGCCACCTTCTATGCTTGGCTGCTCCTCGGCGAGGCCCTGACCGTCTCGCAGCTGATCGGCGGCGTCCTCATCCTCGTCGGCATCGGCTTCGTGAGATCCGAGAAGACGGATGCCACGGTCGAGGCGGTGCCCGCGGAAGCCATCGCCGGACCGACCGAGGGTACGGAACCAGCCACCGAGTTGCCCACTCTTGCGGGTGAAACACCCGATATCGACCCCGAACCCCGCAGAAGTGGGCAACTCGGTACCCGGCGCTAGTCGGCGAGAAGGTCGGGGCGGATCATCCGGGTGCGCTCCAGCTGCTGCTCGCGACGCCAGGCGGCGATCGCTCCGTGATTGCCGCTCGTGAGCACCGGGGGCACGGGCAGACCTCTCCACAGCGCCGGCTTGGTGTAGCCCGGATACTCGAGGAGCCCGTCGGAGTGACTCTCCTCGACGAGGCTCGCCGGATTGCCGACGACGCCGGGTATGAGTCGCCCGATCGCCTCGGTCATGGCCATCGCTGCGACCTCGCCGCCGTTGAGCACATAGTCGCCGAGGCTCAGGGTGCGGACGCGGGCTCTGGTCGCAGCGTAGTCGACGACGCGCTGGTCGATGCCCTCGTAGCGACCGCAGGCGAAGACGAGCTGTTGCTCGCCCGAGAGTGCCCGTGCGGTGGACTGGGTGAAGAGCTCTCCCGCCGGGGACGGGAAGACGATGACCGGGTCGATTCCGGATGACTCGCTGCGATACAGCACTGCGTCGAGGGCGTCTCCCCACGGCTCCGGCCGCATGACCATGCCCGCCCCACCGCCGTAGGGGGTGTCGTCGACAGTGCGATGGCGATCGTAGGTGTAGTCGCGCAGGTCGTGCACGGCGAGGTCGATGAGGCCGGACTGGCGCGCGCGCCCCAGGAGCGAGACGTCGAGCACGGAGAAGAACTCGGGGAAGATCGAGACGATGTCGATGCGCATCGAGGGGTCAGCGATCAGTGGCGGGATCGGGTTGCGGCACTTCGACAGGCTCAGTGACCCGGGGCGGCTCAGTGACCCGGGGCGGCTCAGTGACCCGGGGCGGGTCAGTGGCGCGGGGCGGCTCAGTGACCCGGGGCGGGTCAGTGGCGGGATCAGGTTGCGGCACTTCGACAGGCTCAGTGACCCGGGGAGGGTCAGTGACCCGGGGAGGCTCAGTGACCCGGGGAGGGTCATCCGCACCGTCCGCGATCTCTTCGAAGAGACCCAGCGGTGGCGTCACGGTGAGGGTGCCCTCGGCGATGTCCACCGACGGCACGATGGCCTTCACGAACGGCACGAGCACGTCGCCGGTCTCCGTCGCGACATGGAGGAGGTCTTGGGCGGGGAGGTGATCGACGAGCGTCACCGTGCCGATCGTCACGCCGTCCCGCACCACGGCGAGGCCGACCAGCTGGTGGTCGTACCAGGCGTCATCCTCGTCGCTGGGCTCCATCGGATCGTGATCGACCCAGAGGATCGCCTTCACGAGCGACTCGGCGACCGAACGGTCGGGCACTCCGTCGAAGAAGGCGACGGGGTGCGAGTTGTACCACTTCAGCTCGGTGAGGGTGAGGGTCCTGCCGCGCCAGGGCGATTCGGCGGGCACCTGCAGGTCGAACACGGCGCCCGGCACGAAACGTCGTGCCGGGTCATCCGTATACAGCTCGACCTTGATCGCACCCTTCAGTCCGTGCGCCTTGGTGAGGCGACCGACTCTGAGCTGTGCGCGCTCCGGCACCGGTTCGCTAGAAATCTGTGTCCACCACGTCGACGCGGACACGCTTGCCGTCCGCGATCGCCGAGACGAGTGTGCGGAGGGCCTTCGCTGTGCGACCGGCGCGGCCGATCACGCGACCCAGATCATCGGGATGCACCCTCACCTCGAGCACATCACCCCGCGGCGAGCTCTTCTCGACGACCTTCACCTCGCCCGGATGATCGACGATCCCCTTCACGAGGTGTTCGAGAGCCCCTGCGAGCACGGTCTAGGCCTTGTCGGCGTCGGCCTCTGCCGACGTCGTGGTGTCCCCGGCCTCGGGAGCGCCGGCGTTGACAGCAGCGTCGGCGCCCTCGGCATCGCCGCTCTCGGTGGCGGGCGCCTCGTCGGCCTTCGGGGCGGGAGCCGCCTTGGGCTTGAGAACGGCCTTCTTCTTCTCGTCGGCGACGAACGCCACCTTGTCGTCCTTCACCTTGACGGTGCTCTCGGAGGTGGCCTTGTCACCCTTGAACTTGCCCCAGTCGCCCGTGAGCTTGAGCAGCGCGGCGACCTGCTCGGTGGGCTGGGCGCCGACGCCAAGCCAGTAGAGCGCGCGCTCGGACTCGATCTGGATGACGGAGGGCTCCTCGGTCGGGTGGTACTTGCCGATCTCCTCGATCACGCGGCCGTCGCGCTTGGTGCGCGAGTCGGCGACGACGATGCGGTAGTACGGTGCGCGGATCTTGCCCATGCGCTTCAAACGGATTTTTACAGCCACAATTCTCCTGAATCGAACTTCTGAGTGGTCGAACTGATGGCGTGAGCGTGGGGGCACACTCGACACGAGCTCTGAGGGAAGCCGCGGCAGCCTGATTAGAGGGTCGGGCGCGCGCGGACTCGACTGATCATTCTGCCAGATAAACACGCCCGCCGCCGACCGGCGACGGGAGCGCGCAGACGACGGCACCCCCGGTCGTCGAGGTGCGTGACCGTGCTTCGGCGCTCAGGGCGTTCGGGGTACCGACCGTCGCCGCGACAGCGCGACTCCGCCGAGGCACACCGCGCCGCCGACGAGCGCGAGCGCCGGGGGCACCTCGCCGAGGAACACGAGGCCCAACACGATCGCGACCGGCGGCACGATGTAGGTCGATACGCCGAGTTGGCCGGCCGGCATCCTCGAGAGGGCGAAGCCCCAGGCGGTGAAACCGAGCGCGGTCGGCACGGCGCCGAGGTAGAGCACGCCGAGATCCGCCGTCACCGGCGCAGCGAGCGCCTCGTCGACGAGGGTTCGGGCGAAAGGGAGGCACGCGATCGCGCCGATGACGCACCCGAGCCAGGTGACCTGCGCCGCCGGCAGCCGTCGGAGTGCCGGCTTCTGCATGAGCACACCCGCCGCGTAGGTGACGGCGGCGAGGAGGCACCACAGCACGCCCGTTCCGTCTCCGAAGCCCGCGCCCGTGGCGATGCCGATGAGCACGACCCCGACGAACGCCACCCCCGCCCCGATCGCGAGCCACGTGGGTATGCCCTCGCCCAGCAGCAGTCCGGCGCCGACGGCGATGAGGATGGGCCCGATGTTCACGAGCATCGCGGTGGTCCCGGCATCCAGAGTCTGCTCGGCGATGTTGAGCGCCACGTTGTACGCGGCGAACCATGCCACCCCGAAGCCGACGATGAGGGCCCACTCGCGCCCGTCGGGCTTGATCCACGGCCTGCCGATGACGAGAGCCGAGAGGAACACGGCGCCGACGAGGAGTCGCCCGAGCGCGAGGGAGCCCCCGGAGAAGAAGGGACCGACCGCCCGGATGACGATGAAGGCACTCGCCCAGGCGAGGACCGTCACGACGATCGCCACCGCGACCGCGGGCGTCAGGCCGGAGGTCGGAGCCGACCGAACGGGAGTGGGCGCCGGAGTCTCGGGCGGGATATCGGTCATGGGCTCACGCTAGCGACAACCACCGGCACCCTCTCGCGGGTTGCGGACACGGGGTGTGAGGATGGGAGCGGACGTCACCTCGTCCTCCGTCATCCACCGCGGGAGAGCCAGGTCGAATGATGTCGAAGACAGCGAGACAGAGGGCCCTACCGACCGTGATCGACTTCGCCGAATCGGCGAGGTCCACCCTCGGCATCGAGTGGGAACTGGCCCTCGTCGACCACGCGAGCGGGGAGCTCGCCGGGGCGGCCCCGGAGATCCTCAAGGCCGTCGAGTTGCCGGGGGGAGACGACAATCCGCACATCACCGCGGAACTGCTCACCAACACCGTCGAGCTCGTGTCGGGGGTGCACGCCACCGTCTCCGAGGGGCTCGCCGACCTGGAACGCTCGATCGATGCCGTTCGCACGGTGGCCGAGCCGATGGGGGTCGACCTGATGTGTTCCGGCACCCATCCGTTCAGCCAATGGTTCGAGCAGCAGGTGACCGACAAGGAGCGCTACGCGACCCTCATCGACCGCACGCAGTGGTGGGGGCGTCAGATGATGATCTGGGGCGTGCACGTGCACGTCGGCATCGAGGATCGCGAGAAGGTGCTGCCGATCATGAACGGGCTGCTCACCTGGTATCCGCACTTCCAGGCGCTGTCGTCGTCGAGCCCGTACTGGGCCGGCGAGGCGACGGGCTACGCGTCGAGCCGCGCCATGCTGTTCCAGCAGTTGCCGACCGCCGGACTGCCGCCGCACTTCAGGGAGTGGGGCGACTACGAGGCGATGGTGGACGGCATGCTGCACGTGGGTGTCATCGACCACTACAACGAGCTCCGGTGGGACATCCGTCCCTCCGCCCGATGGGGCACCCTCGAGATGCGCGCCTGTGACGGGCTGGCGACGGTGCAGGAGGTCGGCGCGATCGTCGCGCTCACCCAGTGCCTCGTCGAGCTGCTGTCGACGATGCTCGACGAGGGCGAGGTGATTCCGACGATGCCGTCGTGGTACGTGCGCGAGAACAAATGGCGGGCCGCCAGGTACGGCATGGAGGCGATCGTGATCCAGGATGCCGCGGGCGACGAGTGCCCGGTCGGCGACGACCTCCGCTCCCTCGTGACGAGGCTCGAACCCATTGCGGAACGACTCGGATGCCTCGCACAACTGCACGACGTCGAGGTCATCCTCGATCGCGGCGCGAGCTATCAGCGGCAGCTCGCCGTCGCCGAGTTGAACCGCGGGAGCCTGAAGTCCGTCGTGGCGTCGCTCGTGCGGGAACTGCGCGACGGCCTGCGCTGAGCTCGTTCCCCTCGGTGGCTCAGGCGTTCTTCGCGTCGCGCCACGCGAGCCATTCCTGCACGACCGCCAGGTCGGTGTGTGCGCCGATCCCGACCGTGAACAGGGTCGCGCCGATCGCGAGCACCTCGTCCGCGGCGGCGAAGGGGTCGGAGGGGGTGCCGCCGCCCGCCGCCATCGGTCGCCGGTTCACCTCGGTCGAGATCTCGATCTCCGAGACATCCCTCCCGACCTCGCCGCACCATCCGGACAGGATGCCGAGCTTGCGCTCGAGGGTCGCCGCGTCGGAGAAGCTGTGCCAGATGTCGGCGTGCTTCGCCACGATGCGGAGCGTCTTCTTCTCGCCGCCGCCACCGATCAGGATCGGGATGTCGCGGGTGGGAGGCGGGTTGAGCTTGCCCCAGCGGTCCTCGATGACAGGCAGGGCGTCCGCGAGGGCGTTCAGGCGACCGCCCACGGTGCCGAATTCGTAGCCGTACTCGTCGTAGTCGCGCTGGAACCACCCCGAGCCGGTGCCGAAGATGAATCGACCAGTGCCGCCCTTGGCGCTGATGTGGTCGACCGTGCGGGCCATGTCGGCCTGCAGGTTGGCGTTGCGGTAGCTGTTGCAGTTGACGAGCGCCCCGAACTCTACGCGCGAGGTCTGCTCGGCGAGGGCGGCGAGCATGGTCCAGGACTCGAAGTGCAGGCCGTCCGGCTCACCGGAGAGCGGGAAGAAGTGGTCCCAGTTGAACAGGATGTCGGCACCGGCCTCCTCGAGCGCCGCCGCGGTGTCACGGAGGAGCTCGTAGGGGGCGTGCTGCGGCGCGATCTGCACACCGATACGGACTGGGCGCTTGGTCTCGGAGTTCATTGCACGAGCCTAGGTCGCGGAGGTCGGCCACGCGACATCCGCTCGGGGATTCTGGATCGAGCACCGGGCCCGTCGTCGCCTGCCACCGGTACGCGGGTAGGACTTCACGCCCGCCACGCCGTCGTGTCACGCGGAAGGACCGCGCGCCGCAGGGCAAGTCCTACTCCGCGCACGGCTGCCCGGCGACCTGGCCGCGCTGGAGCACCAGCAGCGCCGGCGCGCTACCGCCCGAGAAACCTCTGCAGCGAGGCCAGCTCCTCCTCGGAGGGCCCGCCTTCCTGCCCCCCACCGCCGAGCCCGAAACCCGAACCCGAGCCGCCCGGCGTCACCGGCTTCGACCCGGCGGCGAGCGCCGCGTTCTCGGCCGCTCGCTTCGCGGGGTTGCCCGACTTCGAACCCTTCTTCTGCTGCTGCTTCGGCTTGCCCGTGCCGAAGGTGCCGCCCGGCATCGGGCCCATCCCCGGAACCTGCGGCATGCCGCCCTTGGCGACCGTCTTCATCATCTTGGCGGCCTGGTCGAAGCGCGTGACCAGCGCGTTCACCTCGGTGACGGTGGTGCCGGATCCGCGCGCGATCCGCACCCGACGCGATCCATTCAGCACCCTCGGTTGGCGGCGCTCCTGCAGCGTCATCGACTGGATGATGGCCTCCGTGCGGGTCAGCTCGGACTCGTCGAAGTTCTCGAGCTGCTGCCTCATCCCCTTCGCCCCCGGCAGCATGCCGAGCATGTTCTTGATCGAGCCCATCTTCTTGATCTGCTGCATCTGCGACAGGAAATCCTCGAGGGTGAAGGTCGAGGTCGCGAACTTCTCGGCGACCTTGCGCGACTCCTCCTCGTCGAAGTTCTGCTGCGCCTGCTCGATCAGCGTGAGGATGTCGCCGAGGTCGAGGATGCGGCTCGCCATGCGATCGGGGTGGAACGCCTCGAAGTCGTCGAGTCCCTCCCCCGTCGACGCGAACACGATCGGGCGACCGGTGACGGATGCCACGCTGAGCGCCGCACCTCCGCGAGCGTCACCGTCGAGCTTCGAGAGCACCACTCCCGTGAAGTCGACGCCCTGCTGGAAGGCCCGGGCCGTCGCCACCGCGTCCTGGCCGATCATCGCATCGATGACGAAGAGCACCTCGTCCGGGTCGACGGCGGCCCGGATGTCTGAGGCCTGCTTCATGAGCTCGGCATCGACGCCGAGCCGCCCTGCGGTGTCGACGATCACGACGTCGTACTGCTTATCGCGTGCGAACTTCACGGCATCCTTCGCGACCCTCACGGGATCGCCGACGCCGTTGCCGGGCTCGGGGGCGAAGACCGCTGCTCCCGCCTGGGCGCCGACGACCTGCAGCTGGGTGACGGCGTTGGGGCGTTGGAGGTCGGCGGCCACGAGGAGCGGGGTGTGGTTGTCTTTCGCCAGCCATGTGGCGAGCTTGCCCGCGAGGGTCGTCTTCCCGGCGCCCTGCAGGCCGGCGAGCATGATGACCGTCGGCGGGTTCTTCGCGAAGGTCAGGCGGCGCGCACCGCCGTCGTCGGGGGTGCCGCCGAGGATCGTGACGAGTTCGTCGTTGACGATCTTCACGACCTGCTGGGCGGGGTTCAGGGCTGCGGAGACCTCGTCGCCGAGGGCGCGCTCCCGCACGCGCGAGGTGAACTCCTTGACCACCTCGAGCGCGACATCCGCATCGAGCAGTGCGCGGCGGATCTCGCGGACCGTGCCGTCGACGTCGGCGGGGCTGAGCTTTCCCTTGCCGCGGAGATTTTTGAAGGTCTCGGCGAGGCGGTCGGTGAGGTTTCCGAAAGTGGCCATGGTGCGGCCAGTTTAACGCGCGCGACCCGTCGCGTCCCACAACGGACCAGGCGCACTCATCCCTCCGGAGCGTGCAGCCGCTGGAGGTAGCGGTCCGCCCTGAGCGGAGCCCGCCGCCGGGTGAGTAGGGAGACCACGACGGTGGTGAGGACGGCGAGGGGCACGCTCCACAGCGCCGGCTGCTCGACGGCGGCCGACACGGGCCCGGTCGCGAGTCCGGCTGCACTCACCACGAGGGCCAGGAGCGCCGACAACCCGCCGACCAGCATCCCGGTGATCGCGCCGCTCGCGGTCAACCCGCGCCACCACACGCCGAGCAGCAGCAACGGCGACATGCTCGAGGCCGCGACCACGAAGACGAGTCCGACGCTGCTGAGCAGGCCACCCGCGCTCGTCGCGAAGGTGACGAGCAGGGGCACCACCGTGCACAGCACCGCGGCGATCCTGAACCCCCGGACTCCCCCGCCGAGCACATCCTGGCTCACCACTCCCGCGAGTGACACCACGAGGCCCGACGACGTGGAGACGAAGGCGGCGAAAGCACCCGCCACGAGGAGGGCCGTGACGAACTCGCCGAGGGCTCCCGGAAGCAGCCTCGTCGGCAGCACCAGCACCACCGAATCCGCGGTCGCGGGGTCGGCGAGATCGGGGGCGAAGACCCTGCCGAGGAGCCCCATCGTGCTCGACAGCATGTAGAAGGCGCTGATCATCACGATCACGATGAGTGTCGTGCGGCGGGCCGAATCGCCATCGGGGTTGGTGTAGAACCTCACGAGCACATGCGGGAGCCCCATGGTTCCGAGCACGAGGGCAACCATGAGCGAGACCGTGCGATAGGCGTCCTGACCCGCCGGCCCCGCCTCCGCCGGGAACACCATTCCCACGTCGACGGCGACCGGTGCGGATGTCGCGGCCAGAAGCAGCAGCACGACGGGGATGCCCATCGCGGTCAGTTTGAGCCAGTAGTGGAACGCCTGCACGAAGGTGATCGAGCGCATTCCCCCCGCGGCGACGATGACGCTCACCGTGACCGCGATCGCGACGGACCCGAACCACGACGGAAGACCGGTGACGACGGCGACCGTCAACGCCGCGCCGTGGAACTGGGGCACGATGTAGAGCCATCCGATCACGACGACGAGCACGCTGGTGACCCTGCGCGCGCCGACCGATTGCAGCCGGGACTCGACGAAGTCGGGAATGGTTCGCGCCCCGCTGCGGCGGAGCGGTGCGGCGACGAACAACAGCAGCAGCAGATACCCGGCGCAGTAGCCGATCGGGAACCAGAAGGCGTCGGTGCCCGAGAGCAGCACGAGACCTGAGATACCGAGGAAGCTCGCGGCCGAGAGGTACTCGCCGCTGATGGCCGAGGCGTTCCACGCCGGTCCGACGGTGCGGGACGCGACGAGGAAGTCGTCGGTCGTGCGGGAGATGCGGAGTCCGTAGAAGCCGATGACGGTCGTGGCGACGAGCACGATGAGGATGGCCGCGATGGCGATGGCTGCGTTCATCCCGACCGCTCCAGTTGACGGAAGCGCCGCTCGTTCCGTCGCGCGGCGCCCACGTAGAAGGCGGCGAAGACGACGACGATGGGGTACATGCCGTAGGCCTGCAGCACCCACGACCACGGCACCCCGAACACCAGGGCCGAATGCAGGGACTCCACCGACGCGATGAGCAGAGCGGCCACGGCGACCGTCACGAGGAAGGCCATCGCGCTCAGGACGCCCAGGCGAAGCTGCGCCCGCACGAGCGCACCGAGGTAGATCGCGCGGATCTCGCCTGTCGCCGGCCCGGACTCCGGCGACACCCGCGCCGCCGCCGATCGACCCGTGCCCGGTGCGGTGACGCGTCGTCGGGGTGGCGGATGCCCTGGGCTGCGGGGGCTCATCCGCGCTCCCGCGACGGCGACGCGGTGTGGCGGGGATGACCGCGCCGCGTCGTCGAGGCGAGCACGTCGCGGACGACGGGGAGCAGTCGCCTGCTGACCGGCAGATCGACCCCGCAGACCGTCACGAGCGGATGCGGGCCGAGGTGGATGCTCGTGACCGCCTCGATCTGCACGAGGAACGACCTGTGCACCCTGAGGAACCCGCCGTCGCCCCACTGCTGTTCGAGGTCGGAGATCGGCACACGGATGAGGTAGCTCGCCCCCTCGGTGTGCAGCCGGGTGTAGTCGCCCTGAGCCTGCGCGTATCGCACCTCGCTGCGCCGGATCCTGCGGATCGTCGAGCCGAGGGAGGCGACGATGGTCTCATCGGCCCCGAGCGGCGCGGGACCGCTCGGCGCACGGTCGCCGCGCACCGGATCGGGCGGGAACCGACCGGAGAACGCCTGACCCGCGGACGCCTGGTCGGCGGTCGCCTGCACGATGCGCGAGAGGGAGCCGCTCAGGCGTTCCGCCCGCACCGGCTTGAGCAGATAGTCGGTCGCCGCGAGCTCGAACGCGTCGAGGGCGCGATCCTCGTCGGCCGTGACGAACACGATCGCGGGCGGCGAGGCGAACCGGCGGATGGCCCTCCCGAGGTCGAAGCCCGACAGTCCCGGCATGTGGATGTCGAGGAACGCCGCCTGCACCGACACCGTGGTGAGCAGTTGGATCGCCTCGGCACCGGAGGTCGCCCGGTGCACGAGGCCGATGCGGGGGT
>JBEANR010000201.1:0-8026 GCA_041165365.1 Actinomycetota bacterium | reverse complement strand
CTTCGACAGGCTCAGGGACCCGGGGTTTGCTCTGGGACCCGGGGACTGCTGGGTGGCCCGGGCATTGCGGGGCGGCCCCTTCGACAGGCTCAGGGACCCGGGGTTTGCTCTGGGACCCGGGGTGCGGAGGGCTCAGAGGGGATACCCCTCCGGCCGCCAATCGGTGTTCATCACGCTCATCCGGTCGGCCAGGTAGGCCTCGAGGGCCATCGTGCCGCCGGTCGGCAGTCGCACCCTGAGAACGTCGTCGACGAGGATGATCGGCCCGACCCCCGAGCGGATCGCCGCGGCATCCGTCCGCACCTCACCCACCTCGAAATTGACCACCTCGCCGGGAGGGAAGCGTCCGCGGGTGGCGGCGAGCCTCGCATCCCGACGCTTCTCGACAGAACTCGACAGGCCGGTCGGATGCCCCGCCTCGGCCACCCGGGTGATCGACCCCGTGGCACGCAGCCCTCCCTCGCGATCGAGCAGAAATACGCCGAGCCTCCACGCGCGGCCGAGCGGTGCCATCACAGGCGGCTTGGTGAACAGCGCGATCTTTCGGGCCGGCCTCAGCTCGGCCACCGACTCGTCGTGGATGCCGCGCTCGACGAGCGAGTCGACGGCTCTCGCCAGGGTGGCGCGAAGCAGGTCGGCGAGCGCCGCGTCATCCATCGTGCAGTCCTCTCGGCGGTGCCGGGTGCATAGTCCTCCGTCTTCCCGCTGTCCAGTATCCGACGCCCGCACCGGGGATGTCGGCGGCGTGGCGGATGATGGTCGGATGGGCTCCTCGCTCGACCTTTTCTCCCGCGCCACCCGCGAGTGGTTCTCGGGCGCCTTCCCCGCCCCCACCGAGGCCCAAGACGGCGCGTGGACGGCCGTCGCGAGCGGCGAACACGCCCTCGTCGTCGCCCCGACGGGGTCGGGTAAGACCCTCGCCGCGTTCCTCTGGTCGATCGACCGACTCGCCTCCACTCCCCCGCCGGAGAACGAACTGCACCGCACCCGCGTGCTCTACATCTCTCCCCTGAAGGCGCTGGCTGTCGACGTCGAGCGCAATCTGCGCGCCCCGCTCGTGGGCGTCACGCAGACGGCGCGGAGGCTCGGGATGTCTCCCCCCGACGTGACCGTGGGCGTGCGGTCGGGTGACTCGACCTCGTCAGACAGGCGGACGCTGCAACGGCATCCACCGGACATCCTCATCACGACGCCCGAGTCGCTGTACCTCATGCTGACGGCGTCGGCGCGGGAGACCCTGCGGGGCGTGGACACGATCATCATCGACGAGGTGCACGCCGTCGCCTCGACCAAGCGCGGGGCGCACCTCGCCCTGTCGCTCGAGCGGCTCGACGCGCTGCTCGAGAAGCCGGCGCAGCGCATCGGACTGTCGGCGACGGTCAGACCTCGCGAAGAGGTCGCGCGATTCCTCGCCGGCGGCGATCCGGTCACGATCGTGGCGCCGGTGTCGACGAAGAAGTTCGAGCTCTCGGTCGTCGTACCCGTCGAAGACATGACCGAGCTCGGCACCGCGCCCCCGCGTGAGGGTTCCGCAGCGGGCACGCAGCCCCAGCAGGGCTCGATCTGGCCGCATGTCGAGGCCGAGATCGTCGACCGCATCCTCGAGCACAGGTCGACCATCGTGTTCGCGAACTCCCGGCGGTTGAGCGAGCGACTGACGGCGCGGCTCAATGAGATCTATGACGAGCGGATGAATCCGGCCGAGGTCGAGCGCGCCGAGGCGCTGCTCGTGGGGGCGGGTGGGCCGAGCGATGCGGGGGCGGCGCCTCACCGGCAGACACCGGCGGCCGCGCCGGGGCAGTCCGGGCAGACGCAGGGCTCCGCGGGGCTCCTTGCGCGCGCCCACCACGGCTCCGTCTCCAAAGACCAGCGGGCCATCATCGAGGACGACCTCAAAAGCGGCCGCCTGCGCTGCGTCGTAGCCACCTCCTCCCTCGAGCTCGGCATCGACATGGGTGCCGTCGACCTGGTGATCCAGGTGGAGGCGCCGCCGTCCGTCTCGAGTGGGCTGCAGCGCGTCGGCCGGGCCGGTCATCAGGTGGGCGAGGTGTCGCGGGGCATCATCTTCCCGAAGCATCGGGCCGACCTCATCCACTCCGCGGTCGCCAGTGAGCGGATGACGTCGGGGCTCATCGAGCAGATGACCATTCCGACGAACCCCCTCGACGTGCTCGCCCAGCAGACCGTCGCGGCCGTGGCCCTCGACACCCTCGGTGTGGAGGAGTGGTTCGAGCAGGTGCGGCGGGCGGCGCCGTTCCGCGACCTGCCGCGTAGCGCCTACGACGCGACACTCGACCTCCTGAGCGGACTGTATCCCTCCGACGAATTCGCCGAACTGCGCCCCCGCATCATCTGGGACCGCGTGAAGAACACCATCACCGGGCGGCCCGGCGCGCAGCGACTCGCAGTGACCAGTGGCGGCACGATCCCCGATCGCGGTCTGTTCGGGGTGTTCATGGTGGGAGCGGACCCTTCGGCAGGCTCAGGGACCGGGGGTCGGGTCGGCGAACTCGACGAGGAGATGGTCTACGAGTCGCGCGTCGGCGACGTCTTCGCCCTCGGCGCGACGAGCTGGCGCATCGAGGACATCACCCACGACAGGGTGCTCGTCACTCCGGCCTACGGGCAGCCCGGGCGGGTGCCGTTCTGGAAGGGCGACGGACTCGGGCGCCCGGCCGAACTCGGCCAGGCGATCGGTGCTTTCACCCGGGACATCGCGACGAGTTCCGAGGCGGATGCCCGCTCCCGGATCGAAGCGGGAGGACTCGACGGGCGCGCCGCCAACAATCTGATCGCGTTCATCGGCGAGCAGAAGGCGGCGACGGGCACTGTGCCCTCCGACCGCACTCTGGTAGTGGAACGCTTTCGCGACGAGCTCGGTGACTGGCGCGTCATCCTGCATTCCCCGTACGGCATGCAGGTGCACGCGCCCTGGGCGCTCGCTGTCGCCGCGCGGATCCGCGACCGTTACGGTCTCGACGGCGCCGCCATGTCGAGCGACGACGGGGTCATCGCCCGCATCCCCGACACCGACGGTGAGCCACCTGGCGCCGAGCTGTTCCTCTTCGAGCCCGACGAGCTCGCCGAGATCGTCACCGAGGAGGTCGGCGGATCCGCCCTCTTCGCCTCGAGGTTCAGGGAGTGTGCAGCGCGCGCCCTGCTGCTGCCCCGCTACAACCCCGGCAGGCGGTCGCCGCTCTGGCAGCAGCGCCAACGTGCGGCGCAACTGCTGTCGGTCGCGGTGAAGTACCCCAGCTTCCCGATCGTGCTGGAGGCCGTGCGCGAGGTGCTGCAGGATGTCTACGACCTGCCGGCCCTCACCCGGCTCGCCCGCGAGATCGAGAGCCGCCACATCCGTATCGTCGAAGCGGAGACCGATCAGGCGTCGCCGTTCGCGAGGTCGCTGCTGTTCGGCTATGTCGCCGCCTTCATGTACGAGGGGGATTCCCCGCTCGCCGAGCGTCGCGCCGCCGCCCTGAGTCTCGATTCGACGCTCCTCGCCGAGCTTCTCGGCCGCGCCGAACTTCGCGAGCTGCTCGATGCGGGTGTGATCGAGCAGACCGAGCTCGACCTGCAGCGACTCTCGCCCGACCGGCGCGTGAAGGGGGCGGAGGGGGTCGTCGACCTCGTGCGCATCCTCGGGCCGTTGACGATCGACGAGATCACCGCGAGGGTGCAGCCGGGGCCCGAGGTCGACGTCGAGTCGTGGCTCGCCGACCTCGCCCGCACGAATCGGGTGTGGCGGGCCGGCGCCGACCGATGGGCTGCGATCGAAGACGCCGCACGCCTCCGCGACGCCCTCGGCATCCCGTTGCCCATCGGCATCCCCGCGGCGTTCATCGAGCCGGTCGACGACCCGCTCGGCGACCTCGTCGGGCGCTATGCCCGAACCCATTCGCCGTTCACGGTCGCGGATGCCGCGGCGAGACTCGGCACCGGCACCGCCGTCGTGCTCGACACCCTGCGCAGGCTCGAGCGGCAGCGTCGGGTTGTCGAGGGCGAATTCCGACCGCAGAGTTCCGGAAGCGAATGGTGCGACGTCGAAGTGCTCAGGCGCCTGCGCAGCAGGTCTCTCGCCGCACTCCGCCACGAGGTGGAGCCGGTGGATGCCGCCACCCTCGCCCGCTTCCTCCCCGCCTGGCAGCACGTGACCGAGCCCCTCCGCGGGGTCGACGGGGTGGCGCAGGTCATCGACCAGCTCTCGGGCGTCGCACTGCCGGCCTCCGCGTGGGAGACACTGGTGCTGCCGGCGCGCGTGCGGGACTACTCCCCCGTGATGCTCGACGAACTCACTGCGAGCGGTGAGGTCGTCTGGTCGGGCGCGGGTTCGCTGCCCGGCGACGACGGATGGATCAGCCTGCACCTCGCCGAGTCCGCCCCGGTCACCCTCGCGGAACCGACCGGCGACGAAACGACGGAATTGCAGCGCGACATCCTCGCCTCACTCTCCGGCGGCGGCGCCTACTTCTTCCGGCAGTTGTCGAACGCGGTCGGCAGCACCGACGACAAGGCCCTCGTGACCGCGCTCTGGGGTCTGGTCTGGTCGGGGCTGATCACCAACGACACCTTCTCCCCGTTGCGCTCGTATCTGGGGGGCTCCACCACTGCTCGTCGCGCGGCACCGCGGGCCCGTTCGTATCGCGGGCGGTCGCGTCCGACCCTGCCATCGACCGGCGGGCCGCCGAGCGTCGCCGGTCGCTGGTCGCTGCTGCCGCTCTCGGAGCCCGATGCCACCGTGCGCGGACTCGCGATCGGTGAGCTGCTGCTCGAGAGGCACGGTGTCGTGACCCGCGGCTCGGTGGTCAGCGAGGGCATCCGGGGCGGGTTCGGTTTCGTCTACAAAGTGCTCAGCGGCTTCGAGGAGACCGGCCGGGCCCGCCGTGGCTACTTCGTCGAGGGACTCGGTGCGGCCCAGTTCGCGACCGGCGCGACCGTCGACAGGCTCCGCTCGTTCGCGAGGGCCTCGGATGCCGCGCTCGAGGCGGCGAACGCCGAGCCCGTCGCGATCACCCTCGCCGCCACCGACCCGGCCAACGCCTGGGGCGCCGCCCTGCCGTGGCCCGCTACCCCGGTCACCGCTTCGGAGTCCGCCACCGACGCCGAGAAGCGGGGGCATCGCCCCGGGCGCAAAGCGGGCGCGCTGGTCGTGCTCGTCGACGGGGCGCTCGTGCTCTACGTGGAGCGGGGCGGCAAGACCGTGCTCACGTTCGGTGCCGATCAGATCGCGGTCGCCGCCGCGGCGCGGTCGCTCGCGGCATCCGTGCGGCGATCGGGAGGGCGCATCAGGGTCGAGCGGGTCGATGGCGACTTCGTCGTGGGCACGGAGTTCGGCGACGCCCTTCTCGAGGCGGGCTTCTCGGCCACGCCGCAGGGCCTGAGGCTGCGGGGTTGACCATGTGCGACCACGACGCGCTGGACTCGTAGATGCCCGAGGGCGACACCGTCTACCGCACTGCCAACACCCTTCGCGGCGCGCTCGCGGGGGCCGTGGTCACGCACTGCGACATCCGGGTTCCGGCGTTCGCGACGGTCGACCTCACCGGCGAGGTCGTGCACGAGGTCGCGAGCCGAGGCAAGCACCTGCTGATGCGCATCGGCGACCTGACCGTGCACTCGCACCTCAAGATGGAGGGCTCCTGGCATCTCTACCGACACGGCACGAAGTGGCGGAGGCCGGCCTACACAGCGCGCGCGGTGCTCGAGACCGCGGACTGGGTGGCTGTCGGGTTCTCACTCGGGCTGCTCGAGGTGGTGGAGACGGCCGACGAGGAGTCGATCGTCGGCTATCTCGGCCCCGACATCCTCGGTGCGGACTGGGACGCCGACGAGGCTCTCCGGCGACTGACCGCCGACCCCGCTCGTCCCGTCGGCTCTGCCCTGCTCGACCAGCGGGTGATCGCTGGTCTGGGCAATGTCTATCGCAACGAGCTGTGCTTCCTGCGCGGCATCCTGCCCACCCGTCCGATAGGAGAGGTGGATGACCCGGCGAGACTCATCGCGACCGCCCACCGTCTGATCCACGCGAACAAAGACCGCGTCGAACGCACCACGACAGGACGCCTGCGCGGCGAGACCGACTGGGTGCACGGGCGCCGAGGTCGGGCCTGCCTGCGCTGCGGCACGCCTATTCGCGAGGGGGAACTCGGAGAGTCCGTGCTGACCCAGCGCGAGACCTTCTGGTGTCCGCGCTGTCAGGTGTGACCCCGCGCCGGATCGGCTCGATGCAGAAATGTAATTATGGTAAGTTGTTAACATTATGACCCCCGATGCACAGCGACTCGTTCTCTCCCTGCACCGGGCGACCGCGCTCGTCGACCGGGTCGCCGACACCTACCTCCGATCTGCGCACGGCATCACCGTTTCGATGTTCGGCGCACTCGTGACAATCGAGAGACTCGGCCCGGCCCGTCAGAGCGAGATCGCGCGAGGGCTCGACGTGTCGCGGGCCGCTGTCACGCAGCGGTTGGTCGAGCTCATCGAGCGCGGACTGGTGACGGTCACCCGCGACCTTGTTGACCTGCGCGCGAATCACGTGACAATCACCGAGCACGGACGCGGTCTGCTCGATGCGTCCTGGCGAGGGCTCGCCGAAAACGACGACGGTCTCGAGCACTCGGTCGATCTCGTCGGGCTGCAGGAGGCACTCGACACCCTCATCGCGAACGCCGATCGACACCTGTCCGCCCGGGCCGCGACGTGAGCGTCGTCGCGGCAGCCATCGCCGTCACCGTCCTCACCGCGCTCGGCGTTCTTCAGGTACTGGTCGCCGCCGGACGTCCCTACGGACGGTTGGTCTGGGGTGGGCGCCACGAGACCCTCCCGCGTCGGCTGCGCGTCGGAAGTGCGCTGTCAGTTCTGGTATACGCCGCGATCGCAGGCATCCTCGCCGTAAGAGCCGCCGCGCCCGGGATTGCGGCCGAGTGGATCACGGTGTTGGTCTGGATCTTTGCTGCCTACTTCGCGCTCGGCGTGGTCGTAAACGGCATCTCCCGCAGCCGCCTTGAACGCGCTGTAATGACGCCGGTCTGCGTGGTACTCGCCGTCTGTTCGGTCGTGATCGCGCTCGCCTGACCGAAGGTGCCGAACGGCGCCCTCACGGCCCCGGCCCGCGCTGGGCGATCACGACGGGCTGCTCGATCAGGCGCGCTGCGGGGAGACCGGATGTGGGCACCGGAACCACCGGCCCGCCCTCGGTCTTCTCGAGCCGCCAGTCCGTGCACACCCGGTCGACGACCACGGGGTACAGGTGCAGCTCGCCCTCCGCGGTGAGGTGCATGCGCACGAACCCCTTGCCGTGCTCGTGCGCGAGCCCCGACATCCGCAGGTTGGCGAATGCTCCGGGGCGCGCGAGCAGCACGTGCAGGGCGAACCCCTCACTGCCCAGCACCGCTCCGCCGACCGCGACGAGAACCACGGCGACGATGAGCATGAGCACGTCGGACCTCGGCCACGCGAGCGCGATGAGCCCCTGCACGAGCAGGGTTGTGACGACCAGTTGCACCGCGATCGCGACGACCGCCGTGATGTGGGCCGGATGCCAGCGGCCCCTCCTCCAGCTGATCAACACGAGATTGGCCGCCACGAGCAGGAGCGGCACCCAGAGTGAGAAGAATGTGATCGCCAGCGTCGGCGCGGGCGCGGCGTCCCGAACGGAGTCCAGCAGGCCTTGATCGCGCGAGACGCTCAGTACCCAGACGACGAAGATGCTGAGCACGAGGTGGATCGCGCCGACACACAGCCCGAACGACGAGTTGCGGGTGGGGAGCCAGAATCGGCTGAACGGGTTGGCGAGTCGCCACGCCAGTCGTGTGCCCTCCCCCTCGGCCGGATAGGTGGTCGGGGACTTCGTGAGGGAGGTCGGGGTCGCGTCCTTCGACCGCATCCGTGAGGAGGGTGTCGGGAGGGTCACAGTCGTCGGCGCATCGTCGGAGGCCATCAGGTAGGCCCCGCCCAGCCCGCAGGAGATGAACTGGGCGCTCGACCGATCGGAGTCGTCGTCGAGTTCGTAGCGCACGTAGTGGTGGTG
>JBEANR010000200.1:0-4595 GCA_041165365.1 Actinomycetota bacterium | reverse complement strand
CCCCGTCACCCCAGGTTGACCAGCGGCGTGAGCCCCTCAGCCGACGCCTTCGCGGTGGTGAGCCCCGCGACATCCAGCCAGTTCGCCAGCATCGCGTACCCGCCCTCGGTGAGCACGGATTCCGGATGGAACTGCACACCGTACAGCGGAGCGCTCTCGTGTCGCAGCCCCATGATGACGCCGCCTGCGGTGCGAGAGGTCACCACGAGCTCACCGGGCACCGTCGAATCGACCACGGCGAGGGAGTGGTAGCGCGTCGCCGTGAACGGCCTCGGAACCCCCTCGTAGAAAGCGCTGCCGTCGTGCGTCACCTGCGAGGTCTTGCCGTGCATGAGCTCCTCGGCGTGGGTGACCGTGGCGCCGAGCGCCTCGGCGATCGCCTGGTGTCCGAGGCAGACACCCAGCAGCGGCTGACCCGACGCGAGAGCCGCGGTCACGACGGGAACGGAGACGCCCGCCGCTGCCGGCGTGCCGGGGCCCGGCGAGAGCAGCACGGCGTCGTAGCGGGCGATCACGGCGGCCGCGTCATCCGCGGCGAAGTCGTCGTTGCGCACCACCTCGGTGTGGGCACCGAGCTGCTGCAGGTAGCCGTTCAGGGTGTAGACGAAACTGTCGTAGTTGTCGATGACCAGCACGCGGGTCGTCGGGTCTGTCACTGCTCCACCGTAACCTCTGGCGTGCCGATGATCGCATCGACGAGAGGGAACACCACGTACACGCAGAGTGTGAGCACGGCGACGACGACCAGCACCACGATGAGCACCCGCACCCAGATCGGGCCGGGGAGGCTCCTCCACAGGGCCGCGTACACGGTCAGGCGCCGCCGGTCGCGAGAGCGGCGATGTCCGCCGGAGGTCCTGCGGATGCCGGCTGCCATGACTCGAACACACCGTAGGCGATGATGCGTTCGGCCGCGGAGAGCAGGGGATTGCAGCTCGTGAGCGTGATCATCCGGTCCACCGCGTCGATGCCGGGCGCCCGGGGCACCGGCAGTAGAACGTCGACGCTCGTCGGTCGCACGTACTCGAGCGACCTGAAGCGATAGGTGTACCAGCCGTCGGCGGTCTGCACGTAGATCGGGTCACCGACGCGCAACTCGCTGATCTGGTTGAACGGCGCACCGTGGGTCGTGCGGTGTCCGGCGACGGCGAAATTGCCGACCTCCCCGGGCATCTGAGTGTCGGGGTAGTGGCCGACACCGTCGGCGAGCATGGGCGACTGATCGACGCCCTGGGCGATGGTGCGCACAAAGTCCGCCCCGAATCGCGGCACGAAGATGTTGGCGAACTTGTCGGCCTTCGTCGGCGCGGCCGCGACCACAGGTTCGCCGTAGTCGATCGGCGTCGTGGGATCGACCGGTTCGGATGTCGGCGCTGGCGTCTGCGGTGCGAACTGCTGACTGAGCTCCAGCGCCTCGTCCCGTTGAGACGCTCCGACGATCAGATCGTTGAGCCAGAGTTGCCAGCCGAGGAACAGGAACACGAAGACGCCGGCGGTGATGAGTAGTTCGCCGAGCACCCCGATGACACTGAATCTGCGCGGGATCCGGGTGGGGCGAACAGGCCGGTCGACCATGTCGACCGTCTCCGGGACCTCGGCGGTCCTCCCCTGGCTGGTCATGGGGACGATTCTAGGCGAGCGTGGCAGAGCGGCCCGGCGTCGCCTGACGCTTCCACCGGCCCGAGGAGCTTTCGGGATGCCAGTAGCCCAAGCCCCAGCCCGGGCCCTTGCCAGCAGCCGATGAGACCGCGCACGCTAGAATCCCGGCATGGCCAGATCCAAGGATTCAGCGAATGCCGACGCAGCGTCATCGAAGAAGACGGTGACTCCCGCCCGTTCGACCGAGGCCCGCCCGGTGATCGAGAAGCGCGGCGGCGACGACGCCCCCAACCCGGTGTGGTTCAAGCCGATCATGTTCGGCCTCATGCTCATCGGACTGGCGTGGATCATCGTGTTCTACGTGAGCGGGTCGACCCTCCCGGTCGAATCCCTCGGCGATGGCAACATCCTCGTCGGTTTCGGCATTCTGTTCATCGGATTCCTCATGACCACCCGCTGGCGCTGACACCCGCATCCCTCCATGCCGACGATCGGCGCCTGGAATGACACCCGTGTAATTGTCCCCATGTGGACGACCTGTGGATAACGTGCGGCCCGCGACGTCCGGACCCCGACCCCGGCACGGCGACCCCGCTGTCACGACATTTCGTCGCTAGAGGATCTCCGCCCCGAAGAAGGTCAGCACTACTAGGGCAATGGCCACCGCTCCGAGAAGCAACCTCTGCTGGGGCGCCTTCCTGCTCGGTCTCGTGCGCATGAAGATGTACCCCACGAGGGCGCCGACAACCAGCCCGCCGATGTAGGCCTGCCACGCTCCGCCCACGACCAAGGCGAAGATGAAGTTGATGGCCACGATGACGACCAAGGCGATCCCGTTGCCGCCCAGACCGCGCTGCACGATGAACATCGCAGCGATGAGCCCGAAGAACACCGCCCCCGACCCCACGAGTACCCCCGACGGATTGGTCAGCGCGACGGCCGCCGCCCCGCCCATCGCCGACAGCAGATAGAGAGCGAGGAAGCGCCACCGACCGAGCAGGCTCTCGAGGATGCGCCCGAACAGGAACAGGGCGAGACCACTGAGCAGCAGTCCGAAGATCGAGGTCTGCACGAAGACCGAGGTCAGGATGGACCAGGGCCGCGCGGTGAAGTCTGGTGTGAAGAAGGCCAGGTAGCCGAGCACCGGAACCGGTAGTAGTCCGAACACGAACACGAACGCGGTCACGCCGAGCAAGCCGTAGGTGACAACGGGGGCGTCAGTTGAACGGATGCGACGAGCCGACCGCACGAGCACCGGCCTCGACTTGGGCGCATTCGCCCGCCCCTCCCGCACGCACTCGGGGCAGTGCACTCCGACCGCGGCGGCGGTCTGGCATTCCGTGCAGATCGTGCGACCGCACCGTTGACACAGAATGAAACTCTGGCGGTCGGGATGCCGGTAACAGTAGTCATCGGTATTCTGCGCCCCGGCGGGCACGCTGCGTTCCCCGCTCATCGGGTGCGGGCGCCGATGCTCACGCCTCGACGACGGAGATCGACTCGATCACGACGTCGTCGAGGGGCTTGTCCCGGCCATCCTTCTTGACGGCCTCGATCTTCTTGACCGTGTCGCGGGAGGCCTCGTCGGCCACCTCGCCGAAGATGGTGTGCTTTCCCTGCAGCCAGGTGGTGGGCACCGTCGTGATGAAGAACTGCGAGCCGTTCGTTCCCCGACCTCCGCGCTTGCCGGCGTTGGCCATGGCCAGCACGTACGGCTCGGTGAAGGTGAGCTCGGGGTGGATCTCGTCGTCGAACTCGTATCCGGGTCCGCCGGTGCCCTGGCCGAGGGGGTCTCCGCCCTGGATCATGAAGTTGTCGATGATGCGGTGGAAGATGACGCCGTTGTAGAGGGGGGCGGTGGACTTCTCGCCCGTCTGCGGGTGGGTCCACTCCTGCGTTCCGGTCGCGAGGCCGATGAAGTTGGCGACGGTCTTCGGTGCGTGGTTGCCGAGCAGGTTGACCGTGATAGGCCCGAGAGTCGTGGTGAACGTGGCGACATGGGTGTGCGAAGTCATGCCTCCATCCTCCCATAGCGCCTGTTCGGCTCGACGTCTACTCAGCGCTCGTCATGTTGGTTGCCAGCGTGCCGCGTGAAAGGATGGGGCATCCGTTACACCATCACTGGAGGGTGACCATGGGACTGTCTCGCAAGCGCGCCAAGGAACTCAAGAAGCTCAAGAAGGCCGCGAACGAACTGTGGGAAGAGCAGCGCGAGGTCGTGGGACACGCCTCCGGAGTCGTCCGCGAGGCCGGTCGCCAGATCGGTAACGCCGGTCGTGAGGAAGTCGTTCCGCGGGTGCGCGACACCGTCGACAACCGCATCAGGCCCGCGGTGAACTCGGGTCTGTCCGCCGCTCGCTCGACCGTGAACGATGCGAGGTACAAGGTGTCGCACGATCTGCTGCCCGGCGCCTCCGCCGCGGTCGCCTCGGCGCTGGCCACACTCGACGCATCGAGCGACCCGCGGGTGCGCGAAGTGCTGAAGCAGGTGCACAAGAAGACCGACCAGTTCGGCAAGAACGCCTCGAAAGCCGGTAAGAAGGCGTCGAAGGCTTACGGACAGGCATCCAAGCAGGCCGGCAAGGCGTATTCGAAGTACGGCAGTCGCGTCGGGCTCGTCAAGCCGAAGCCGGCGATCGGCGCCGGCGGCGTCGTGCTGATCGTGCTCGGCGTCGTCGCAGTCGTCGGCATCGCCTACGCCGCCTGGCAGACCCTCCGTGCCGACGACGAGCTGTGGGTCGTCGACGAGACGGATGACGGCGACGTCAAGTAGTTCGACCCTCTGACTCTCGGCTGCCGAAGGCGCCGTCCCGCCGCATCTCGGCGGGCGGCGCCTTCGGCGTGTCCGACGGTAACCCCGGCGGGCCGACACGCGACGGACCGTCGACCATCGACTCGACGGATGTCGCGGAACTCGCCGCACTGAGAGAGCGCGTCTACTCCCGCGAAGGCGTGGCCTCGGCGGACGATCAGCTCGACAGATCGGAAGAGCACAC